>JAMOUS010000311.1 GCA_027067975.1 Bacteroidales bacterium | reverse complement strand
GACCGCATGCGAAGAAGCCGATGGGCTTTGGCGGATATATCCTCAACGACATTACGGGGCCCACGAGCCGTACGGGGATGTACGGAAGCTATGCCTACAATGTGGGGCTCACCGGGAAGATCCGTCTTTCCATGGGGCTTTCGGTGGGTATTTTGCAAAACAAGGTCGATGGTACGAAGATCACTTTGTATGATCCTGACGATCAGGCCCTGCCATCGAGTGTGTACTCTTCGGTGGTCCCCGATGCTTCGGTGGGGGTTTATGCTTATTGTGATCAGTGGTATGCAGGTTTTTCCGCCTTTCAGTTGTTCGCCAATTCGCTCAAGTGGTACGATCGCAAGAACGGTCTGAACAAGCTGACCACCCATTTTTTCCTGATGGGAGGCTACCGCTGGCAGGCGGCCGACGATTGGCTGGTGGAACCTTCGTTCTTCTTCAAGAAGACGGCGGTGGTTCCTGCACAACTCGATTTGAGTGCGAAAGTGACCTATCAGGAAAAGGTATGGTTCGGAGCTTCGTGGCGATCCTCCGATGCGGTGGCCTTGCTTGTTGGCTATATCCATGCCGGGAAATATTATTTCGGGTATTCATACGATATCGGCATCAACGAGATCAAACGTTACAACTCCGGCACACACGAGATCATGGTGGGTGTGCATTTCAACGATCTTAAGTGAAGGCAGATCCGGCAGAAATTCGTAGGTTTGGGTTGTAAAGGCAGAGAATGATGAGGGGATCTTTCATGAGAAGATGTTTGGTTGTTCTGCTGGTTCTGGCGGTGCTGTCTTCTTGCGGTCGTGGCAAGGAGGAGAAGGACCGGATCATACCGAAAGAGGACCTGGTGTCGGTGTTGGAAGACATCTATCTTGCGAACGGGATCTTTTCGCTGACCTCTATGCGGAAGATGTTTCCCGGGACCGATTCGCTGAGCAATTACCGGGACATCGTAGCGAAATACGGCTATACACTGGAAGATCTCCGGAAGACCATCAATCATTATACACATGAAGAACGTATTGAGAAACTGGTGCAAGTGTACGAAGAGGTGGTGAAGGATCTCAGCACATTGCAGGAGAAAAGTTTTGAGGAGGAGACGCTGGGGCCTGCGGGCAGGAAACATATGGGGGTGGATGATCTGTGGGTAGGTGACCGGGAGTATCATTTGCCGCGACAGGGGCAGCGCAACAAGATCCCGTTCAAGGTGAAGATCCCGGGTCCGGGGATGTACACCCTCAGTCTGATGGTGAAGGTGCATCGTGATGACGGTTCCCGGAAACCGTACATTCATGTGTGGTTTTCTGACGGGAAAGGGAAAAAGATCGAGTGGAGGAAACAGACCTTGCGTCAGGATGGGGAATGGCATCAGTATATTCTGGCGAAGAAACTCACCGATCCTTTGTATGGTTATCTGGAGGGTTTCCTGATGGATGATGAGAACCGTGACGGGCATTATATCAAGCAGGTGGATATCCGAGATATTCGGCTTGACATTAAGCCTTTAGCGGATGGATTTCCTGCCACCGGCGTAAACGGTCCCTGAAGTATCATGCCAAGGTATTCTGCTCATTTTGTTTTTCCCGTTGTCGCCCCGCCTCTGCGTCAGGGGGTGGTGCGTACAGATGAAGGATGTGTGGTGAAGGAATTATTGGAAGGCAAGAAAAGGGGGACGGAGGAGGCGATGACGGAGTTCCATAGCGGGGTGTTGATACCGGGACTGGTGGTGGCCTGTCGTCTTGACTACCGGGCTGATGAGGAAGAGATGAGGAGGGTCTCGGTATTGTTACGGGGGCGGGGTGTCCGTGCGGCATTGTTGACAGAGGCCGGGGGGAAGGCTTTTTGGTATGATCCGGCGGTCAACCGTTGGGAGGCTCTCTCTTCCGGCGAGGTTACGAGGATGCGGGAGTATATGGTGGAGGTCAAGATGCGACGGGGGGAGCTACCCGCAGCGCGTACGTTTTTTCCAGTCTCCCAAGAAGGATCCTTTCGAGGCAGGGAACATTTCGAAGAGCGGCTCCGGCGTCTCACATTGGAAGGGGCATTGGCTGCCGGCATGGAGGAGGCCGGAGCTTTTCGACCGGATATGCGGCCGGGTGTGGTGGTGGCCGGGGTGGATTTCCGTACCTGGGAGGTCAGGACCTTGCGAACCCTTTGTTTATGAAGCGTCCAGGCCTCTTAGGAAAGCGATGGCCTCCAGGTCATAGTCAAGCAGATGCTCTTCGAACCACTTTTTCAGGAAATGAGCCAGTTCGCGGCATTCAGGATCGTTACCGGCATCATATTGCTCGCGCAGGGTACGGATATGATCGATAAAACGGCCATGTTCTGCTTTATGTTCAGAAAAACCGGGAAATCCTTTGTCGCGGAGGAGGATCTCTTCGCGGATGAGGTCATCGCCGGCATAATGGATAAGGGAAAAGAAAAGGCCGGGCATGCCCCGGGCGCAATCGCCTTGACGGATGAGATCCACCAGGCGGTTAAAGAGGTTGACAAGATCCCGGCGGGCGTTGTCGAACACTTCAATTCCTGTTTCCCAGGCGGAGGACCATGTGATCGTATTGAGCTTTTCTTCCATGCGGACATTGTATCTATATACAAATGTAGAGCACACATCCTCAGATACAATGATAAAAGTCAGTAATAGAGAAGTATAGAATCAGCAAATTCAAATGATGAAGTCGACCGGGGGAAAGCGTGAACGTATTTTGTACGGGGTGTTAGACTGGGGCATCGGCCATGCCAGTCGCAGTATTTTTTTCATTCAACATGAGTTGGACAAGGGGCATGAAGTGGTGATCGCTGCGGGAGGGGATGCGTTGCGGTTGTTGCGGGAGGTGTTTCCCGGCGTGCGGGTGGTTCCTATGCCGTTCATGAGGGTGCGGTATTCGCGTTGGTTGCCGGTGGTGTGGAAGATGTTGTTCCGGCTGCCGGCTTTTTTCCGGGCAGTGCGGCGTGAGCGGCGGCGTGTGGAGGCGTTGGTGGCGGCGGAGCCGTTCGACCGGATCGTCTCGGATCACCGGTATGGTTTCCGGCATCCTGCGATCCGGTCGGAGCTGGTGATCCATCAGTTGTGGTTCCGTCTGCCGCGGGGATGGCATTGGCTGGAGCCGTGGGTGTTCCGTATGCACCGGCGATGGCTGAAGCATTTCGACCGGATCATAGTGCCTGATAAACAGGAAATGCCCGGGTTGGCGGGGCTTCTCTCCCATCCTCCCGGTGGTTTGGGTGTTCTGAACGATAAAGTCGAATATGCGGGGATAGTTTCGCGTTTTCTTCTTCCGTCGTTTTGTGAAGATGAGCAGCCTGTACAGGGCTATGATATTTTGGTAGTGTTGTCGGGGCCGGAGCCGCAGCGGACGGTGTTGGAAGATCTGTTGGTGAGGCGGTTCCGTAGGGGAAGCAGGAGAGTGCTGGTAGTGCGGGGTCGTCCCGGCCGGCGGGGCGGTGGTGCGGCGGGAAAGCATGTGCGGCTGGTGTCGCATCTGCCGGCGGGGTTGTTGTGCCGGTATCTGCGGCATACTCCGTTGATCATCGCCCGGGCGGGGTATTCGAGCGTGATGGATCTGGTGGCATTGGGGCGCACAGCCTTATTGATCCCCACGCCGGGGCAGACGGAACAGGAATATCTGGCGGAGCACCTGTCGCGGGCAGGCCGTTTTGTGGCAATGGAACAGAAGGCTTTGCAGGGACGGGGAGGCGGAGAACGGTTGGCCCGACGGTTACAGGCCTTGGAAGAGCTGCAGCAGGGAAAAGAGGGGGATGATCCTTCCTAAAGCAAAAGGACCGGAAGTGAAGTGATGAAGCCGGAGAAAAAGCCGCCGTATACCTCAGCCGGGGTGTGCTGCCGGAGGATGAGGCGGGCGGTGGCGGTGAGGCCGGCAACCAGGAGAGAGAGTATCCAGAGGAACAGAAAAGGGTAATGCAATTGCAAGGCCGTGGCCAGCAGGATGGCCGAGAGGCTGCCCAGGCCCGTGAGATGAAGGGAGATCTTCCAGCGGAAGGTGATCAGCCAGGAGAGAAGAGACGAAAAGGCGAAGGCCAGCAGGGTGTTGGTAAGAAAATAGGGCTGGCGCACACGGCGCAGGAGGAGCCAGGTAAGGAAAAGCAGGAGGGTGAAGAGCAGCACGGGCCAGCGGCGTTCGCGGCGGTCTTCCATTTGCCACGAGCGGATGATCCCTATCCGTCGGAAAAGGTGCAGGAAGGTCAAGGGCAGGAGGATGGTGTTGAGAAAGACCAGCAGCAGGTCGAAACGTTTCATGGCGGGGGGGAGGAAGCGCATGTAGGTGCCGTAAAGGAGCAAGAACGCTGTGAGCAGGGGGATGAAAAGGGGATGAAAGAGGTAGGAGATCCCTCTGGCGCAGCGTGCAGTGAGATGACGGGAAGGTCCGTTCATGGCGAGGGTCAAAGCTCTTTACGTAAGCGGGCTACCGGGATGTTGAGCTGTTCGCGGTATTTGGCCACGGTGCGGCGGGCGATCTGGTAGCCTTTCTTCTGCAGGATCTCGGTGAGCTTCTCGTCGGTGAGGGGGTGGTGCTTGTCCTCATTGTTGATAAGCTCCTGGAGGATGGCCTTGATCTCGCGGGTGGAGACCTCCTCGCCCGAATCGGTCTGCAGGCCTTCGGAGAAGAAATATTTCAGGGGGTAGATGCCGTAGGGGGTCTGGATGTATTTGCTGTTGGCCACGCGGGAGATGGTGGAGACGTCGAGGCCTGTTTTTTCGGCGATGTCTTTCAGGATCATCGGTTTCAGTTTGGTCTCGTCGCCGGTGAGGAAGAACTCTTTCTGGAAGTCGATGATCGCCTGCATGGTGAGCAGGAGGGTGTTCTGCCTTTGTTTGATGGCGTCGATGAACCACTTGGCCGAGTCGAGTTTCTGCTTGACGAAGGTGATGGTATCGCGTTCCTCTTTGGAAGGTTTCTTCTTACTTTCATTATATGCCTTGAGCATTTCGGCGTAATGGCGGTTGATGCGGAGGTCGGGCACGTTGCGGCTGTTGAGCGAAAGGTTAAGGCGTCCTTCGTCGATCTCGAGGATGAAATCGGGCACGATGTGCTGGACGGGTTTGTTCATGGGGTCGCTGAACGAGCTGCCCGGTTTGGGATTGAGCTTGAGGATTTCTTCGATGGCTGCTTTCAGCTCTTTTTCGCTGACATTGAGTCGGTCCTGGATCTTTTTGTAATGTTTTTTTGTGAATTCGTTGAAGTGGTCGCGGAGGATCTTATGGGCCAGGACCACGGCGGGGTTCTCGTGATCTTTCCGTTCGATCTGCAGCAACAGGCATTCTTGCAGGTCGCGGGCGCCGACGCCGGGAGGGTCGAACTCCTGGATCACTTTGAGGATACGGGTAAGTTCCTCTTCGGTGGTGGAGATGTTCTGAGTGAAGGCCAGGTCGTCGACGATGTTTTCAATGTCGCGACGGAGGTAACCGTCTTCGTCGATGTTGCCCACGATGTACTGGGCGAGCTGTTTTTCTTTATCGGAGAACTCCTGCAGACCCACCTGGCTCATGAGGTAGTCGTGGAAGGTGCTGCCCACGGAGAAGGGGATTTCCTCTTTCTTCTCGTCGTCGGGGGAGGTGTTGCGCAGGTTGAGGCGATAGTCGGGGATATCATCATCCTCGAGGTAGTCGTCGATGGAGAATTCTTCCTGTTCGTCGGGCTGATCGTTTTCCTGTTCACCTTCCGTGGGGGAATCCTGGGCGTTCATCTCATCGGTGGCGGTATAGGGATCGTCGCCGTCGTCGAATCCCTCCTCGAGGACAGGATTTTCCTCCAACTCTTTTTTGATGCGTTGTTCGAGTTGTATGGTAGGGATCTCCAGCAGTTTGATGATCTGGATCTGCTGGGGGGAGAGTTTTTGCAGCAGTTTCTGTTGTAGTCGTTGTTTCAGCATGGGTTCAGGGTCCTGCACGGACCGGTGGTTTCACTAAGCAAATTAAAAAAATTTTTCATGCAGACATCTTCCGGGGGAAAATATCTCGGTTCAGAACTCTGCATTTTTCGGTGTACGCGGGAAGGGGATGACGTCGCGGATGTTCGACATTCCGGTGACGAAGAGGACGAGCCGTTCGAAGCCGAGGCCGAAGCCGCTGTGAGGGGCGCTGCCGAAGATGCGGGTCTCGAGGTACCACCAGAGGTCTTTTTCGGGGATATTGAGTTCTTTGATGCGGCGGTAGAGCTTGTCATGGTTCTCTTCACGCTGGCTGCCGCCGATGATCTCGCCGATGCGGGGAAAGAGGACGTCCATGGCGCGGACGGTCTTGCCGTCGTCGTTCTGTTTCATGTAGAAGGCTTTGATGTCTTTGGGGTAGTCGGTGAGGATGACGGGTTTCTGGAAATGTTTTTCTACGAGGTATCGTTCGTGTTCGGCCTGCAGGTCGGCGCCCCATTTGACGGGGAACTCAAACTTCTGGCCCGAGGCCTGGAGGATGTTGATGGCGTCGGTATAGGTGGTTCGGACGAACTCATCTTCGAGGATGAAGCGCAGACGTTGGGTGAGTTCGTTGTCGTAACGGCTTTCGAGGAAGGCCAGATCGTCGGCGTTGTGGTCAAGGGCGTATTGCACGAGGTATTTGACGAACTCCTCGGCGAGGTCCATGTTGTCGTGAATGTCGTAGAAGGCCATTTCGGGTTCGATCATCCAGAACTCGGCGAGGTGGCGGGGGGTGTTTGAGTTTTCGGCGCGGAAGGTGGGGCCGAAGGTATAGACTTCGCCGAGGGCGAGGGCGCCCAGTTCGGCTTCAAGCTGTCCCGAGACGGTGAGCTTGGTCTCTTTGCCGAAGAAATCCTGCCGGAAGTCTACCTCTCCCTCTTCGGTGCGGGGCAGGTTGTTAAGGTCGAGGGTGCTCACGCGGAACATCTCCCCTGCTCCTTCGGCATCGGAGCCGGTGATGATGGGGGTGTGGAGATAGACGAAGCCTTTGTCGTTGAAGAATTTGTGGATGGCGAAGGCAAGGGAGTGACGGATGCGAAAGACCGCCCCGAAAGTGTTGGTGCGGAAGCGCAGGTGGGCGATCTCACGGAGGAACTCCAGCGAGTGGCCTTTTTTCTGGAGGGGGTATTTTTCGGGGTTGGCCTCGCCGAAAAGGGTGATCTCCCGGGCCTGGATCTCGACGCGCTGGCCTTTACCGAGAGATTCGACCAGCTTGCCGCTGACGGCCAGGCAGGCACCCGTAGTGATCTTCTTCATCAGCTGTTCGTCGAACTGCGAGGGGTCGGCCACCACCTGGATGTTGTGGATGGTGGAGCCGTCATTGACGTGGATGAAGGCGACGTTCTTGTTGCCGCGCTTGGTGCGCACCCAACCTTTGATGTGGACGTCGATATCGAACTCGTTGGCTGCGAGCAGGTCTTTGATCTTGTTCCTCTCTTTCATGATGCAATCTTGATGGTTTGTTCCGTGCGGGCCGGCGCAGTGTCTATGCTGCATGCCCGGCCGGCAAAAATACAACATTTCGGGGAGAGTTCCCACCTGTGGTTTGGCAGAATGGCTTGTCATGCCGGGCGTTTTTGCGGAATCCTGCGGATTTTGTATCTTGGTGAAGGAATCCTGAGCTTTTTTGCAAAAAGTTATCCGAAGATGGAAAAGGAACAGAGGAAATTCGTCATCGTCACGTGGGATTTCACGGAGTTGTCGGATCATGCCTTGCAGCATGCCATCAAGATCTCGAAGATGGTGGGGACGGAGATTGAGTTGTTGCATATTTTGGGGAAGAAGGATCCGCCGGAGAAGGAGGCGGAGCGGGCACGGCAGTTGGAGGAGATCGCGTCCCGCAACCAGCAGGAGACGGGTATTGTCACCACCTATGCTTTGCGGCGTGGGAAGATTTTCAATGAGATCTCCAAGTATGCTTCGGACCACAATGCTTCGATGGTGATCATGGGCACGCACGGCATTCGGGGATCGCAGAAACTCTTCGGCAGTTGGGCACTGCGTGTGGTCATCGGCTCGAAGGTGCCCTTCCTGGTGGTTCAGGATCCCCCTTCCGATCTGGAGAAGTACGAGAACATCGTCTTTCCGGTGGATTATCACACCGAGAACCGCGAAAAACTCAAGATGGCGATCTTCATGGGTAAGTATTTTGATTCGAAGATCCATATTCTGAAGCTGGAGGCGAAGGACAAATACCTGAAGAAGAAGCTCAACACCACCATGAACTTTGCCATCAAGTATTTGATCCAAAACAACATTGAATACGAGATCCATAGTCTGCCGCCGGATGCACATCTGGGGAAGGAGACACTCAATTTTGCGGCGAAGATCAATGCGGATCTGATCATCATTCTGGTGACCCGCAAGATCGGCATTGCGATCGGAGCGTTCGAGCAGTACTTGCTGGCCAACAGTTCGAAGATCCCGGTATTGTGCATCAACCCGAGGTCGGGATATGTGCGTGTGGGATCGTTCATGTACGGATAGATCGCTTTCGCGTTTTCCGGGGAGGATCACACATCGTTTTTGTGGCTTTTGGGAGTCCCTTTCGGGAGCGGAGTTTTCCTCTGCCTCCGTGGGTTGGGGGTATGGGAAAAAATTGCCAATTTTGGGTTTTAAAAAGCTGGGATTATGACGGAACCGGGAAGTGAGCGGCGTTATTGGGTTTGGCTGGGGGTATTGCTGGTGGTTTTACTGGTTGGCGGAACATTCTGGTATCGCTGGAGCCGTCGTGCCGGCGGCGTGGAGGAGGATCCTTACCGGGCGGTGCCGGCAGACGCCTTTCTGATCGCCGAGACCACCGATCTTCCGGGGGTGGCGGAGCGATGGGTGCATGGGAGCAGGATATGGGATGAGCTTTCCCGTATTCCCGAGGTGGGGAAGATCGCCGGGGTTTTCGCCCGGGCCGATTCCCTTTTTTCGGCGGACCGGGATCTGTATCGTCTTTTCCGGGGGGGGCCGTTGCTGGTGAGTTTTCATGATGCCGGCAAAAAGGATGCTGCCCTGTTGGGGGTGATGCGTCTGCCTTCGGGTGCTACGGGCAAAGATGTGGCAGGGGTGATGGCTTCATCGGGGCTGGTCGAGCGGCAGCGCGAATACAACGGAGTGATGGTGCGACAGGTGGTGTTTGCCGGCTCCCGGCGGCCTTTCTTCTTTGCAGTGAAAAAAGGTCTGATGATGATCTCTCCCGACAGGATCCTTCTGGAGAAGGCCATTCGGCAGGTCGATGCGCGGGAAAGCCTGGGGGAGGATCTGTCTTTCCGAGAGCTCAGGAAGACGGCCGGCCGTAATGAACTGCTGAACCTGTTTGTCCGTGCCGACAGGGTGCCGGCCTTTTTACGGGGTTGGCTCAATGCGGTGACACTGCGTCGGCTTTCACAGGTGATGCTGGTAGGGGGCTGGACCGAGCTGGATATGACCGTCAAGGAGAAGGCTGTTCTCCTCAACGGGTTTACCATCACAAAGGATTCGGCGGGGTATCTGCTGAGTCTGTTGGAAAAAGGAGAACCCCAGCCGTGCGATATCTTCGAGGTGATCCCTACGGCAGCGATCACGGCGACGGTTCTCTCTTTCGGGGATGCTGCAACTTTCCGGGGTGATCTTCAGCGGTATCGGGAAAAGAAGGGAAAGCGGACCGCCGGGGATGCAGCAAGGGAGAAGGTCGTGAATGCGTTTGCCGGCATGGTGACACGCCAGGCGGCCCATGTGGTGTTGGGGGTGAAGAATGTAGACGAAGAGGAGAACCACTTTGTGGTGGCGGCGGTGAAGAGCCGCAATGCGGCGGTGCGGACCATCGAGACCCTTCTCCGAAAATATAACGGAGGGCAGAAGGATCAGGGGTCGTTCGTCCGGCAAATCTCTTTCGACCAAGATACACGCATCACCGTCTACCGTCTGCCTTTCGAGGGAATCCCCCAGGATCTTTTTGGGGGGGTGATGGGGGACCATCCTTACCGCTATTTGATGATCGCCGAGAACTATATGGTATGGGGCAATTCCGTGAAGGCCGTGACGCGGTTCTTCCGGTTCAATCTTTTGCAGCAGACCCTTTCCCACGATCCTGATTTCCGCAACTTTGCCGATGGCATGACACTGCGTTCCAATCTTTTTGCTTTTGTGCGGGTGCCGGAGGCGATGCCGCTGGTGCGAAAGGCCTTTGGGGACAAGTTTGTGGCCCGTTACAAGGAATATGTGAAGGAGCCGGTCAATTTCCGTTATATCGGTTATGAGGCGATCTCCCAGAACGGAATGATCTACAACAACATATATTTATATTACAGCGAGCGGGAGGAACGTCCTGCGGTGACGGTATGGGAGAGTCTTCTGGACACGTTGTTCGACTACAAGCCGCAATTGGTGCTCAACCACCGGACGCGGCAGCGGGAGATCTTTTTGCAGGATCTTGCCGGCAAGATCTATCTTATCAATGCTTCGGGGCGTATTTTGTGGCGTCTGCCGTTGCGGAAGCAGATTCTGGGGCAGGCGTGGCAGATCGATTTTTACCGCAACGGCAAGTTGCAGTTTCTGTTCAACACGCGGCAATCGTTGTATCTGATCGATCGCAACGGCAATCATGTGGCGCGGTTTCCGGTGGCATTGCGCAGTCCTGCCTCGGGGCCGCTGGCGTTGTTCGACTACGGGAAGACACGCAACTACCGCATCTTCATCCCCGGCGAAGACGGGCGGGTATATTTGTACGACAAGACGGGCAACCTGGTGCCCGGCTGGAAGGTGACCCATTGTGAAAGTCCGGTGCGGGGCCCCATCCGGCACTTTGTGTATCGTGGCAAGGACTACATTGTCTTCACCGACACGATGAACCTTTACATCCTGGATCGCCGCGGCAATGTGCGGGTGCCGGTACGGGAGAGTATCCTCCGTCCTCCGCATCAGGAGGTCTCTTTTGCACCTTTCCCGGGGGAAAGGGAGCCCTCGTTCGTGGTGAACAGCACCGGCGGAGAAGTGTGTTTTGTCAGTCTCACGGGGAAAGTCCGGAGGCTGACTTTCCGCGGTATTCCTGACGAAGCCTGGTTCGTGTTGGATGATCTCAACGGCGACGGACGACGGGAATACATCTTCGTTTATGATGATCTGCTGCAGGTGATGGAGGGTCCGGACAAGGAGCTTTTCTCGCGGAAGTTCCCGGGGAGCATCAGCCGGATGGCGCCGGTCGTCTATACTTTTTCCCGGCGTGACCGGAAGATCGGCGTGACCGATGCAACCCATGCGGATATCTATCTTGTCAATAACGATGGGTCGTTATACGAAGGATTTCCCATGAAGGGACGTACGCAGTTCAGTATAGGCCGTCTGGGGCCGGCGAGGAAAGGGTTCAACCTGATTGTAGGGGGAGAGGATAACTTTTTGTACAACTATTCCGTAAAATAGAGGGCTGAAAAACCTTTTATGATGAAAACAAAGTTTTCGACGGGTGTCACGTTGGCGGTTTTGGCATTGCTCATGTTGGCCGGAGGGTGTGTGAAAGATTACGATTTTGACAAGCTTTCCACTCGGGCCAGGCTGACGCCAGCCGTCGTTCTTCCGGTCGTATACGGCACCATGACCGTGGCAAACATGGTTGAGCCCAATGATACGGTGGTTTTCGATTCGGATGGGGGCGTAAGGATCGTATACCGGAAAGATTCTGTCTTCTATGAAGATATCGATGGCATTGTGGATCTGGTAGATCAACCTTCTGATTCCGTGGATTTTTCTTTGGCTCCTTTTACCCTCGCAGACGTTTCCGGCAGCGGTGATGTGCCGAACCAGGTGGGCAGCATTGATCTGGCGCCTTTGGACAATTTCACTTGGGTGAGACTTTCGCACGGATACATCGATATTACGGTTCGAAACAACCTTTCGGTCACGGTGACTTCCCTGACGGTACGTCTCAAGAACACAGGTGACGGCAGTCAGGTAGGCAGTGACCTGACCTTTACGAACATCCCTTCGGGAGGGGTTCAGACACTCACGATGGATGTGACGGGGGCCCGGATGACCAATGAACTGACTTTTGAGGTGGTCTCTGTGGCACCGGTGGTATCGGTACAAAGCGATGCTTTCAGGGTGACGATCGCCACACGGGAGTTGGAAGCCATCGAAGGCCATGCCATCCTTCCCGAACAGGTGCTGTATAGTGATACGGGAGTGTATAAACTGGAAGAAGACACCTTGCAGCTTACTCACCTCCAACTGGAGAAAGGCATATTCGACATTCTTGTCACCACTTCGTTTCCCGAAGAGGTCGACCTGGAGATCGTTTTCCCGGAAGCACGTGATGCGAACGGCGATACTTTGAAATATTTTTATTCGATCCCGGGGAGTACGCTGCACGATTCGCTTATCCTCGACGGGGTCTATTTCGATCTTTCCACGGAAGCTTCTCAACCGTACAACGCCATGCCGTATGCTTACAAGGTGTTTATGAAGAATTCCGGGAATTATGTGGATTTTTCGACGAGTGATGTCTTCCATCTGAAATATCAATTGCGGGATATGAAACTGGGATATGCCGAAGGCTATTTCGGGCAGCAGGAATACACGTTCGACGGAGACACGATCGATACGGGGTTGGAGGATCTCTTCAGCAAGATCCACGGAACTTTTTCCCTGACCGATCCGCGGGTGACGATCCATTATGTGAATGGTTTCGGGGTACCTGTTGAGGTCTCTACGCAGGTGAAGGGGATTGTCCCGGACGGCCGTGAACAGGATCTCAATGCTGCGCCGATGCAGATGGAGTATCCTGCCGACCGTGAGGCTCCGCCCGTGGAGGGTGCGCTCGTCTTTTCCCGTGACAACTCCGACATAGTCGAACTGGTCGAGTTGCGGCCGGTGCAGATCCTGTATGGAGGGGGGGCGCGTCTGAACCCCGACGGTTTCCAGGGGTGGACCAACTTTGTCACGGGCGACAGCCGGCTGCGTGTCGACCTGGAAGTGGAAGTGCCGCTTGAGTTCCGGATGCAGGATCTCTGGTTGCAGGATACGATCGAAAATCCTTTCCGGACAGAGGCGGGCGACAGTGCGGATCTCTCGCTGAGCGACCTTGATTATCTGGATCTCTATCTGGGTGCTGACAACGGTTTCCCCATTGAGCTGGCGGTGAAGATGCTGATGTATGATTCCCTTACGCACAGGGTGGTGGACTCGGTCTCTTTCGGCAGGCTGGTGGAAGCGGCGCCGGTGGATGCCCAGGGGCGGGTGACCGAATCGGTGAACACGAAGCAAAAGATCAGGATCGAAGGCTCCCAACTGGACCATTTGGAGGAGGTCCATTCACTGATCCTTCGGGTGACGTTCAATACGAGTGATGGCGGTACGAAGAGCGTGAAGATCTATACCGATTATTCCCTGGCTTTCCGTCTGGCGGCGGCGACAGCCTTGGATTATGAGTTTGACATGGGAGAGTGACAGGTGGGAGGAATAAATTGTAAAGTGTGATGAAGAGAGTATTGTATTTTGTTACAGCAGGATGGTTGCTGTTTGCTCTTCCCGAGGGGAGGGCGCAGGAGGTCAATACATTGTATCACATGCGCCTGCCGCAGGCCAACCTGATGAACCCGGCCAGTCAGCAATATTGCGATTTCTATTTGAACATTCCGGTGGCCGGGGCGACGAGCGTGACGGTATCCAGCAGCAGTGTGGCTTTCAATGATTTGATCTTTCCGGGTACCGGCGAATATTCCGATTCGCTGATCACCATTCTGCATCCTTCTTACAACATCGATGATTTTCTTGTCAAGTTGCAGAAAAAGAACCACATCGCTCCCTCGCTCTCCACAAACATCCTCTCTTTCGGCTTCCGTTCCCGAAACCTTTATTTCCATTTTGGGGTGATGGAACATGTTTCCTCGTATTTTGGTTATCCGAAAGACCTGATGGTATTGATGTTTAAGGGCAATTCGGCTTTTGCCGGCGGGCGTGCCGACCTCTCTTCTTTGTCGTTGGATGCTACCGCTTATGGGAGTTTCGGTGTAGGAGTTTCGGCCCGGGTGAGTGATGCCCTGTCGTTAGGGATCCGGGCCAAGTTCCTTTCGGGGGTCGCGAATGCCGCCTTGAAAAACCATGGAACTTACCTCACCGTGAATGAGGAAGATTATACACACACGCTGGAAGCAGACCTATCCATGAATTTTTCGGCACCGGTCGAGATCCGGACCGACAGTGCAGGGAACGTGGAAGATATTGTTTTGAAGGATGATTATGACACCCCTGAAAATATTCTTTATTATCTGACCCATCCTGACAATCCGGGTTTTGCCTTTGATGTGGGGGCGGAGTATCGTTTTGCCGAACGTTTCCAGGTCTCCGCCAGTGTGCTCGACCTGGGAATGATCCGTTGGAAACGGGATGTAAGCAATCTGGTGTCGAAGGGACAATTCGTATATCGCGGTATCGATGCCAGTCCGGTGTTCGATGTGAACGACACGACCACCCTGGATGATGTGGCTGAGCAGTTGTTGGATTCACTGGTTGACATTTTTCAGCCGTCGGTGGAACATGAGGCCTATACCACTTCCTTGTCACCCAAGTTATTTATAGGGGGCACCTACAGTGTAACCCCATCGGTGAGGCTGGGGGTGCTTTCCCGTACTGAGTTCCGGCAAAAGAACATCATTCAGTCCTTTACCTTTTCGGCCAACACTTCCGTGAAACGGTGGCTGAATTTCACGTTTTCCTATACTCTGGCCAATAATGCTTACAACAATATTGGAGTGGGGTTGTCGTTGCGGGGGGGGCCGATCCAGTTCTATTTTATGACCGATTACGCATTGGGTCTTGCTTTTCCGGACAAATCGCGGGCATTGGGGGGATGGTTCGGGCTCAACCTGTTGTTCGGTTGTAAAGAAAGGGTGATGGACGATCTCCCCTTGTTCCATTGATCAGATCCTTCCTCATATCCGTGAGGAAGAAAATGAAAAATGGCTATTTTAGCAGGGATAAAACAATTTTCAATTTAATCCTCGTGTGATGAAGAGGTTCTCCCTGCGTTCGTTGTATCCCCATTTGATTGCCATTGTCGTTTTTTTGGCCCTGACGCTGGCCTATTTCAGTCCGATCCTTGAGGGCAAGGCCCTGGAGCAGCATGATATTGCCCAGTTTCTGGGAATGTCGAAAGAGATCCGGGATTTCCGGGCGGCGACGGGGCAGGAGCCGCTCTGGACCAACAGTATGTTTGGGGGGATGCCGGCTTATTTAATCAGTGTGGTGTACAAGGGTAACCTCTTTCGTTATGTCGACCGCCTTTTCGCTGTGGGGCTTCCTTCGCCGGCGCGGTATTTTTTCCTGTACATGCTGGGTTTTTACCTACTTCTGGTGGTCGTGTACAAGGTAAAACCGTGGCTGGCGGTTGTGGGGTCGATCGCCTTTGGCCTTTCATCTTATTTTCTGATCATTCTGGCGGCGGGGCATAACTCAAAGGCTCATGCCATCGGATATATGGCGCCGTTACTGGCGGGGGTTCTGCTGGCATTTCGCGGCAAGCCTTTTGCCGGGATGGTGTTGACGGCCGTGTTCATGGCTCTGCAGATGACGGCCGGCCATCCACAGATCACTTATTACACGCTCATGATCGTGCTGATTTACGGGATTGTCATGCTGGTGGTGGCTTTCCGTGATCATCTGTTACCAAGGTTTGTGAAAATCGTTTTCCTGCTGCTGTTGGCAGTGGTGCTGGGAGTGTCCACCAATACGGCCAGCCTGTGGCTGGTGAATGAGTACAGCAAGGTCTCGATTCGGGGAAAGTCGGAACTTTCATTCGACAAACAGAACACTACCAGTGGTCTGGATAAGGATTACATCCTCAACGATTACTCCTATGGCATTGCGGAGACGATGAATCTTTTCATCCCCAATTTTGTGGGAGGGGCTTCCGAAGGTTTTGACCTGAAGTCGGAAACCTACCGGATGCTGCGGGATGCCAATGTCCCCAATGCCCGGCAGATTGCGACCGCCTATCCGCTGGCTTATTGGGGTCCCCAGCGTTTCACAGCAGGGCCGGTGTATCTGGGGGCCGTAGTGATCTTTCTTTTCTTTTTGGGCCTTTTCCTGGTGAAAGGGCCGGAAAAATGGTGGATCGTAAGCGTGACGGTCCTGGCGATTCTGCTGGCGTGGGGGAAACATTTCCGTCCTTTTTCCGAATTTTTCATTTACTATTTTCCGGGATATAACAAGTTCCGGACGGTTTCAATGACATTGGTGATGGCGGAGCTGACCGTTCCTCTTTTAGGCGTTTTGGCTATAAAACGGTTGTTGGAGGGAGAGTTGACCAAGGAAGAGGTGGTCGCAGCGGTGAAGAAAAGCTTTTTGATCCTGGGAGGGGTGTCGTTGTTGTTTGCGTTGGTGCCGGGGTTGTTCTTCAGCTTTTCTGCCCCTATCGACGAGCAGTTGCGCAGTGCAGGGTGGCCCGACCGTTTTATTGCGGCGGTGCGTGCCGACCGCAAGCATCTGTTTGTAAGTGATGCATGGCGTTCGTTCATTTTTGTGGCTCTTGCCGCCCTACTGGTGGCTGCCATGGCTTACAAAAAGATCAAACCCAGCTGGTTTTATGTTTTGTTGGGCCTCCTCATCCTGGCCGACCAATGGAGTGTGGACAAGCGTTATCTGAACAATGATGATTTTGTGCCGAAGCGGGAGATGAAAGAACCCTTCAAACCCACAGCGGCTGATCTGGAGATCCTGAAGGACAAGTCGCTCGATTACCGTGTGATGAATCTTACCGTGTCGACCTTCAATGATGCCAGCACATCCTATTTCCACAAGTCCATAGGCGGCTATCATGGGGCCAAGATGCGCAGGTATCAGGATCTGATTACGTATCAGATCAGCAAGAACAACATGAAGGTGTTGAATATGCTCAACACCAAATATTTCATTGTTCCGGGGCAGGGCGGGCCGGTCGCCCGGCGGAATGACGGGGCTTTGGGCAATGCCTGGTTTGTCAGTTCGTATCGACGGGTGAAGGATGCTGATCAGGAGATCCTGGCTTTGAATGATTTCATTCCGGAGCAGGAAGCGATCATCAATGAGTCGCAGTTCGGAGCATACGTAAAAGACTTTCAGGCTTCGGAAGATACTACCGCACATATCCGGATGTTGTCGTATGCTCCCAATCATCTGGTTTATGAATATGAAGCATCCCGTCCCGCTCTTGCGGTTTTTTCGGAGATCTATTATCAGCCCGGTTGGCAATCGTATGTGGATGGCCAACCGGTCGATCATTTCCGTGCCGATTATGTATTGCGGGCGATGGTGCTGCCCGCGGGTAAACACAAGGTGGAATTTTTCTTCCGCCCCAAAGGGTATTTTGTAGGAGACAAGATCGATCTGGCCGGGTCGCTCCTATTGTTCCTGCTGGTGGCAGGTGCTTTATATTTGGAATGGTTCCGGAAAGAGGAGGTGCCCTCCGAAGGGTGAAGGATCATCCGAGCATTACCAGGTCATCGGGTGTGTTGATATTGGCAAAAAGCCTGGCGTGGTAGAAGGGAAGGGATTCTTTGACGGGAAGGGAAAGGGTATTGACCTCTTCGAGCAGCCGGAGGACTTTCCTCTCGTTTTTTTTGAGCTGTTCTTCGATGGCGGGCAGTATGGAGCGGGAATAGTAGCCGCAGAGGGGATGGGGTTGTCCCTTGGGGTCAAGGGGGATGATCACCTCATGTCCGGCGGTGTGGGAGAGAAGGTATTCCAACAGATCTCGGTTCAAGAAGGGGGTATCACAGGGGACCACCAGGTTCCCTTCGGTGGGTGAGGCGGCCAAGCCGGCGGCCAGGCCGGCCAGCGGGCCGGCATCCTCAACAAGATCGGGCACCACCGTCACCCCGAATGACCGGTAGCGGGAATCATTGGCTGAAAGCAGGAGATGGTCACAAAGCGGTCGTAAGAGATCGAGCATATGCATGGCCAGAGGCTTTCCACGATAAAGGATAAGGCCTTTTTCCTGTCCCATGCGGGAGCTCTTCCCCCCGGCCAGGACGATGCCCGTGATACCGGTTTTGTTTTCTTTCACGATACAAACTTAATTCAATCATTCTGAATTTACGATTGGAGGAGCACCATATGTTTTTTGCTTTCTTCTTCCCAGATGTTACACAGATCACAAAATGCCGAGATCACTCCTTTTGAGAAACTATTTGAGCATGATGTTTATATGTTTAGCAACATATATAGAAATTTAAATACATTCTAAATAACGATAAAAACCAGAGGTACAGTGTAATAAAGGGCTGTCGGGAGTGTGTTATGGGGAAGGGAAGAGGGGAAAGCGGGGAGAGGTGGGTAGGATATGGTTCAAATCGATAAATTTGCAATAAAGGTTCACGAAAAAATTCAAAATCCATATCAGATCATGAAGCACACATCGCGACGCGATTTTATCAAGATCACGGGTGCCGGTGCGGGGGCGATGATGTTCGCCAGGCCGACGATCAAGGCTTTCTCTCCGGGGGATGAGGATGATACCCTGGAGAGGGGTG
>JAMOUS010000310.1 GCA_027067975.1 Bacteroidales bacterium | reverse complement strand
GTTCTCCATATTACAGACGGTGATGCAGTTGTCGTAACGGTCGCGCACCACCTCGTATTCAACCTCTTTCCATCCTTTCAAAGATTCCTCGACGAGGATCTGGCCGGTGTAGGAAAAGGCTTTGGAAGCTTGTTCCCGGAGTTCTTCTTCGTTCTGGCAGAAGGCACTTCCCTGGCCGCCCAGGGTATAGGCCGAGCGGATGATCACCGGAAAGCCCAGCTTGCGACCTGCCTCGAGCGCCTCATCAAGAGAGGTGACGGCATAGCTGCGGGGCGTCTTCACATCGATCTCTTTCAGCTTGTTGACGAAGAACTCGCGGTCTTCGGTGTCCATGATCGCCTGCACAGGGGTTCCCAGCACCTCCACGCCGTAGCGTTCTAGCACCCCGCTCTTGTGCAACTCGATCCCGCAGTTCAGCGCGGTCTGCCCGCCGAAAGAAAGCAAAATCCCGTCAGGCTTCTCCTTGCGGATCACCTGTTCGACAAAATAGGGGGTCACCGGCAGAAAGTACACTTTGTCGGCAACCTTCTCGGAAGTCTGCACCGTCGCAATGTTGGGATTGATGAGGACCGTGCGGATCCCCTCTTCCCGCATCGCCTTGAGGGCCTGCGATCCGGAATAGTCAAACTCGCCCGCCTCGCCGATCTTCAGCGCTCCAGAACCGAGCAGCAGGACTTTTTTCAATGATCCTTTTTTCACCTTGAAAGATTTACCCGTTTATCATTTTCCTCTCCGCCTGCAAAGATAATATCCGGAGGGGGTGTAAAAAATCGTGCGAAAAATAATCGAAAAATTTTTATCCCTAAAATAAAAATGCATATTTTTGCAGCAGTAATTCATATTTATTCACCATGAATGACAAGAACAGCAGGCTGTATCTGATCCGGCAATTGATCCGGGAGCACGACATCTACAACCAGGAGCAGTTGTTAAAGATGCTGACCGAGCGGGGATACAAGGTGACCCAGGCGACATTGTCGCGGGATCTGAAGTTCCTGCGGGCGGGCAAGATCCCGTTCCGGGACGGCAAATACAAATATGTGTTGGACGAGACGGCGCGGCTGGATCCGGCGACGGAGGCGACCCCTTCGGTGGGGGATGGTTTTGTTTCGCTGGAGTTCGCCCAGCATCTGGCGTTGATCCGCACACTGCCGGGGTATGCCAACATGTTGGCCATCGCCATCGACCGGGCCCGGCGCTATGAGCTGGCCGGTACCCTCGCCGGCGACGACACCATCCTCGTCATCCCCCGCGACGGCGTGAGCCGCGAGGCTGTGAAAAAAGCCCTGCAATGGATCTTCCCCGATGTGGCAGAAAAAATCGCTAAATCATAATTATTCACCAATCCATTAAACATAGTTGTACGATGAAAAACCAGAAGATCGTCCTTGCTTACAGCGGAGGACTGGACACATCTGTGATCCTGAAGTGGCTGATCGACCGGGGCAACGAGGTGACCGCCTACGTGGCCGATGTGGGACAGGATGACAATTTTGAAGAGGTCAGGGAAAAAGCCCTGAAGATCGGCGCCCATGAGGTGATCATCGAAGACCTGAAGCGGGAATTCGTGACCGACTATATTTTCCCGGCCATCCGTGCCAACGCCATTTACGAGAACCGCTACTTGCTGGGGACGGCACTGGCACGGCCGCTCATCGCCAAGCGGATGATCGACGCCGCCAACCGCATGGGTGCCAACGTGGTCTCCCACGGCGCCACCGGCAAAGGCAACGACCAGGTGCGCTTCGAGCTCTCCTTCTATGCCCTCAACCCCAAGATCACCGTCTTCTCCCCCTGGAAAGACAGTGAATTCCTCGATGAGTTCAAAGGCCGCAGCGACATGATCCGCTATGCCGAAGAGGCCGGCATCCCGGTAAAGGCCACCCAGGCCAAACCCTACAGCGAAGATGACAACCTCATGCACATCAGCCATGAGGCCGGCATCCTCGAAGATCCCGCCCTGAAGGCCGACAAGAGCATCCTCTCGAAGATCACCCACCCCTTCGATGCCCCCGACGAACCCGAAAGCATCATCATCGAGTTCAAGGACGGCACGCCGGTGAAGATCACCCACCAAAAGGACGGCACCGAAAAAAGCGATCCGCTCGAACTCTTCATGTATGCCAACGAGCTGGGCAGCAAACACGGCATCGGCCTGCTCGACATGGTCGAGAACCGCTTCGTGGGCATCAAGTCGCGGGGGATCTACGAAACCCCCGGCGCAGAGATCCTCTTCAAAGCCCACCAGGACATCGAAGGCATTGCCATGGACCGCGAAGTGATGCGCCTGCGCAACATGCTCACCCCCAAGTTCTCCGAGCTGGTCTATTACGGCTTTTGGTTCAGCCCGGAAATGGACTTCCTCATGGCAGCCATCCGCAAAAGCCAAGAGCTGATCGACGGAAAAGTGTTTGTCACCCTCTACAAAGGAAACGTGATCATCGAAGGCCGCGAATCGCCCAGCTCGCTTTACGACAAGGACCTTTCGAGTATGGACATCGAAGGCGGCTTCGACCAGAAAGACAGCAAAGGCTTCATCAAGATCAACGCCATCCGGCTGATGGCCCACCATGCCATTGTAAGCAAACACAAAAAGAACCATATCTATTCGATCTGACAGAAAACGTTCTGCAGGTCGCCCCAAAAATCCTTTCGCATGAAAAAGATCGCGATCCTTGGAGGAGGGAACATCGGCACGGCACTGGCCGAAGGTTTCCTGGCCGGAGGGAGATCCCCCTCTTCGCTTATCATCACACGGCGGCGGGTCGAAAAACTCACCCCCCTGGCCGAAAAGGGGGTGAGCACCACCTCCGACAATGTTGCAGCCATCGGCGAGGCCGACCTGGTCTTCCTGACGGTACGTCCGGGACAGGCACGCCCTTTGCTGGAGGAAATCGCCCCTGCATTGGATGCCGGGCGGCATATCCTCGTGTCGGTGGTAACCAACTTCTCGATCGCCGAGATCGAAAGATATACCGGTGCCCAGATGGCAATAGTGCGGGCCATGCCCAATACGGCGGTGGCCGTGCGCGAGTCGATGACCGGCCTGGCGGCCAACGGCCCCGGAGAGAAAGCCCTTCCGGAGGTGGAGGAGCTCTTCCGCCTGGTGGGGCGCACCTATGTCATCGAAGAGAAACTGATGGCGGCCGCCACCATCCTCAACGCCTGCGGCATCGCCTACTTCCTGCGGGTCATCCGCGCCATCTCCCAGGGCGGGATCCAGATCGGCTTCCACGCCTCCGAGGCGCAGATGATCGCCGCCCAGGTGGCCAAAGGCGCCGCCCAACTGCTGCTGCACTCCGGCATCCACCCCGAAGAGGAGATCGACAAGGTGACCACACCCCGCGGCGTCACCATCGCCGGCCTCAACGAGATGGAACACCACGGCCTCTCCTCTGCCCTCATCAAAGGGATCCTCGCCTCTTTCCACGAGATCGAAAAACTGAAATGATGAAAAAGATCTGGGACAAGGACCTGCCCCTCGACGAAGCCGTCGAACGCTTCACCATCGGAAAGGACGCCGAGCTTGACCTGGAGCTGGCCCCCTACGACGTGTTGGGCTCCATCGCCCATGTGAAGATGCTGGGACACACCGGCCTCATCACCGCCGAAGAAACCCGGCAACTGGAAAAAGCGCTCAAACAGATCTACAACGAGATCGAAAAAGGCGACTTCGTCATCGAAAAGGGCATCGAAGATGTCCACTCGCAGGTGGAGAAACTCCTTATCGAGCGGCTGGGGGAGACCGGCAAGAAGGTGCATACGGCCCGTTCGCGCAACGATCAGGTGCTGCTCGACCTGCGTCTTTTCAGCCGCGCCCGTCTCACCACGATCCGGGAGGAGATGCTGCGTCTGGCCGACACGCTCCTGGACCGGGCCGAGCGGCACCGCGACGTGCCGATGCCGGGCTACACGCATTACCAGGTGGCAATGCCCTCATCGTTCGGGTTGTGGTTCGGCTCTTTTGCCGAGAGCCTGGCCGACGACCTGCTCTTGCTGCAGGCGGCCTGGCGCCTTGTCAACCAGAACCCCCTCGGCTCGGCCGCGGGCTACGGCTCTTCGTTCCCCGTCGACCGGGAGGAGACGACCCGCCTGCTGGGCTTCGACGAGGTGGTGGTCAACTCGGTATATGCCCAGGCAGGACGCGGACGCACCGAACGCACCGTGGCCATGGCCCTGGCCTCGACAGCCTCGACGCTGGCTCGCCTCGCCGGCGACGCGGTGCTCTTCATGAGCCAGAACTTCGCCTTTCTCAGCCTGCCCGACGCCTACACCACCGGCTCGAGCATCATGCCCCACAAAAAGAACCCCGATGCCTTCGAACTGGTGCGGGCCCACTGTAACCGCCTGCAGGCCCTGCCCAACGAACTGCAGCTCATCCTCACCAACCTGCCCACGGGCTACCACCGCGACTTCCAGTTGCTGAAAGAATCTTACCTGCCGGCGTTCGTCGCCCTGGAAGAGTGTCTTCGCATCACACGACTGCTGGTGG
>JAMOUS010000309.1 GCA_027067975.1 Bacteroidales bacterium | reverse complement strand
AGTCCGCAAAAGAATTGAAAACCTATAATAAAGTTTTGACCATGAGCCAGTTCAAAGAGAATTACCTTTTCCTTCTGAGGAAGATGATGACGATGGGGTTTGCTGTTCTTTTTTCTGTTACGGGGATCAAAGCCCAGGAGAGGTTTCCGTATCAGGATCCCACCCTGCCTGTCGAGCAGCGGGTGGAGGATCTGCTTTCGCGGATGACCCTGGACGAGAAGATCGATCAGATGTCGATGCTCTCTTTGCGTCATCTTGAGACAGACAAGAACGGAGAGGTGACCGAGGCCTCTTTGGAAAAGCTATTCCAAGGTCGTAGCACGGGCTGTTTGGAGAGTCCGTTCATTGGGGTGGAGGAGATCGCAAAGTTTTCGGAGGCGGCCGATCGTTATCTGCGTGAACACACGCGATTGGGGATCCCGGCGATACAGATCGCCGAGTGTGTGCATGGTCAGCTGGCTTTCGGGGCGACGATCTTTCCGCAGGCCATCGCCCAAGGGAGCACGTGGAACCCTGAACTGATCCGCCAGATGGCGGAGGTGATCGCCGGCGAGGCTTCCCTCTCGGGCGTCGACCAGGCGTTGTCGCCGCTGTTCGACCTGGCGCGCGATCCCCGTTACGGCCGGGTGGAAGAGTGTTACGGCGAGGATCCATACCTCGTGGCCGAGATGGGCAAGGCCTTTGTGACCGGCATGCAGGGGTCGCCGGAGGTTACGAAAGATCATATCCCGCCAGGTCGTCTGATGTGCACGGCCAAACACTTCGTGGCTTACAGCACACCCGTCGCCGGGATCAACCTGGGGCCGAACGAGGTGGGGGAGAGAAGCCTGCGACGTCTGCATCTCTATCCTTTCCGGAAAGCTGTGCAGGAAGCCAATGTCTATTCCGTCATGCCCTCCTACAACGAGGTGGACGGTATCCCGCTGCATTCCCACAAGGCACTCCTGCAGGATGTTTTGAGGAAAGAGTTGGGATTTAAGGGGTATCTCTTTTCCGATTACGGGGCGGTGCGTATGCTGCAATCATTTCATAAGATCGCGCACGATAAGAAAGAGACCGCCCTGTTCGCGCTGCAGGCAGGGGTCGACCTGGAAGCTCCGCAAGCCTATGCCTATTCCCGTACGGTGCTCAAGGAGATGGTGGAACAGGGAGAACTGGATCCCGCTTTGATCGATGAGGCGGTGCGCCATATCCTCACGGTCAAGTTCAGGGCCGGTTTGTTCGACAGGCCGTACCGGGCTCCGCAGGATCTTACCGCACGGGTACATGCTCCGGCGGCGGTGCGTCTGGCCCGGCAAATTGCCGAAGAAGCGGTGGTTCTGTTAAAGAATGAAGATCATTTGTTGCCGTTGGATGTCTCAAAGCTCCGGTCGATTGCCGTGATCGGGCCGAATGCCGACAGGGTGCAATACGGGGATTACAGTGTCACCAAGGCGAAGTCTTCCGGGGTGACCCTCCTCGAAGGCATTCAGAATTATGTGGGCGACCGGGTGCAAATTCATTATGCTGAAGGGTGTGACATCACCGCGCTGGACGAAAGTGGTATCGCAGAGGCCGTGGAGGCTGCGCGAAAGAGCGATGTGGTGGTGCTGGTCATCGGTGGCACGAGCATGCCCCTTGCCGGGGTCGGCTGGGGCAAAGAGGATCCGGATGACCATCCTACCTGTGGAGAAGGTTACGACCGTGCCGACCTGCTGCCTCCCGGCATACAGCCCAAACTGATCCGGGCGGTCTGGGAGACCGGCAAACCTATCGTCCTGGTGATGATCCACGGACGGGCTTACAATATCCAATGGGAGAGTGAACATATCCCGGCCATCCTGGATGCCTGGTATCCGGGGGAACAGGGGGGGAACGCCATCGCCCGGATCCTGTTCGGCGAGGTGAACCCTTCCGGGAAACTGCCGGTATCCTATCCCCAGAGCGTGGGGCATGTGCCGGTGTTCTACGATCACCAGCCTTCCGGAAGAGGGTATTACCATCAGCCCGGCACGAAGGAGAAACCGGGAAGGGATTATGTCTTCAGCTCGACCGATCCGTTGTATCCGTTCGGGTATGGGTTGAGCTATACCACCTTTGATCTCTCCGGTCTCCATCTTGAGCGGACGGATCTGACCGCTGCGGATACCCTCATCGTAAGCGTGCAGGTGACCAACACGGGCGCCCGTGAAGGGAAAGAGGTCGTGCAGGTCTATGTGAACGACCTGGTCAGTTCGGTGGCCACGCCGGTGAAGGTGTTGAAGGCGTTCAAGAAGATCTCTTTGAAGCCGGGGGAGACCCGGCCGGTGAAGCTGGCGATCCCCTGCCAGGAGTTGGGACTGTGGAACAGGGAGATGAAATATGTGGTGGAGCCGGGAGAGTTCGAGATCATGGTGGGAAACTCTTCAGCAAATACCCCGTTGAAGCAAAAGATCCGGATCCTGCCGTGAAACGCGGGAGATTTGGGATGAAAAGGTACGTTCCGGTTCCTTTGTGGACGTTGAAGTTTTAGCCTGAGACCGTGCGGAGAACGCAAGCATTCATCACTGAAATTACGGGATGGGTTCGTCTTTTAGAATCCGGCGTTTTCTTCCCCAAGCAAGCTTTGGATGCTCCGGAAAACACAAACCCCTGCCGCCAGGCAGGGGTTTTGGCTTGAGCGGAGAGTGAGGGATTCGAACCCCCGGACCCGCGAATGCGGGTCAACAGATTTCGAGTCTGCCCCGTTCGACCACTCCGGCAACTCTCCGGGTGCAAAGATCATATAATTTGTTGTGATTTCAAAAATCTATAGCCTTGAAATGATTTGAAAAAGTATTCCCTTTTCATAGCCTGACTTTTAGTGGGGAATTCTTCGAAATAGTGCAAGACCCAGGGGCGGCGGCCTTTTGTGTATCGTACCAGACCTTTGTTATGTTCCTCCAATCTTTTTTCAAGGTTTTTTGTGTGTCCATAGTAATAGGTTCCATGCGACACACTTTTCAGTATGTAGGTGTAGTAAGGCATGAAAAGGTGGTGATTTCGCGTCTGCCCCGTTCTCCCGAGGCCGCCGGAGGCGGCCGGGATGAATCGGGAAGTTTTTAACCGGTACGGGCGATATTACTCAGCTTTTTCGTATCGAGAATCGCCATCATCTGTCTTTTCCAAAGCACAATCTTTTCGCGTTGCATCTCCTGCATGATACGGCTGACG
>JAMOUS010000308.1 GCA_027067975.1 Bacteroidales bacterium | reverse complement strand
CTTATATCCGGCACTGTCGGAGGAAGCCGAAAAAAAATAGTTTTTATACGAAGAGTTCGTCTCGGAACATTCCCCGGTCACCGTAGCCGCCAAGCCTCCTCGGAATCCTTTCCCCGACACATCCACATCCGCATCCAACGTAAGCGTGTTCTCGACGATCAAAGCCAACACCCCACCCGTGCCTGAGGTACTGTCCCATGGCTGGCAGGTGAGCGTACCTGTCACGTCGGCATTGCTGTACCCCGGCACCCTCACCAACTGCACATACGCATCCGCTTCATAGGCGTTCGCCAGATCGGCCGTAAAGACGATCCGGTTCCCCGGCATGATCTTGTCAATGATGATGAATTCATACAGCCCCACCTGATTGATGTCCTGGGTGGTGCTGCTACTCTGGCCGGGAACGACACTCACCCCCTTCATCTGGATGATCAGGGTGGTGTCTTTTTCATGAAAAGCCGAAGCATCGGCAACCGTGATGCGGTCAGGACCGTCAATGGAGATGACCTTCGTGTAATGGTTGACCACCCCTGAGATCTTTTGTTGAGGAAACACCATATTCCCCCACAACAGCAGGATTCCCACCAATACACATGAACGGAGCCTCTTCACCACCTGGAAAAAACGGGTTTAACAAACAAAAATAATGATTTCCTGCGATTCACCTACCTACTTGCCCAAAATTTCAACGACCCCGATCCTCATGCAGAGACAATTCCACGATGAAAGTGGTCCCCCCCTCTTCATTCGGTTCGAACCACACCCTTCCGCCGGCATCTTCCACGATCTTTTTGACGATCGCCAGTCCCATCCCCATCCCGCTCGATTTGGTAGTAAAGTTCGGTTCAAAGAGCTTTCCGGCAATCTCGGGCGGGATACCGCTTCCGTTATCCCGCACATAAATCCGCACTTTGCCGGCCTCGTCATTCCGCTCAAGGGAGACCTCCACCCGTCCTTCCGGTACGCCATCCAACGCCTGCAAGGCATTTTTCACCAGGTTTGAGAAGACGCTCTCCAGCAACTCTTTGTCGGCCAGGACCCACATACTTTCCTGCGGAACTTCCAGCCGTACCACCCCTTCGTGGTCGGTACGAAACAGATAAACCACATCCTGCAACACCTTCACCAGATCGACCGGCTTGCTGCGCATCTTCGGCAGACGCGCAAAGTTGGAGAAAGCCGAAGCGATGTACGAGAGACGGTCGATCTGCTCGATGAGGGTGGCCGTAAGACGCTCGAACATCTCATCAAAGTTCTCTTTCCCCTCGCGGTGGGCCCGCTGTAACTGCTGCACACTCAGCTTCATCGGCGTCAGCGGGTTCTTGATCTCGTGGGCCACCTGTTTGGCCATCTCACGCCAGGCCGACTCCCGTTCCGAACGGGCCAACAACTCCACGTTCTTCGCCAACTCGTCGATCATCCGGTTGTAGGCATCCACAAGGCTGCCGATCTCATCCCGCTCTTTGTAGACAATATGTTCATACTCCTGCCCCAGACGAAAACGCCCGATCCGTTCCTGGATCGCCCGCAAAGGATTGGTGATCTTGTCGGAGATGATCACCGCCAGTACGATCGTCAAGAGGATCAACACCACCATGTAGTTCACGATCCCCACGATCATATTGGACACCTCCCGAGTCAACACGTACTGTTTGGTGAAGTACGGCAGATTGAGGTATGCCAGTAGCCTGCCCCGGTTATTGAGGAAAGGCATATAGGCCGAAAGATAACTGAGGTCACCCAGTGACTCCCGGTGGATGAACTCCGATTCCTTCAACACCGACATGTGGTAGAACGCTTTTTCGTTCATGCGGTTGCCGGCCAACTTCTCTTCGAAGATCTCCGGCCGCGAGGTGGCCAGCAGCATACCATGCGTATCATACAAATTGATATCTGAATAGAAAACATTCGAAAACTTCACCATCAGGTCGTTGAGCGTGGGATATCCCGGGGCCGACCAGTTGCGGTCGAGATGATCCTCAAAACTCAACTTATGTTCCAACTCCGCATAAACACTTAGGATTTTCTCCGAAAGATTTTTGTAATGGTTGGCCCGGAACTGCCGCACATTGTACACGATCGAGAAAGTCCCGATCAACACCAGGGTAAAGAGCAACAGCGAGATCATCCATAACATGATCTTCTGCTTCAGCATCACCGGCTGCAGATAGATACGTACCCGGAAAATACTGCGGTTGAAGGTAAAGAGAAACAACAGGAAGAAGAAGATGAAAAAATATGAGAACGATACGAGATAATCCTGAAAGGTACGCAGGGGCATGCTCAGGATCACTGTCACCGGGCTGTTCTCATGATATACCAGATGGAAATAGCCATTGCGGCGGAGATAGGTAAAATCCCCCGCAGCCCCCTGAAGGAACTGTTCGTCGGTGAGCGGGTAAGAATAATCGCCGTTCTGGGCGACCAGCTGCCCATCATAGTATTTTGCATAGGAATAGGGCGAAGGCATCATCTCACGTGAAGTGGCCTCATCAAGCAACAACTCGGGATATCCCAATTGTTCATACAGCAACCGCGAGTCCAACTGCAGATAAAGCCCGTTTGAATCCCCCGGCACCCGCGAAGGATAAAAAAAAGCTCCGAAATAGGTGATCTGGCCATTTTGGTAATCGAGGTAATAAAAACGACTGTTACGTAAGGGAGTGCCGATCTCTTGGATGAGCGTGCGAAAAAAACCGCTACACGACTCCTCCTTTTCGTCGTTGACCATGATCATATCGCCGGGGTTGCAGAGATACACCGACAGATCATATTTGTTCCAATAGCCTTTGAAATATCTCATCAGAAGATAGCTATGGACATTGTCCACGTCGCGCGAAGTGAAGGCCTCTTTGCTCATCAGGGACTTAAGTTCCGGGTCATCGCTGATCTCATCGCTGATCTCATCGAGCATCAACTCCGCCACGGGATCATGCTCTGCCCCCAGGTTGACCGCCAACACCTTCATGTTCTCTTTTTCTTTTTCGAACGATTGATGCAAAATGAAAAGGGTTGTGAAAAGACCTGCGATGAGGGCGGTAAGGATGAGTCCGGCATAGACCGACTTACGTCGTATCCAAAGGGCCGCATAAAAGAGGGCCAACACCAGCAGGGAGAGCCATGGCAGATGGAACCCTAACAGATACCGGGCCACAAAGAAAGATACCAGCGCCGCGAACGCCATCACCGCCACCTCACGCCAGCCCATTCGTCCCGCCACCTGCAGTTGCCGGTCGGCCAACAACAAAAAAGCCATCAGCAAGAGTCCGACACCTAACACGCCTATCACAGAAAATATGGTGATGTTCAGCACCCGGTAGGGTTCGAAGCTCAGGCTCGAGTTCATGATGAGGTAATACACGCACTCGATGATCAAGAGAAAAAGGAAGGAGGTAAAAAGATTTCCCCCCACCAGCTGCAGATCCTTCCACATCCCACGCCAGCTGCCGGTACGTGCCAGCAGCCAAAAGAGATAGCTGAAAGAAAAGAAGAACATGGAGATCAGGAACAATACCCCCAGCGACGGGATCCGGTCGGAAAGGGCAAAATAGTAAGGAGAGAACAGCGGCAGAGAAAAAACCGAAGCCGGTATCTCTCCCCGTACCATGATCACATACAGCCCCCCTAAGAGCAGCCCCACCAGCAGCAGGAACCCTTTTCTGTGACGCCGGCCCCATGAAGTACGTGCCAGAGTCACCAGCCACAGGAAGAAAAACAGGTAAGCCCCTAAAAAAAGCAAGGCTGCTACCACCCGCAGGACCAACGGTTCCTGGTGCCCCTGCGGCACCAGACTGAAAAGGAACTCCCCCTCCCGCGAGACCACCGGAAAACCGTTCTCCACCGGCACGGTCGAAAGGGCGTACCGTTCTCCCAGACCGGCACCCCGAAAGAACTTGGGACGTAAATATTTGTTGCGGTACTTGTACTCTCTGCGGATCAGTTGATAACCTACCGTCGTAAAGGTGTCGTGGCGCGACGCCCGCACCACATACCAACCGTTGCCGGCATAACGCAACCGGGATCCCCCTCCCACGGTGTCATGCGCAGGATCTATGTCCACCGTGTTATCCGACCAAAAGACCAGCGAGTCATTTACATAAAGAAAAAGAGAGACCTGCCGGTGCGCCAGCCGCTTTTCTTCTTTATCATCAAGCAATTCCAAATATCCTTCCCGTGCTCCCTTAGCTTTCTTTTCGAGCAGATGCATCATCTCCTCCATAAACCGCTCGCGCGCTATAACCTGCCGTTGGAAACGATGCAGCAGGAAACGCGTATGCAAAGCCCTCATCTGCGGACTCTCGAACACCGACGCCAGGATCGCCAACAACAGGGCCAGCAAAATAAAACGATAACGATATCGGCTCCTCCAAAGTTTCATATGTATCTTCTCATGCATGATGATAAGGTTCCCCATGCACGATGGTCATCGCCCGGTACAGTTGCTCCATGAGCAAAATACGTACCACCTGGTGCGAGAAGGTCATGGCCGAGAGCTGCAACACCCTGTCGGCCCGCGCAAATACGGCACGGCTCACGCCGTAGGGTCCTCCAACCACAAAGACCATCTCACGTGTGGAGGCATTCATACGGTCCT
>JAMOUS010000307.1 GCA_027067975.1 Bacteroidales bacterium | reverse complement strand
AGAAAAGGATGCCGGTGACCACCCCCAGCAGATTGGAAAGCCAGTCGGCAAAGGTGAAATGCCGACCCGGAACAAAAAGCTGATGGGTCTCGTCGAAGGAGGCAATCAGCAGGCCCAGCAGAAAAGTGTATACAAGGATCCGCGGGGCAGAAGCGGGTTTGGTACGTAAACGCCAGAAAGCGAACAAGAACACCAATGAGGCATATTCCCCCCAGTGAAAAAGATGATCCAGGCGAAGTTTTTCATGATGGATATAGATCTCCGGTTCGGGCAATGCCGGGATGGAGGAGATGATCAGAATAAGGATCAGCAGAAACCAGAACAGATTTCTGTAAAACGTTACGGGACGTCGGTAGAGGTATGCAAAAAAAGCATTCATGGCAGGACAAACGTCTCAAAAGTAGAGATTTTCAAGATATGAGCGAAAAAAAAGCCGGCATCACGGCCGGCTTTTCCTGTCGCGGGGTTATGATCATTCGAGATCAATGGTTGGCGTAGAGGATATTGCTCCAATTGAGCCAGGTGCTGGCATTGTTGTCGTAGATCCCTTCCCAATCGCCGTTGGTAGGTTGTGTGGCGTTCTTATCGCCATTGGTGTCGCCTTTCTTGGTGTCGTCTTTGTAAGATGTGAAGTAGACACCCGTTCCGTCGTGGTTGTTCAAGGTGCCGGCTAGGACCACTTCACTTCCCGGTTTGAATTTCAGCACCACATTGTTTCCGAGCGTAAGAACTCCGTCGCTGTTGATCCAGAAGTCATTGTTGTCGATCACAAAGGCCACTTCCGTTTCTTTCCAGTAGATGGAACTGGAGATCCCGTCGCCGGTGTTGACGAAGATCCCGTTGTATTTGTTCGTTTCCGAAGGATTATCGGGATTGTGGAAAACATTGGAATCATCAATGTTTATGTGAATGCTGACGGCCAGCGGACAGCTGTTTCCGTAGAAAGTGCAGTTCTGCACTACGCTTCCTTCGCTGGCATCGAACATGTTGAGCGCGCCGTACATGTTGGGGGCGTCCCCGACGTTGTAAGCGAACAAGCAGTTCTTGACGGTGGCATTGCCGTATATGACGGTGAGCGTAGCTTTGTAGCTGCTGTTTCCGCCGTAATAAAACTGACAATATTCAAAACGGGAACCGTTGTGGCCGTTGGTGTTGATCTCGCCCCAGTCGCCCGGTGCGGCCTGGGTGGCCGAACCGTCCCCGTTGATGTCACCGCCGTGATCGTCATCCTTGTATGAGGTGAAGATGATCGGGTTGGAAGCGGTGCCTACTGCGATGATCGTTCCTTCCCCTCCTAAGGTCAGGTCGGGACCCTCCGAGGGATGAAACTTGATGATGGTGCCCGGTTTGATTGTAAGGGTACTGTTGACATAGAAGTCCCATGCTTTGATCACATAAATGGAATCCCCGTACCAGGTGGTGGGGGAGGTGATGTTTTCGGTAATGTAAACAATGTTCCCTTTCGGTGTTGCCGGTGGGTTGTCATCGTCTTTCTTGCAAGAATTCCCTCCTAGCAACAAAGCCGTGATCACAAATACGGGAATGATCGTTCTTTTTTTCATCGTTGTTTTGGTTTTTGGGTTTAAGTTTTTGGACTTAAGAACAGTGTTTTTTACGAAAGACAGTGTAAAAAGTTTCCCGGAGACAACGCTTTTTCATGGGGGATTGATTATTTTTAAGAGGTAGTACTCCGGGTGCTGTTATTTGATGTAGTTTTGCATCAAAATTTTTGGGAATGAGTTATCTAAAGTTTGATAAGAAGCAGTTGGTCAACCTGGAATATTCGTTGAGCCGGGAGGTGTTGCGTTCGAACCGTGCCGGGTCGTATGCCTCATTCACCATCATTGGGTGCAATACGCGCAAGTATCACGGGTTATTGGTTTGTCCCATAGAAGCTTTTGGGGGTGAGCAGCATGTTTTGTTGTCGAGTCTGGATACGACGGTGATTCAACATGGGAAAGAGTTCAATTTGGGGATACACAAGTTTGCGGGGGATGTGTATGAGCCGCGAGGGCACAAGTATGTGCGGGACTTCGAAGCGGATGTGATTCCCCGTCTGACCCGCCGTGTCGGGGGGGTGGTGTTGGTGGAGGAGAAGTTGCTGGTGGAGAGGAAAGAGCAGTTGCTCATCAAATTCACGCTTGAGGAAGCACATTCCGATACAATTTTGCGTTTCAAGCCTTTCTTGGCGTTCCGGAACAAGCACCAACTCACGCACGCCAACATGTATGCCAACACGAAGGTGCAGTTTATCGAAAATGGCATCCGGATCCGCATGTACGATGGGTTTCCTCACCTGCACATGCAACTTAGCAAGGAGGGGGAATTTGTGACCGTACCCCATTGGTATTACAATATCGAATATCCCCGTGAGCAGGAGCGGGGTTATGAATACAAAGAGGATCTTTTCGTTCCCGGCTTCTTCGAGGTGCCCATCCGCAAGGGGGAAAGCATTTATTTTTCCGCTTCCACGGCACAGGAGAATCCTGCAACGTTCCGCCGTACCTTTACCGTGGAATTGAAAAAACGCACCCCCCGCAACTCTTTCCGGAATTGCCTGATCAACTCCGCACAGCAGTTTATCAAACGTTATCACGGCAAGACCGAGGTGATCGCCGGTTTTCCCTGGTTTGACAGCTGGGGGCGGGACACTTTCATTGCCCTGCCGGGTTTGACGCTGGTGTTGGGGAATGTGAAGGATTTTCATGCCGTGATGCGCACCGAGATCTCTCGTATGAGCGATGACGGTCTTTTCCCGAACATGGGTCGTGAGGGGGAATATGCTTTCAATTCGGTGGATGCGCCGTTGTGGTTTTTCTGGGATGTGCAACAGTACATTCGGTATACGGCTGACCGGGCCGGTGCATGGCGGCGGTATGGGAAAGTGATGAAACGCATTTTGGAGGTGTTTCGTCGGGGTACGGTCTATCAGATCGGCATGCGGGAGAACGGTTTGATCCATGCGGGGCAGGAGGGTGTCGCTCTCACCTGGATGGATGCAGTGGTGGAAGGGACACCGGTGACGCCGCGCACGGGATTCCCTGTCGAGATCAATGCCCTGTGGTATAATGCTGTGGTCTTCGTGCTGGAGATGGCCCGTGAATTTGACAATGACCGCTTTGTAAGAGAATGGAAGGATTTGCCGGAGCGTATTGCTCATTCCTTTGTGGAGGCGTTTTGGGACAACGAGCGAAAATATCTGGCCGATTTTCTCTCTTCGGAGGGGCAGCCGAACTGGCAGGTGCGGCCCAACATGGTGATCGCCACCTCGCTGCCCTATTCTCCCCTTACCGATGAGATGAAACGCTGTGTGCTGGGACGGGTGGAGAAGGAGCTGCTCACTCCACGCGGATTGCGCACCCTCACCCCGCAGGATCCGGAATATAAAGGCCGGTATTTTGGGGATCAGGCCCAACGGGACAAGGCCTATCATCAGGGAACGGCCTGGCCCTGGCTGCTGGGGCCGTACAGTGAGGGAATGCTGCGTCTGTACAAAAAAGCGGCCATGGGAAAGATCAAAAAACTGATCTGGGGGTTTGAACCGGAGATGTCGATGCACGGCATCGGCAGCATCTCGGAGATCTATGACGGTGATCCTCCGCATGAGGCGCGAGGGGCCATTTCACAAGCGTGGAGTGTTTCGGAGGTGCTGCGGATCCTGGATATGCTCGACAGGCAGGAAAAAGGAGAATGGTCATGAAAGTGTTGATGTTCGGATGGGAGTTTCCGCCCCATATCTCGGGGGGGCTGGGGACGGCCAGTTATGGTCTCACCAAAGGCCTGTATGCCATAGGCGGCGTGGAGATCCTGTTTGTCGTGCCGAAGGCTTACGGCGACGAGGATCAGACCATGGTGAAGGTGTTGGGGGCCTCGAACGTCAATGTCCGGCGCTATTTCAAACAGTTTGAGTCGCTCCGCCGCAGCATGGAGTTCTTGGAGGTGGAATCGAAGATCGTGCCTTATTCCGATCCCGATGATTTCTGGCGTTTGAAACGCAAGGAGGTTTCTTCCGATCGCTGGTATCTCCAGACAGATGAAGAGGGCCGTCTTTCTTTCAGTGGCAAATACGGGGACGATCTGATGGATGAGATTGCCCGTTATGCGTTGGTGGCATCGGTGATCGCCGCCGAGAATGATTTTGACATCATCCATGCCCACGACTGGCTGGCCTATCCCGCCGGCATCGCGGCCAAGGAGGTGTCGGGCAAACCGCTGGTGATCCATGTCCATGCCACCGACTTCGACCGCAGCCGGGGAAATGTCAACCCGGCGGTCTACGCCATCGAAAAGCGGGGCATGGAGATGGCCGACATGATCATCGCCGTGAGCAATCTGACCCGCAACACGATCATTGAAAAATACCATATCCCCCCCGAAAAGGTTGTAACGGTCTACAATGCGGTGGAGCCTTTGCAATTCCGTCGTGAACGCATGGGGAAGAAGAACGTGCCGGAAAAGATCGTCACCTACCTGGGTCGCATTACCCTGCAGAAGGGGCCCGAATATTTTGTGGAAGCGGCGGTGCGGGTGCTGCAGAAGATGGACAACGTACGTTTCGTCATGGCCGGCAGCGGGGACATGATGCACAAGATGGTCTCGCTGGCGGCACGCG
>JAMOUS010000306.1 GCA_027067975.1 Bacteroidales bacterium | reverse complement strand
ATGTCTTTTTCGACACGGCGACCACCGAGAAGGGGAAAGTGCTGCCTACCATCATCTCCCGGTGTCAGGTGTTCGATTTCAACCGGATCAGTGTAAGTGACATCGTAGGACATTTGGAGCATGTAGCCGCTCGGGAAGGAATCCAAGCCGAACCGGAAGCCCTCAATATCATTGCCCGGAAAGCGGACGGCGCACTCCGGGATGCTCTCAGCATCTTTGACCAGTTGGTAAGCTTTTCCGGGAGTGAGATAACATACAAAACTGTCATAGAGACGCTTAATATTCTTGATCAGGAGTATTACTTCAAGATTGTTGATGCGCTGTTGGAAGGAGATGAGCGATCGGTGTTATTGTATTTTGATGATCTGCTTCGGAAAGGCTTTGAGCCGAAACAGTTTTTGAGCGGGATGAGTGCTCATCTGCGGGATCTGTTGGTGGCACGGGATGCCTCTACCCTCACGTTGCTTGAAGTTAGTGAGGCGGTGCAGCAGCGTTATCTGGATCAAGCCCGGAAGGCTTCCCCAGAATTTTTATTCCGGGTTCTGGACATCTGTTACCAGGCGGATATCACCCTGAAGGAAAGCAAGGATCAACGGCTGCATGGTGAGTTGGCCTTGTTGCGTATGGCGCAGTTAAAAAAAAAGTCCGCTCCTGAAGTAGACGCAGCGGCTGGTACAACTATGGCTTCCCGGTCGGGAAGTCCCGGGACCAAGGACGAAAAAAAGGAGGGATCCCTTAGGAAGGAGGCTCCTGTACCGACTCCCACGAAAGAGCAACAGCCTCCGAAGGACGCCACAGCGCCCGCCTCCGGCGTACAGGAAAAACCCTCTCTCCCAAAGGGAACGGAAACATCTTCTTCCCCTGAAGAAACCGCCGACAATGGGGCAGACACAGTATCCCTTAAAGATATCTTGGGGAATGCCGGACAAACCGCCTCCCCTGAGGAAAAGGACGGAGAACCTCCTGTAAAGAAGGGGGCTCCGCTCAGGGACGAGCCTTTTGACGAAAAGCTTTTGCAGGAACGATGGCTGGAATATGCCAAAAGCCTGGACAAGGAAAAGCCGCGACTGGCGGCCGCCCTGCGCGCTCATCCTCCCGACCTCCCGGATGCCCACACGATCCGTATCACGGTCGAAAACAAAAACCTCAAGGAAAATTTCGAACGCGACCTGATGCCGCAACTCATGGAACACCTTCGGGAGGATCTTTCCAATGACCACATCCAACTCCGGATCGATGTCGAACAACTACCGAACGGGAACACCAAACGCCCCTATACACCAGAAGAAAAGTACAACTACTTGAAACGGAAGAATCCCAGTCTGGAGCAAATGAGGAAACTCTTTGATCTCGACCTGGAATGAAAGGATAACTTTTTTGGAATCGACCAGTTTTTGGATATTTTTGTGCGTCGTTTCAATCAACAAGAAAAAAGAACAATATCATGGGAGAAAAGATCACGATCCAGAACGGTAAGTTGAATGTTCCTGACCATCCTGTTATTCCTTTCATTGAAGGAGATGGCACCGGACCGGATATTTGGCGGGCCTCAGTAAGGGTGTTCGATGCGGCAGTCGAAAAAGCTTATGGGGGGAAACGCAAGATCGAATGGAAAGAGGTACTGGCTGGGGAGAAAGCCTATCATACGGTTGGAGAGTGGCTTCCCCAAGAGACGCTCGATGTGATCAAGGAATATCTTGTGGCGATCAAGGGACCGCTGACTACGCCGGTAGGGGGTGGGATCCGGTCCCTCAACGTGGCCCTTCGCCAGTTGCTCGACCTCTATGTTTGTCTGCGACCGGTGAAATACTATGACGGAGTGCCTTCGCCCGTCAAGGACCCCACCAAGACCGACATGGTTATTTTCCGTGAGAATTCCGAGGATATCTATGCCGGTATCGAATGGATGACGGGAACACCGGAGAACCAGAAGGTGCTCGATTTCCTGATGAACGAGATGGGAGTGAAAAAGATCCGTTTTCCCGAGACCACCTCGATCGGCGTAAAACCTGTTTCGCGGCAAGGTACCGAAAGGCTGGTCCGCGCGGCCATCCAATATGCCATCAAGCACCATCGTCCGTCGGTGACCCTCGTCCACAAAGGGAACATCATGAAATTCACCGAAGGACAGTTCAAAATCTGGGGATATGAGCTAGCGGAGCGAGAGTTCGGCGACAAAGTCTTTACCTGGATGCAGTACGACCGCATCAAGGAAGAAAAGGGAGTGGAAGCTGCCAACCAGGCCCAGGACGAAGCCATCGCTGCCGGCAAGATCATCATCAAGGATGTCATCGCCGATGCTTTCCTGCAGCAGATCCTCACCCGCCCGGCCGAATATTCTGTGATCGCCACCCTAAACCTCAACGGCGATTATATCTCCGATGCCCTCGCCGCCACTGTCGGCGGCATCGGAATCGCTCCCGGTGCCAACATCAACTATGAAACGGGACACGCCATCTTTGAGGCTACCCACGGTACCGCACCCAAATACGCCAACCAGGACAAGGTGAACCCCGGCTCTCTCATCCTCTCCGGTGTGCTGATGTTCGAATACATAGGTTGGCAGGAGGCCGGCGACCTTATTGTCAAGGGACTGAAACAGGCGATCCTCAATAAACGGGTTACCTACGACTTTGAACGCCTCATGGAGGGAGCCACCCGTCTCAAGACCTCTGAGTTCGGGGACGAGATCATTAAGAATATGTAACTGTTATATACTTATCCGTTAATCTCTTAGTTAGATTAACTTGGAGTAACACTTAAATAGAAGCATATGTTGAATAAAAAGATCGAAGATATTTTGAACCGTCAGGTGGAGCGGGAGGGATACTCCTCTCTGCTTTACCTGTCGATGGCTTCGTGGGCGGAATCTTCGGGGTATCCCGGCATTGCCCAATGGTTGTATGCCCAGTCGAACGAGGAGCTGGAGCATATGCTCAAGTTCATCCATTACATCAACGACCGTGGGGGCAAGGCGGTCATTCCCGGCCTGGATACCCCGCCGTCGGATTGGGAAAGTGTTCAGGCCCTTTTTGAAGCAGTGCTTAAACACGAACAGTTTGTGACGGCTTCGATCAATGAGATCGTCACGGCATGTATCGAGGAGAACGACCACACCACCAACAACTGGGTGCAGTGGTTCGTCACCGAACAGATCGAAGAGGAATCCAGTGTCCAGGAGATCCTCGACAAGCTGGCGCTCGTCGGCCAGCACAACATGTATATGTTCGACCGCGACATCATGAACATGCGTTCGTCCGGGGGGTCCTCCGAAGGGGAGTGATTCGTCCGACGAAATCAGACAAAAAAAGAGGCCGGCCGGCCTCTTTTTTTGTCTTTTTGAGGATTATCCTTCCAACTGTTGGATGTTGCCACACGATTCCTATGAGCCTGAGCGAAAAAGCTTGGAACGATGATGTGAGGAAGCGATCCGCCTTCGCCAAGGCTGCGGTGTACACGATGAAGCGATAAAGCGATGATGTGATCCGCCTTCGCTGAAGCTACGGCGGACGAGAAGGCAAAAGGGATAAGGCAAAAGGCAAAAATGAACTCCCTACTCCGAACTTGGAACTCGAAGTACTCAAAATACTCAAGGCACTATCGCCACTAATAACTTACAATCCCGACGACTTCGTGTCGGGATGAGTTCCCCCTTTTCCTGAGCCACCATCCTCCAGCGAAGAGGCCTTGTATGACATCCCCCGTCTCATAGTTGTATGTGCTGCCGAACATGCTGTGGGGGATGGAATAGACGAGGATCAACACCAATGCGGCCAGGACGACGGTCCAGTAGCGGTCTTTTTTCCGGATGGCGAGAACGGCATAGACCCAGAAAAGGATCGCGATGAGGGTCTTGTTGTCGGTCAGGTCCCATCCGAAGGGGACCCCGGTCCAGAGGGCGCCGAAAGCGTGGAGCTGGACCAGCGGCCCTAATATGCCGCCGCCGATGAGCAGGAGGACCAACGTGACGGTTGCATATCTTTTGTATTCCGGGATCTTCCAGATCGCCATCAGTCCTGCAAGGGTGGAGAGCAGCATGGCGGTGAACATGAGAAGGATGTGCGGGATGAGGATGCCGGCCGGCACCGCCCCCTTGAAACGGGCCACCACCGGTTCATCTGCGGGCACCAGAACCTCTTCTTGTCCGCTCTGCAGGACGATGCGGTATGCCAGTTTCCCTGCCGGCGGCTGGTGAGGCAGGAAAGCCCTGAGCGTGTCCCCCGACCGCTCCATCGGGAGCGTATCCCAGGGTTCGGCAGTGGGAAAACGTTTCCAGACAACCTTGCCAGTCACCGAAGTGTCGGGAATCACTGCCTCCACCGGCAGGTCCCCCTCTCCGCCATGACTGCGCAGGAGGCGGACCTTATACTCTTTCCCGGTCAGGGTCACCAATATATCACGCGGGTGGGTGGGGCCCGTCTTGCGTTGGTAATAGGCTGCACCCAGCGTCAATACGACCGCCAGGATCCAGATCAGTGTTTTTTTCATCCTATTTCATTTTGGGTCTCGTTCTGCCTTGATCATCCGGAGGGAGCACCTACAGCTGTACCAGCAGGACTTTTTTCTCTCCTTTTCGTTTCACCTCTACCACGGCTGTTTCGCCGGGGTGCAATTTGGCCAAGCGGTACATGTAGTCGTTGA
>JAMOUS010000305.1 GCA_027067975.1 Bacteroidales bacterium | reverse complement strand
AGCCCGCACGATCTTTTCTGCCGCTTTTTCGTCATGATAGGGGTGATCGAAAAGCCCTTCCCAGAACTTCACCCGCAGCACATCCCGCACGCGGTCGTCGATGGTGGCGACAGCAAGGTCGCCATCATGTACCAACTCGCGCAAAGGGGTGATGAAGGTGGCAGGCGGCTCGAAGGTGGTACGTACGTTGAGACCCGCCTCCACAGCCTGGCGTACGGCATCTTTGTATGTTGCCGCCACATGGTGTTTCGACTCGATGAAACGTACCGCCCACGAATCCGACACCACATATCCCCGGAACCCGAACTCCTGCCGTAATACCTGGGTGAGGTAGTGTTTGCTGCCGGTGACAGGGATGCCGTTGTAGTCGTTATAGCTGCTCATCACGCCCAGGGCTCCGCCCTCTTCAATGGCCCGCCGGAACACATAGAGATAGAGCTCACGCGATTCCCGATCGGTGACGTGGGGGTCGGTGCGTGCCTTGCCGTCCCGTCCGCCCTTCGGCATGGAATAGAGGAAATAGTGTTTCAGGGTGCTTGCCACGCCGTTCTCCTGGATGCCCCGCACCTGTTGGATCCCCAACTCGGCCACCAGAAATGGATCTTCGCCATAGGTCTCCACGATACGGCCCCAGCGCGGATCGCGGGCCACATCCAGGATGGGGGAATACACATTATTATAACCCAGTGCCCGGGCCTCACGGCCGGTGATCCTGCCGATCTCATGCACCAGGTGACGATCCCACGTGCTGGCCACACCGATCTGGGCCGGGAAACAGGTGGCCTTCGTATGATTCAACCCCCGGATCCCTTCATCCGTGAACTCCACGGGAATGCCCAGACGGGTCTCCTCAATGAAAAAACGCTGCACCGCATTGAGCGCAAACACATGCTTCGAATATGGGTACATGTAATCCGATTCGACCACCCCGTTGCAGTGTTCATCGATATTGGCCAGGCCATCCTTCCACAGCGCATCTTTCCAGGAAGGCACGGGAAGCTGCTCTTTCGCCACCCGCCCGTAACCGTACAGCGTCACCATCTGCATGGTCTTCTCCTCGAGGGTCATCCGCGAGAGAAGATCCTCCACCCGCTCGTCGATGCTACGGGCCGGATCTTCATAGATATCTTTTATTCCATTTTTGTTCAGATCGATCCAGCCCTTGTGATAGATCCCTTTCCCGCTGCTTTTCTGTCCCTTCACAGGAAGTGAAAAGAATAGTGCCACCAGCAGCGAACTTATGACCATGCTTTTTCTGTTCATGGTGCATCATTTTTTTATTCAAACACCACGAAGATACACTATCCCAATAAAACTTCACCCCAACATATCCGATTCTAGGCAGACAAAAAAACACATCACACTGAGATACACTTACATAACAAACTGAGACTACAAATTTCCCGGTGAGATCAAGGGAGGTTATATCCTCGGACCCGGAGAAGAGGGGTTTTTCCGGCGGCCTCTTCACCAGGTATGCGGGCTATGAGGATCCTTTTCTCATGAGGCAGTAAGGACAAATAGTTATCCGACCAATAGACGGGAAGGATGGGATCACCGCTCTTTTCGTCCAGGATATCGGCATGGACAAAGAAAGCGATTACGGAACTTTTGTTCTCCAGCACCACACGGCAAGTCATTGTGCCTCCGTCGGACATGTACGACAGGCTGCATGCAATCTCCGCAGCGGGCATGCGATTGAGGGCGGTAAAGTCGGCATATTGCTTCGATGGGGTGTGCACCCAGGGAAGAGTGTGGGGATCCTCATAATCGAGCAGGTCGGGTACGGGAGAGATCCAATAGAAATTGCGGTCGACCTCGTTATGGTCGTGGTCATAGAGGCGGGTATCCAGGAAAAACACTTCCCCTCTCGGAAGGTTGTCAGCCAGGGGAAGTACCTCGTATGCACTGTTGGCGCCCAGCGTCACCGGCATATTTTTCTCAAATCTCAGGTTCGAGTTCAAATCGAATAGTCGAACGCGGAGGGTCAGGGGAGGTGCATCTTCAAGGCGGTCGTTGACCGTCCACAGGCTTTTCCGGTGGTAGTCGTACACCACATGCCAGGGTTGCAAGGCTTTTTTGGCTGCATAGTATGCTCCGTTGGGGTTGAGATAGTAATCGTAGAGCTGCCAGTACATTTCGGGCCAGGCGGAGTTGAGCATCCAAAGGATGAGGCCGGTGGCACGGTAGCGGTAGGCCGAGTAGGCTTCGAACATGGGGCGCATCAGATCATAGTTGAACAGTTGGGCCTTCTTCTCGAAGTCATCAGGGTCCTTCACTTTTCCATAGCGCTTTTGCAAGGCGGTCAGGTAACGGTCGAGGTTGCCGAACCTTCCCCGTCCGCAGTGGAAGTTCCACATGGTGTCGGGAGGCCACCAGTGGGCCGGGGAGAGCATTTTGTGAATGCTGGCGAGGGGGGGCACCTGGGCGCCGGGGCCGATCTCGGTGGCGAAGCCATAGGCTCCGCCCTTGAGGGTGTCGGAGAACCAGTAGACGGGAGGCTCATAGGCATAAGGTCCTTCCATCTTCACGCCGCTGGGGCCGGCGAGGGTGGTGGTCTTCTTGGCCGAGCCGATGTAAACCCGGGTGGTATCATACTCCCGCAAGACGGCCAGATATTTTTTCTCCGCCTCGGGTTTGGGTTGCAGGTCGCTGCCCCCGAGCCAGGCGAAGATGGCGGGATGATTGCGCAGCCAGACGATCTGGTCGCGCCAGCCCCTGCCCACCAGGGCGATGTCCTGTTCGCCGAGCACCCCTCCGTAACGGGGGTCGGTGGTCTTGCCCAGCAGGTTCGGCCACTCCCATTGACAGCTCCACCCCACCATGATGAGTATGCCCAGGCTGTCACACAGGTCGTAGAGGGTCTCGCTGTTCCCCCAGAAGCCTTCCAGACGGATGGCATTGAGGCCGGCCTCCCTGGCATATTCCAGCTGGCGGAGTGTGTTCAGGGGCGTATCATCCAGCATCATGCGGTCGGTCCAGCCACCCCCGTGGATCTGGATCTTCTTCCCGTTGATCCGGATCCCCCGTTCTCCATGGTCATTCCAGAAGGACCCGACGCTCCGGATCCCGAAACGCACCTTCCGCTCATTCAGGACCTTCCCCTTCTTCTCAAAAGAAAAGCGTGCATGGTAAAGATGAGGGGTGCCGAGGGTATGCGACCACCAGAGGCGGGGATTCTCAAGGCGAAGTTGCCGGAAGGTATCCGGCCGGAAGAGGATCTTTCGCTGTTCACCGGCAGCGAGGGTAACGGGGATTCGCACCTCCCCTCCCTCATAGGCAAAGACGGCCTCGCCGTCAAGAGGTTTTCGGGCATGGTTGTTGATCCTCACCGAAGCGGTGAGCGCAGCTTGCCGCAGGTCGTCACTGAGACGGGACACCACAAAAGGTTCGCTCACCTCCACCCCTCCATGGGTCTCCAGCCACACCGGCCGCCACAGTCCCATGTTCCGGTCGGGAGGCTCCGGGTTCCAGTCGACAAAGCCGATGGTGAAGTCACCCGGGCGGGGCGGCACCACCTCGACCGCCAACACGTTCTCCCCTTCCCGCACAAATGGAGTAATATCAAAAGAGAAACGATGAAAACTGTTCCGTACTTCCTGCGTATCGGCCACCTGATGACCGTTGACCCATACATTCGCCCGGTAGTTGATGCCGTCAAACTTCAGCAAGACACCATCCGGCACATTGTCGAGCGAGAAACGCGTCCGGTACCACCAGGATGCACGGAAAGGCACCGGAGAGATCCGCGCCAGATGGTCATCGACAAAAATGTCGCGGTACATCCCGTTCTCCACAAGGGCATGAAAGACCGTGGAAGGCACTCGGGTGGCATACCACCCTTTCATCTCATAAGCAGCGGTGCTGATCACCTCTCCGCCGGCGGCGACACTGTCACTGCTCTGAAGATACCAGGGGCCTTCCAGAAGAGCCTGGCGCAGAACCTCCTCTCCTTGCTGCCGGCAGGAATACAACAGGAAAAAGATGGAGAGGAACAACAAACTAAACGATGGCGTGATTTTCATTTTGTTCAAATATTTTTCAACATCCCGTGCCGCCGGAGAGAGCGGGTACATTCATTTTTTCACCTCTGACCAAAATTACGATTTTCCCGGAAATCGTTTTTTCCATTTAACTATTAGATCTCATCATGAAGAACATGAAGAATATTTTCTATTTTTAAAAACAGTTTAATCTTAAAATACGAAGCGATGAAAGCCGATGAAGTGGATTACAGGATCGAAGGACATGACATCCAATATGTGGAGATCGAGTTGGATCCGGGCGAGACAGTGATCGCCGAAGCGGGGAGTATGTTCTATATGGAAGAGGGGATCACCTTCACGACGAAGCTGGGTGACGGCAGCGATCCCTCCGAGGGGGTCTTGGGAAAGCTGTGGTCGGCCGCCAAACGGGGGCTCACGGGTGAGTCGCTCTTTCTGACCCATTTCACCAACAGTGGCAGTGGCAAGCAACATGTCGCTTTTGCGGCTCCATATCCCGGTACCATCGTGGCGCTCGACCTGGCCGCTCTGGGAGGAGAGGTGATCTTGCAGAAAGATGCTTTCCTCTGTGCCGCCCTCGGCACCCGCATCACCATCGCCTTCACCCGACGGCTCGGGGCCACCTTCTTCGGCGGTGAAGGCTTCATCCTGGAAAAACTCGTGGGCGACGGCCTGGCCTTCATCCACGCCGGAGGCACCGTCGTGGAAAAAGAACTGCACAACGAAACCCTCCGTGTGGATACCGGATGCCTTGTGGGTTTCGACCCTTCCATCGATTACACCATCGAAAGGGCCGGCAACCTGAAGTCGATGTTCTTCGGCGGCGAGGGAATCTTCCTGGCCACCCTCCGCGGAACAGGCAAAGTATGGCTGCAATCGATGCCCATACGGAAACTCATCCGGCAACTGGCCCCCACCGGTGAGAACAGACGCAAAGGTTCCAGCTCGATCCTGGGCGACCTGTTCGAACGGTAAAAAAAAACGGCCCCCGGACGTTCCTCTTTCCGGAAAGGTTCTTTATCTTTGCAGTGTCATGAGCAAACACACCCTCCATACCTGTTGTTGTGCTTCCGGATGTGCTCCGGGAGGAGGAGGGTCGTGTTGTCATCACTGTTGATGAGAATATTCCCAACGACCTTATCAAGACTCCCGGAGATTTCCGGGAGTCTTTTTTTATGCTTTTCCGCAACCCTATAATCCATGAAAAAATGAAAGAGATACTTGCAACGATCGGCAATACGCCATTGGTAGCATTGAAAAGGTTCTCGCCGCGGGCGGGGGTACGTCTCTGGGTGAAAGTGGAAGGCCTCAATCCCGGCGGCTCAGTGAAAGACCGCACGGCGCTGGCGATGGTGGAGGCGGCCGAGGCGAAGGGGAGGCTGCACCCCGGGCTGACGATCCTCGAGGCGACGAGCGGCAACACGGGCATCGGCCTGGCAATGGTGGCGGCAGTCAAAGGCTATCGTTGCCGGCTGGTGATGAGCGAGGGGGTGTCGGTCGAGCGGCGCATGATGCTGGAGGCCCTCGGCGCAGAAATCCTGCTCACCCCCGCCGCCGAAGGGACCGACGGCGCCATCGCCGCCGTCCGGGAGATGATGCAGCGTGAGCCGGACAAGTATTACCATCCCGACCAGTTCAACAATCCGGCCAACTGGCAGGCTCATTACCGCACCACCGCCCCCGAGATCTGGCGCGACAGCGGCGGGGCGGTCACCCATGTGGTGGCCGCCCTCGGCACCGGCGGCACCCTCACGGGGCTGGCCCGCTATTTTCGGGATCACAGGCTGCCGGTGAAGAGCGTGGCGGTAGAGCCCCTCCCCGGCCACAAGATCCAGGGGCTCAAGAACATGCAAGAGTCGCTCGTCCCCGGCATCTACGATCCTTCACTGGCCGACCTGCACTATTACATCTCCGACGAAGAGGCCTATCACACCACGCGTCGTCTGGCACGGGAAGAGGGGCTGGTGGCAGGCATGAGCAGCGGCGCCGCCCTCGCAGGTGCCCTGCGCCTGGCCCACAGCCTCACACAGGGAAACATCGTGGTGATCCTCCCCGACCGCGGCGAACGGTACCTCTCCACCCCCCTGTTCCGCCCCACACCGGTCAGAAACGCCGAGAACCTTCCACAGCCATGCGGTAGCGGAAGGTGATGTAACCGCTCTCGCCCTTGTCGTTGTAATAGTCGGTGAGCATGATCTTCACATAACGCCCCCTGCCGGTGCGGACCACATACACATTGCGGTTGGCCAGGTAGGTGGGCGGATAGGTGGTCATATCCACCGTAAAAGCGGTCTCGAAAGCCGGGTTCAGAAAAGTGCCGACGAGGATGGGGCCCTCCTCGCCCACGCCGGCAAAGAGGATGCTGTCCACCCACCGGTCTTCTACATAACCGGTGTCCGGGGCTTCGACCACCGAGTCCCAGTCCACCTGCCCCAGGTCGAGGGCGGCCGCTTTCCCCGGGCCCGAAGCGCCTCCGTTGAGACGTACATGCCGGCTGTGAAAGGCGATATCCCACTCCGTCGAACCCTGGAAGTTCGACGAGTCGACCCCCTCCACCTCCGCGCCGGTCTCGAACGAAAAATAGACCCACCGATCAGTGACTACATTATCTTTCGTGGTCAGACTTACCGTGATATCATCGCCCGGAGGAGGGATTGTCTCTTTCGAACAGGAGACCCCCATGAACAAAACGATCATCCATGCGACAGAAAGGTTCAGAACGTTGGTTTTCATAGTTGTGATTTTTTAAGTTTATTGATCCAAATGCTATTTTTCTTTTTCATCCGCCATTTTCCCGAAGTCGACCGCCAGGGTGAGGAAAGCGGTACGTCCGGGGCTCATGGAGGTATTGAAGCTGACCACCCGGGGGGTATGGTCGAAGAGGTTGTCGACGCCGGCGGTGAGGCGGATGCCATAGCGGAAGCGCTGGCTCACCGTCAGACGCCAGATGGCCCAGGGGTCGAAATGGACGGGGTACCAGGCTTCGACACGTTCTCCCCGGAAAAGGATGCGGTCGCTCATGAGATAATCCTTCGCCCCGGTGATGTTCACCGCGAGGGTGGTCCGCAGGCGGTAGAACCTTTTGCGAAAGTTCCACGAAGCTTTCACGGTTCCGCTGTGAGGACTCACGGCAGAGACCAGCTCGCCCTGGGGGCGGCGGTCGCGGACATAGCTATAGCCTGCATCCAGAGAGAGGGAGGGGACGGGACGGAGGCGGGCGGTCACTTCCAGGCCGTTCAGACTCACCTCACTCACGTTGAAATATTGGTACACCGTCTGGTTCTCCTTCCACATCCCTTCGATCTTGTCCCGCAGATGGTTGGAATAGGCGGTGAGGGCAATGTCGAACCAGGGGCGGCTCACCTCTGCCGAAGCCGACAGGTAGTGGTTGGTCTCGGGCCGCAGCTCCTGGTTCCCGCGAATGGTGAACCACGCCACATGCCAGTCGATGTACAGCTCTTTCACCGAAGGTGAGCGGAAGCCGCGGGCATAGTTCAGCCGGAATGTCAGGGGCTTCAGCTTGTACATCAACGAAAGCTTCGGGGAGAGATGGGTGCCGAAAACATCGTGGCGGTCCAAACGGACCCCCACGGTAAGGTCCCACTGCGGCCCCAACCTTGCTTCTTCCTGCAGGAACAGGATGAAGGTCGTATTTCCGCGATACGCCGCCGTATCTCCGAAGAGACGGTCGGAAAAGAGCTGGTCGGAAAAGAACTCCGTCCCCGCCGTCAGGGTGTGACGCTCCCTCCAGCGGACCTCCGCCAACAAGCGCGGGTCCCAGAAAATGTTGCGGTAGTGGAGATGATCCTCGCCCAGCTTCTCATAATGATCATATTTTGAATATGCATCATAGTGGACCGCCCCTTCCAGGCGGAAACGTTCGCCGGGGGTCCACGCCATCTTCCCGCCTGCCGTCACGTCACGGTAACGCTGATGCACCTTGTCCGGCACGAAATCGAACTCGTCGTGGTGATAATACCCCCCATGCAGATGGAGCTCCACCTGGGGGGAGAGCGACAGTCCCACCTTTTGATCGAACTGCCAGTCACGATAGCCGGGGATGCCGGTAGGGAAAGGATTGAGTTTTTCCGTGATCACGGTATCCACACTGAGATAATGTTTTTCCACCGGCACTTCATCATAGAGGCGGTAGGCGTCAAAGCTTTTGGCCACGATCAGGGTGCGTTCCGTAAAATGGTCGCGGGCGACACCGCCGGCCAGGTGCAGGTCGTAATTGAACAGATCGAGATGACGTTCGTAGTGGTATGGATCCTCTTGGCGGGAGCGTGCCGGGAAGTTGCGTTCATTGGGCGTTCCCCACCGGAGGGAAGCATTCATCTCCCAGGGCTCCCGGGTCTCGCGGGTGATGATGTTGATCACCCCGCCCATGGCCTGCGAGCCGTAGAGGGCCGAGGCGGCGCCTTTGACCACTTCGATCCGCTCAATATCAGCCGTGTTCAGACGGGAATAGTCGATATTGTACCCCGTCTCACCGGCCAGGCGTTCTCCGTCGACCAGGATGAGAACATTTTTGGCGCTGAGGCCCTGCATCTTCATATCGGGACCGAAGCCTCCGCGCTGGAACGAGATGCCGGGGATCTCACGGGCCAGCACCTCCCGAACGGTGGAGAGCCCTTCGGCCGTGATCGTGCGGCGCTCCACCACCTGGGTGATCACCGGCACCTCTTTCAGGCTCTTCGGCGTGCGGGTGGCCGTGACCACCACCTGCTCCAGATGCAAAAGATCCGGATGCAGAAGGAGGGAAAAGGCACCAGAGGGAGGGAGGGTGTCCTGTAGCGGACGGTACCCCACCATGGTCACCGTCACCACACAACTGTCGTCACACCGCACCTGCGCCCAGCCCTCTGCATCACTGACCGTACACCTTTGCCGCCCGCCATGGAGAGGCACGAAGCAAAGGTCGGCATAGGGCAAAGGCCTGCCGGTGACCGCATCCGTCACACGCACCCGCCCCTCCTGGGCATGAGCCGCAAACGACCACAACATACCTGCCAGGAAAAACACGAGTTTCCTCATGATCCCAAGATTTTTCAATCGAATAACCGAACAATGGATAAAGCAATGCTCACCCCTGAAAAGGGGGTGGAAAAGGATTAAAGGATTGGCGGAGCCCGGAGGGAGGGCAGACGGAAAAGACCACGGAACGAATGTTCCCCTTCGGGAACCTTCAGAACCGAAGCCTCCCCTTCGTAAAGGAACAAAGCGATGGAATGACACAATCCCAGTACGGGATGATCTCCATTGCCATCCTTCACCTTTTTCTGGGTCTTCAAGGTCTTCCCATGATCGCCGTCAGCCTTGGTGAAAGGCTGATGCCAGGAATGTGCGGCATGGCTATAGATCAGGTCAAGATGGAACTGCACGAGATCACCGACGACCACCCATGAGAAAGCGAACATCAGCACCGCCAGGAAGAGCCGTTCACGCCCTCCCCCCGGCCCTGAAGCACGAAATGCGATACTGCCGGGATCTTTCCGTTCCACCTTGCAAATTTGAAAAACCTTCCCTGAAAATAAAAAAGAAATCATAAAAAATTTCTGGAAACTTTTCGGGTTTTATGAGTGTATCAAAAATCCTGAATATCTTGATATATCAATATTTGTATAATCATGCAAAAGAAACCATAATCTTTATTCTACGTAGTTATCTACGTAGCTACCTACGTAGGTGACTCGACCATGGGAACGGACATTTTCATTCACAACACATTGCCGGTCTGCCGGTTGGAAAGATAGTGGGAAACTCATATGGGAGGGTGCTTGCGGAGGGAGAAAGATTTTCTTTCTGCGAGTGAAAAAAGGGGGGTGATTTTTGTAACTTTCGAGGGTAACCAGATCCCTCAAATCATGGAAAACGACGGAAAAAACCTCTCTCCGGGTGCTGCTCAGCTCAAACGTCTGCGCGAAATGCACCGTTTCATGCTCATTTCGCTGGTGCTCTTCTTTGCCGGCGTGCTCCTCCTGAACTTCTTGAACGGGGAACCGCTCTACCCCGATGAAACGTTCGGCAAGATGTTAGTGTATGCCGAAATGGCATTCACCTTCATCGGCCTGCCCGCCTCGGAATGGATTTACCGGAAACGGAAAAGGACGATCGACCGCAACACCCCCCTCACGCGGAAACTCATCCTGTACGCTTCTCCGTTCCTTCTGCGGATCGCGATCCTGGAGGTTCCGGCAATGGGTTCGATCATTTTCTTTCTGATGACAGGCCGGGTCATCTTCACCGGCTTTTTCCTTTTCCTGACCGTGGTGATGATCTTCACTTATCCGGGGGAGACCACCCTCATCCGCGACCTGGAACTGCAAGGCTCCCAGTTGCGGGAGCTGGAGGAGATCCTGAAAGAACTGCGCCGCTGACAAGGGGACTTTGTGTTCCGTATCCCGGAAAATAAGTGTAACTTCGACCGTCATTCCTAATTCTTTTTGTCATGAAAAGAGCCTTTTTCGTTTTCCCGCTCACGCTCCTCGTTCTCCTCATTCATGGAACCCCTCTCCCGGCCTGCACAAACATTCTGGTCACCAAAGGGGCCACGGTGGACGGCTCGGTGATCATCACCTACTCGTGCGACGGGGAGTTCCTGCCGCATCTGCGTTATACGCCGGCGGCCGACCACGGTCCGGACGAATATCTGGAATTCCGCGATGCCCATGGCCACATCCACCGGGTCAAACAGGTTCCTCACACCTACGCGGTGGTGGGATTGATGAACGAGCATCAGGTCTCTTTCGGTGAGACCACCTTCGACGGGCGGCCGGAGCTGCAGAATCCCGATGCGGCCCTCCATTATTGGACCTTGATGAACCTCACCCTGCAGCGGGCCCGCACGGCCCGCGAGGCGATACACGTGATCGCAAGGTTGGTGGAGGAAGCCGGCTATGCCAGCACGGGCGAGTCGTTCTCGATCGCCGACCCCGAAGAGGTATGGTATATGGAGATCATCGGCACAGGTCCCGGCGGCAAGGGGGCCATCTGGGTGGCATTGCGGGTCCCCGACGGCTATATCTCCGCCCACGCCAACCGCGCCCGCATCTCCACTTTTCCTCTCGACGACCCGGACAACTGTCTTTATTCTCCCAACGTGATCTCTTTCGCCCTCGAACACGGCTATTACGACACCACCGGAGGCAAGCCCTTCCGCTTCAACGAAGCCTATGATGTGGTCACACCCGCCAAATTGCGTTACACGGCCAGCCGGGTATGGAGCATCTTCCGCCGCTCCGCCCCTTCGCTCCATCTCTCGCCCGACTTCTGCCGGGGCGTTGAAGGAGCCGACCCCTATCCCCTCTTCATCAAGCCGGACCGGAAACTTTCCGTCCGGGATGTGATGGCCTTGATGCGCGACCACTATGAAGGCACGCCCTATGATATGAGAAAGGGTGTCGATGCGGGTCCTTTCGGCACGCCCAACCGCTGGCGTCCCATCACCTGGAAGGTCGACAGCGTGGAATATGCGTGGGAACGGCCCATCTCGACCCAGCAGACCGCCTATTCGTTCGTCTCGCAAGCCCGCAGCTGGCTGCCCGACCCCGTGGGCGGGGTCTTCTGGTACGGCCTCGACGACACCTACACCACCTGTTATGTCCCTCTTTACTGCGGGATCACCCAGGTGCCTCCCTCCTTCTCCACCGGCAGCATGCGCCGCTTCTCCTGGGAATCGGCCTGGTGGGTCTTCAACTTCGTGGCCAACTTCGCCAACCTCAAGTATTCGTACATGGTCGAAGACATCCGGAAGGTCCAGCAAGAGCTCGAAGGCAACTTCTTCACTTGGCAGCCGGCGGTCGAAAAGGCTACCCATATCCTCCTGAAAGACGACCCCCATGCTGCCATCGCCTTCCTCACAGATTACAGCGTCTCCCATGGCGAGGCAGTGGTACGGCGGTGGCGTGAGCTGGCCAACGACCTGGTGAGAAAATACAACGACGGCTATGTCCAGGACGAACGGGGACGCCCCCAGGCTGTCGGCTATCCTGAAGAATGGCTCCGCAACGTCCTGAAGCTCCGGGGCGACCACTTCCGCCTTCCCGTGTGGGAAGACAACCAAAAAACCAATGGATTGTGGTAAAAAGAAGTGATTGGAGTACTACCGGAAGTGACTAAAGTGGTAAGTTACGAGTGCCTAAAGTCAATGACACCCGGATTCTGCAAGGCGAAGCCGAAGCGGAATCTGCCGGTGGGCCTGACTCGATACTCCATACTCCTAACTCGATACTCCTAACTCGATACTCCTAACTCCACTTTTGCCTTTTGCCTTAACCCTTTTGCCTTACCAGCATAGTTCCGGATTCAGAGTATCGAGTATCGAGTTGGCTTTGACAATGTGACAATGCCTGAACCCTTTTATCTTTTTCCTTTTATCTTTTGTCTTGGCAGAGGCGGATCGCTTTATCGCATTATCGCTTTATCGTGTCCGCCGGAGCTTCAGCGGAGGCGGACTACATGCTGTCCGTTCCGTTGTAAGTTTGTAGTTTTGGGGTATAAAAACCAAACGACCATCCCATGGAAATCCCGCTGAAGCCGATCGGCATCATCCATACGCCTTACGGCAAATACGCCCCCTACCAGCCTGTGGAGTCCGACACGGAAGATTTCTTCGTGGAAGTGGACGAAGCGTATGCCGGGGGACTGGCGGAGCTGGAGAAGTTTCGCTACATCTATCTGCTCTATTACATGGACCGTGTGAAGAAGCCTTTGTCGATGACCGTCGAGCCCCCGTGGGCCGACGGCCGCGAGGTGGGGCTCTTCGCCAGCCGTTCGCCGGCACGTCCCAACCCCATCGGTCTGAGCATCGTCCGCCTCCTGAAGGTGGAAGGGCGGACGATCCACACCTCCGGCCTCGACGTGCTCGACGGCACTCCCCTGCTCGACATCAAACCTTACATCCGCGAGCTCGACAGCAAGGATGACGCCAATTACGGATGGCTCGACGACCTGGACGACCGCGACCACCTGATCCTCCACATCCGCGGCATCCCGCACGACCATTAAGGGCCGGCGGGGGATCACGGACGATCCGCCGGGCCCTCCCGTGAGGTACCGTTCCAAGGATATGGTGAATGTTTTAAACATTCGACATATCCCGGGCCCTCCCCTTCTGGACAACTTTTATTATCTTCACCCAAAACCTCTTATGGAAGATCTTCCGGCACGGCTTGAGAAGTTCATCCGGGAGCAGCAGCTCTGTTCTGCGGACGACCGGCTGCTGTTGACCGTGAGCGGAGGCATCGACTCCATGGTGATGGCCCATATTTTGGTGGAACGGGGCTATCGCTGCGGCATCGCCCATTGCAATTTCTCCTTGCGGGGAGAAGAATCCGATGAAGATGAGGCTTTCATCCGGCGCTGGGCGGAAGAGAGAAGACTTCCCCTCTACATACGGCGTTTTGAGACCGCCACCTATGCTGCAGAGAAAGGCATCTCGGTGCAGATGGCGGCACGGGAGCTGCGTTACCGTTGGTTCGAAGAGGTGCGGCGACGGGAGGGGTACGACCGCATCGCATTGGCCCATAACCGCGACGATGTGGCCGAGACGCTGCTGATCAACCTCACGCGCGGCACGGGCCTGCGCGGTCTGGCCTCTATCCCCGTACGGCAGGAGGCCCTCATCCGCCCCCTCCTCTTTGCCTCACGCCGTGAGATCGAAGCCTGGGCCCTGCGGCAGGGGATCGCCTGGCGGGAGGACTCCTCCAACCGCACGGTGAAGTACATGCGTAACAAGATCCGCCACCAGATCATCCCCCTCTTTGAGGAGATGAACCCCTCCTTCACCACCACGCTGGCCGCCACCGCCGCCCGTCTGCGGGGGGTGGTGCAGCTCTTCGACAGGTATGTCGGAGAGATGCGGCCACGGCTCCTGCTCGACCGCGGCGACCACCACCTGATCCCCCTGGCGCCCCTGCGACAGACCGCCGCCTGGGAGGCGGTGCTCCTCGAGCTGCTCAAGCCCTTTGGCTTCCGTCCCGGCACGGTGAACACCCTGCTGCACCACCTCGACGCCCCCCCGGGGAAACAGTTCCTCTCCCCCACCCACCGTCTCGTCAAAGACCGCGACACCCTCATCATCACCCCCCTGCCGGAAAAAGAAAAAGAACGGCGTTATTATGTGGAAGAAGGTACGGAAATGATCACCGAGCCGTTGCACCTCCATTTCCGCATCCTTGAAAGGGATGATTCCTTCCGCATCCCCGGCGATCCCAACATCGCGGCTGTGGACGCGGAACTTATCGCTTGGCCTCTCGTGATCCGCCGCTGGAAGGCGGGTGACTACTTCCGCCCCCTCGGCATGAAAGGGATGAAAAAACTCAGCGACTTCTTTATCGACCAAAAGCTCTCTCTTGTCGATAAAGAAAACCTCTGGCTGGTCACCGAAGGGGAACGCATCGTCTGGATCCCCGGCATGCGCATCGACGACCGCTACAAGATCACCCCTTCCACAGAAAAAGTGTTGTTGATCGAATGGTTGCGATAATTTTTTCTATTTTCGTAGACCCTCAAATGCCATGATGGACGCGACAGAGAATCCGAACGAATCTTCCAACGCCCCCCGCATGCCGGAGGCGCTCCGGCAGCTGAAGGAAGAGTGTGATCCGCTGGTCTTCCCTGGGCTGCACCGCTTTTTCGAGGCCATTGAGACCCTCTACCGCCGCGACCGCACCATCAACATTGCGGTTTTCGGCCAGTTTAAGGCCGGCAAGAGCTCGTTCCTCAACCACATCACCGGCACCAACATCCTTCCCGTTGGCGCCACGCCGGTGACCAATGTGGTGACCATCCTCGAATATGGGGAAGAGGAGGAGGTGACGGTCTTTTTTCTCGACGGCAAACGGCAGCGCATCGCCGCCCGCGAGATCGGCGAATACATCAACGAGCAGGTCAACACCAACAACCACCGGCAGGTGGCAAAGGTGGTGGTCAAACTTCCTTCGCTGAAGGAGTACCGCGGCCTGCGTTTCATCGACACGCCGGGGGTGGGCAGCATCTTTTCACACAACACACAGGCAGCGCTCGACTTCACCCCCGACACGGGGCTGGCCATCGTGGCCATCAACCCCGGCACGCCATTATCGGAAGAGGACCTGCGCCTGATCCGGGAGCTGCGCACCTACACGCCCCGCATCTACCTGCTTCTCACAAAGACCGATCTGTACGAGGAGAAGGACCTGCAGGAGATCGAGCGGTTCATACGCCGAACGATGGAGGATCAATTTCACCAGATCTATCCTGTGTATCGCTATTCGGTGATGCGTAACGATGCTCATTTCCGGCAGACGGTGCTGGAGAACATCATCCGTCCGATGGCCGAACGGAGCAATCAGCTTTCCGACGAGATCCTGGCTTACAAGACACGTTCGCTGGCCCGGGCCTGTCTGAGCTACCTGGAAGCCTCGTTGGAAGCGGCCCGCAAAGCCCGTGAAGACAGGGAAGCCCTGGCCCGTCTGCTGGCCGCACAGCGTGAAGACATGGAACGCCGGCGCCAGGAACTCAAGGTCATCGTCCAAAGCTACACCGCCCCCATGCGAGAACGGCTGGAGAAGATCCTGTTGCCCCACCGCCAGGAGATCACCCGCAAACTGCAGGAAGAGTTCGACCATGACTACCCCGGATGGCGGGGCAACCTGCACGAGATCTCCCGCCGTTTTGAGCAATGGCTCGCCTCCCGTTTGGTGCGGGAGATCGATCTGCTGGCCGAGAACACCCGCAAGGAATGGGAGAAGCTGCTGGCCGAACCCCACAAACATCTGACCCGTTACCTCGACGAAGCCCGCCGCGAACGCAACCGCCGTCTGCAGGAAGTCCTTGGCATCACCCTCCACGACCTGCCCATCGAACTGCCTTTACCGTCCCTGGAACGGCCTGACGTGTCGGTGTACTGGGCCTTTGAGAGCAACCTCGACCTGCTCTGGTTCCTGATCCCCATGCCCCTCTTCCGGAAACGCTTCGGAAAAGTCTTCCGCAACCGCATCGACCTAGAGGTGGAAAAGAACATTTACCGCGAGATCTCCCTCCTCACCGAGATGCTCAACCAAAGTATCACCACCATGCGCGATGCCACCCTCGCCCTCCTGCGCGACGACCTCATCACAGCGGAAAAGATCCTCTCTTCCCACGAAGATGAAACCGGAGAACTGGAAAAGAAGATCCAAAAGATCTCCGCACTCCTCTGATCCTATCCTCCTCTTATTCAACCCCTCCCACATTTGGTTCAAAAAAAATTGAACTTTTTCCGTTTTTGGTTCGGCCGGAAAAGAACTTATTCTTATTTTTGTTCGGTCGCAACAAAACCAAAAACCCATGTGCGGGATCATTGGCTATATCGGCCGGGAAGAAGCCTGGCCGATACTGATCAGAGGGCTGAAGCGGCTGGAATACCGCGGATATGACTCTGCCGGAGTGGCTGTTTTGGGGGAACGGCTTCATTTACACCGTGTCAAGGGCAAGGTGAGTGATCTTGAGAAGTCCGTGCGCGAGGATGCGGTGAGCGGAAGAGCCGGCATCGGTCACACCCGCTGGGCCACCCATGGTCTTCCGGAATCACGGAACGCCCACCCCCATCGCTCCATGCACGGACATTTCCTGCTGGTGCACAATGGCATCATAGAGAACCATGTCCATTTGCGCGAGCGGCTCATGGCAAGAGGATACCGTTTCACGTCCGACACCGACAGTGAGGTCATTGTCAACCTGATCGAATACATTTACCTGAAAGACAAGATCCCCGCCGCCCTGGCCATGCGGCTGGCCTTGAAAAAGCTCACCGGCACCTACGGGCTGGCGATCCTCTGCACCGACGAACCTCATCGTCTTTTTGCCGTGCGTCGGGGCAGTCCCCTCGTGATCGGGATCGGGGAAAAAGCCCATTATCTCGCCTCCGACACCCTGGCCCTCCGGGATCATACCGACAAGGTGGTCTTCCCGGAAGAAGATCAGCTTGTGATCCTGGAAGAGGAGCGTCTCCTCCTCCTCGATGACGATCACCATCCTCTCCGGCCCCATATCGAGACCCTCGACGAGGAGATCGGCGAGGTCGAAAAAGGGGATTTTCCCCATTACATGCTGAAGGAGATCTTCGAGCAGCCTGCCGCCATCCGCGACACGATCCGGGGCAGGATCCCCGATGAAGGTCAGGAGATCCATCTGGGAGGACTTTTTCCGCTCCTGCCCCTTTTGAAGAAGGCGGAGCGGATCATCATCGTGGGATGCGGCACCTCATGGCATGCCGCCCTCATCGGGGAATATCTTTTCGAAGAGTTTGCCCGGATCCCGGTGGAGGTGGAATATGCTTCGGAGTTCCGTTACCGTCATCCTGTGATCCGGCCGGGGGACCTGATCGTGGCGATCAGCCAGAGCGGCGAGACGGCCGACACGCTGGCAGCCATCCGCCAGGCGCGTCAGGAAGGCGCCAAGGTGTTGGGTATCTGCAATGTGGTGGGAGCCAGCATCCCCCGCGAAACCGACGCCGGCGTATACACCCATGCCGGTCCCGAGATCGGCGTGGCCTCTACCAAAGCCTTCACGGCGCAGGTGACCGTCCTCGCCATGATCGCCCTCTGGCTGGCAAAAGCCAGGAACACCCTCGACGACGACTCCTTCTCCCGGCTGGTAAGGGAACTCAGGGAGATCCCCGGAAAGATCCGGAAGATCCTCGACCATAACCACGAACCCATCAAGGATTTGGCACGGCAATACCAACACGCCTCCAATTTCCTGTACCTGGGGCGCGGATACTCCTTCCCGGTGGCCCTGGAAGGCGCTTTAAAGATGAAAGAGATCTCCTACATCCATGCCGAGGGTTATCCGGCGGCCGAGATGAAACACGGTCCCATCGCCCTGATCGATGAGAACATGCCCGTGGTGTTCATCGCCCCCCGGGACAACACCTATGACAAGATCCTCAGCAACATTCGCGAGGTGAAGGCCCGGCGCGGAAAGATCATCGCCATTGTCAATGAGGAGGAAAAAGAGATACGGCAACTGGCCGACCATCTGATCACGGTGCCGTCCACGCTGCTGCCTCTCTCCCCCCTGCTCACGGTGGTGCCCCTGCAGCTGCTGGCCTATCACATTGCCGTGCTGCGGGGGTGTGATGTCGATCAACCCCGCAACCTTGCCAAATCGGTAACTGTCGAATAACATCCCGCTATGTCCTTTCCCAGAGAGCTCACCCCCGAAGAGATCGCGATGTTGGAACGCCAGGGCTGCACCTGCACCGACTGGAAGCAGGTAAGCGTGTACGATCCTTTTGATCCGGCGAAGATCCGGCATGTTCATTTCTCAGGGAAGATCGTCCTGCACCCTTTCACCCGCCATTTTGTGGCGGAAGACGGTCGGGAGATCGCTGCGGGCATCTACCATGCCGCGCTCCATGATTGCGAAGTAGGGGCCGACACACTCATCTCGCATGTGTCGGGGGTCATCTCGCGTTACCGCATCGGGCGAAGGGTGAAGATTTGCGACGTGGGCAGTCTGACCGTTGAGGGGGAGAACAGCTTTGGCAACGGCACCGTGGTGAACGTTCTCGACGAAACCGGCGGGCGAAGCGTAAAGATCTTCGACCATCTCACCGCCCATTTAGCCTACATGGTGGCCATGTACCGTCACCGCCCCCGGCTGATCCGGCGCATCGACCGGATGGTCGACCGTCATACGCGCCGCCGCAGCAGCCGGCAAGGCGACATCGGCGACCATGTGGTGATCGAACAGGTTCACCGCATACGCAATGTTCTTATCGGCCCCCACACCACCTTGCAAGGCTGTCTGCATCTTGAAGAGGGCAGCATCCACAGCAGCGCCTCCGACCCTGTGACCCTCGGTCCCGGCGTGATCATGAAACATTTCATCCTGAAAGAAGGGAGCCACGTCAGCGACGGGGTGATCCTGGATCACTGTTTTGTGGGGCATGCCTGTCATCTGGGCAAACAGTTCTCAGCCGAGCACTCGCTTTTCTTCAGCAACTGCACGGCCTATCATGGAGAAGCCTGTTCGGTGTTTGCCGGGCCTTACACCGTCACCCACCACAAGTCGACTCTGCTGATCGCAGGCATGTATTCCTTTTTCAATGCCGGCAGCGGCACCAACCAGAGCAACCACATGTACAAGCTGGGCCCGCTGCAT
>JAMOUS010000304.1 GCA_027067975.1 Bacteroidales bacterium | reverse complement strand
CCTTGGGCATGCTCGATCCCGATTTTGTCATTGGCAGGGATTACGAGAAGGTCGAAAATGCCCGCCGGCTTAAAGAGAGTGAGTATACTGTCAACAAGCAGTTGGGTTTCATCTCGCTCAACACGGCGCTCAATGCCGATGAGGTGCTGGCAGTGGCTTTTCAGTATACCGTGAACGGCCAGGTATACCAGGTGGGGGAGTTCTCGAGTGATATCAGTGCCCCCGATGCTTTGGTGCTCAAGCTGCTGAAAGGCACCAACCTTTCGCCCAAATATCCCACCTGGGACCTGATGATGAAGAACATTTATGCATTGGGAGCATATCAGATCAAACAGCGTGATTTCGAACTGCATGTCCTTTATCACGACAATAAGACCGGCAATGACATCAATTATCTGCCGGAGGGGAAGATCGCCAAGCAGATCCTGATACGGGTGCTGAACCTGGACAACCTTGATTCGCAAAATGAACCCCACCCCGACGGGTATTTCGATTTCTTGCCGGGGATCACCATCAACCCGGCGCGGGGGCGTGTGATCTTTCCCGTATTGGAACCTTTCGGCAGTTACTTGCGCAAGAAGATCGGGGATGATGCCATTGCTGACAAATATGTCTTTCAGGAGTTGTACGATTCGACGCTTGTGAAGGCGCGGCAGATCGCAGAAAAGAACAAGTTCAAGATCGTGGGATCGTACACTTCCACTTCCGGGTCCGAGATCCAACTCAATGCAATGAACATCCCCCGGGGATCGGTGAAAGTGACGGCCGGCGGGATCCAGTTGCGGGAGAATGTCGATTATACTGTCGACTACAATCTGGGGAGGGTAAAGATCATCAACGAGGGGTTGCTGGAGTCCCAGACGCCCATCAAGGTGCAGCTGGAGAGCAACCAGCTTTTCGCCCTCCAGACCAAGACCATGTTCGGAACCCATTTGGATTACAAGTTCAGCGACGACTTTCATATTGGCGGGACAGTGATGAACCTCACCGAGCGGCCTCTGACGCAGAAAGTCAATCTGGGGGATGAGCCGATCTCGAACACGATGTTGGGACTTGACGGTTATTATCATGCCGAGTCACGTTTTCTGACCCGTCTCATTGACGCCATTCCTTTCCTGGATACCAAGGCTCCTTCGACGATCGATTTCTCGGGGGAGATCGCACAGATGATCCCCGGCCATTCGAAAGCGATCTATAAGACGGGGACCGCTTATCTGGATGATTTTGAGGGGAGCACGACGACCATCGATCTGCGGGCCTTCAATGCCTGGGTGTTGGCGAGTACCCCGCAGGGGCAGAACGACCTGTTCCCCGAAGCGCGTCTGAACAATAACCGCCTTTACGGGGTGAACCGTGCCAAGCTGGCCTGGTATGTGATCGACCCTCTCTTTTTGCGAAACAATGTCAACACTCCTGCTTACATCCGGCAGAACCCCGATCTGCAGTCGAGCCATTATGTGCGTGAAGTTTTTGAGAATGAACTCTTTCCCGAGCGGGAAAGTCCCACGGGCATTCCCCAGACGATCCCGGTGTTGAACCTGGCCTTTTATCCTGACGAGCGGGGACCGTACAACTACGATGCCATGCCGACGGCCTATTCGGCGGGTGTCAATCCCGACGGTTCCTTACGCAATCCCGAGAGCCGCTGGGGAGGCATCATGCGGGAGGTGCCCACCAGCGACTTCGAGTCGGCCAATGTGCAGTACATTGAGTTCTGGCTCATGGACCCCTTCGTGGAAATGCCTGACAATTATGGAGGGGATCTTTACATCGACCTGGGGGATGTCTCCGAGGATATTTTGCGCGACTCACGCAAGGCCTTTGAGAACGGCCTGCCCAATTCGCCGGTGGTGCGGGATGTGGACACGACTGCCTGGGGACGTGTGCCGACAACACAGTCGTTGGTGAATGCTTTCGACAATGATCCCAACGCCCGGAAATACCAGGATGTCGGTCTGGATGGCCTCAGCGACCAGGATGAAGAGAGTTTCTTCCAGGATTATCTCGACTCCCTGAAAAGTATCCTGACCCCCGAAGCCTACATGGAATTGCTAAAAGACCCTTCCGGTGACGACTATCATTACTATCGGGGCAGCGATTATGATGCGGAAAAACTGGGAATCCTCGAGCGATACAAAAAATACAACGGTCTCGAAGGGAACTCTCCCACTGCGGAGATGTCAAAAGAGCCTTATTCCACCACGGGCTCAACCTTGCCCGATGTGGAAGATATCAACCGGGACAATACCCTCAGCGAGACAGAACGTTACTATCAATATCATGTGAGCCTGCGGCCGGGCGACCTGGTGGTGGGAAGGAACTTCGTCACCGACAAGGTGACCGCCACGGTCACCTTCAAGAACGGACAGGAGTCGTCGGTCAACTGGTATCAGTTCAAGATCCCCATCCATGATTACCAGAAGGTGATCGGAAACATCCAGGACTTCAAGTCGATCCGGTTTATCCGGGTATTCTTGCGCGGCTTCAACAAGGAGACGTTCCTGCGTTTTGCAACGTTTGATCTGGTGCGGGGGGAATGGCGCAATTATTACAGCACGATGCTGCAAGGAGGGGAGCGGATCACAGTTCCGCAGCAAACAGGAGGGGATTTTGAGGTCTCGGCGGTGAATATTGAAGAGAACAGCAGCAAACAGCCGGTGAACTATGTGTTGCCGCCGGGAGTGAATCGCATCATCGATCCCACCAACCCTCAACTGCGGCAGCTCAATGAGCAGTCGATCCTGTTGCGTGTCCATAACCTTGGGGATGGGGATGCCCGGGCTATCTACAAGAATGTTACGCTCGACCTTCGCAAATACAAGCAGATCCAGATGGAGGTGCATGCCGAAGCACTGCCGGGAGAGCAGCTGAGGGACGATGAGGTCACCGTCTTCATCCGTTTGGGAACGGACTATCAGGACAACTATTACGAATACGAGTTGCCGATGAAGATCACCCCCCCCGGGAGGTACAACAACGATATTGAAAGTGACCGGGAGATCGTATGGCCGCGGGAGAACAAGATCATTTTGCCTTTACGGATCCTGCAGGAGCTGAAGCAGGAGAGGAATGCCGTGATGAACAAGAACCCCGGCGGGCTGAAGGTGAACGATGTGTATGTGAAAAAGATCGACAATGCGCTGGTGAAAGTGATGGGCAATCCCAATTTCAGCAATGTACGGACGATCATGATCGGGATCCGCAACCCCCTACAAAACAACCACTACTTCGAGGATGACGGCCGGCCCAAGTCGGTGGAGGTGTGGTGTGACGAGCTGCGGATGACCCACTTCGACGAGAAGGGGGGATGGGCGGCCAATGCCCGTTTGCAGACGCGCCTGGCCGATTTCGGCACCTTGGATGTGGCAGGTTTCACCAGCAAGCCGGGTTTTGGGAGCCTGGAGAAGAAGGTGGCCCAGCTGAGCCAGGAGGAGGTGATCCGCTACGATATCTCCACCAACCTGGAGCTGGGTAAATTCTTCCCCGCCAAGGCAAAGGTACGTATTCCCATGTTCATCGGCTTTTCCGAGACGCGCATCAACCCGCAATACAATCCCCTCGATCCCGATGTGCCGCTGAAATCGGCCCTGGCCCATGCCGAGACACGTGCCGAGCGCGACTCGATCCTCCATTTCTCCCAGGATTTTTCACGACACAAAAGCATCAACTTCACCAATGTCGGCATTGGTCCCGTGACCAAGAAACCTCGTTTCTGGAGTCCTTCGAACCTCTCCCTGAACTATTCGTACAGTGAGATGTACCGCCGCAATGTGAAGACCGAGATCAACCTGGAGAAGAACTACCGCGGCGGGATCACTTATGTCTACAATGCTTCGCCCAAGAACATCGCCCCCTTCCGGAAGATGAAGATCATGCGCTCCAACGCTTTCAGGCTGATCCGGGATTTCAATTTTTATCCCCTGCCGAAACACATCTCGTTCCGGACGGATCTGACAAGGTATTACAACGAGATCAAGACCCGCAACATCAACAATCCTTATCTGCGCATCGACCCGACCTTCCGTAAGGATTTCTTCTGGAACCGCAATTACGATGTGAAGTGGGATCTGACGCGTGCGTTACGCTTTGATTTTGCGGCGGGCAACATTGCCCGTATCGATGAGCCGCCGGGAGGGGTCGACCGCGATCGTTATCCTGACGAGTGGAGAAAATGGCGCGATTCGGTCCGGGTGAACTTACGGCACTTTGGACGGAACACCCACTATTACCACACCATTAACCTCACCTATACGATCCCGATCAATAAGATCCCGCTGTTGAACTGGGTGACCTCGTCGGTGCGTTACGGGGTGAAGTATGACTGGCTGGTTGGGCCTGTTTTCCCTGATACGATGAACATCCATTTGGGCAATACCATCCAGAACTCCCACACCCTCCAGTTGAATGGCCAGCTGAATTTTACCACGTTGTACAACAAAGTAGGTTTTCTGAAACGCATCAACCAGGACAACCAGCGGCGTTTCAGCGGCAAGCCCCCGCCGCCGAAAGAAAAGGATGTCACTTTCACCTCCGGCATCATCCGACTGAAAGGAGGCCGGCCCCGCTCGATCCTTCACAAGCTGAAGACAGAGAAGATCACGGAGGTGAAAGCCTACGACGGGAATGGGAAAGAGATCCAGGGAACCTACAAGGTGGTGAGCCCCGACAAGATCACTTTCACGGCCGACAAGGATTACAAAAACGTGCGCGTGATCGTGAAAGGGAAAAAGAACGTCAAGGAGAATCCGGCGTTGATCGCCGGAGAGACCCTAGCCGGCCTGCTTATGGGGATCCGCAACATGTCGCTGTCATATATGCAGAATGAAGGGACCCTGTTGCCGGGATACATGCCCCAGACGAAATATGTGGGTCTCAACCGCGTGGGAGGGGAGCTGGCCCCCGGATGGCCTTTTATCCTGGGATGGCAGGACGATAACTTCCTTTATCGCGTCGCCGAAAAAGGATGGCTTACCAAAGATTCGTTGCTCAATAACCCTTACGTGATGGTCCACAGTGAGAATTTCAATTTCCGGACCACTTTCGAACCTTTCAAGGGTATCCGTGTGGATATCATCGCCAACCGCCGTTTTTCCTATAACAGCAATGAATATTACCGCTGGGACGATCTGAACGGTACATACAATTACAACAACAAGATGGTGACGGGGAACTTTTCGATGACCTACATCACCATGAAGAGTATGTTTGAAAAGATTAACGAGAAGGACAATTACCGTTCGACGACCTTTGATCGTTTCAGGGACTATACGAAGATCATCGCAGCGCGGTTGGCGGAGAAACGGCACCGTCTCGATCCCACCTACCAGCCGGATATTGACCCGAAAACCGGGAAGCCCCTGACCAACGGCTATAAAAACGGGTATTCGATGACCAGTCAGGAGGTGATGCTTCCGGCTTTCCTGGCGGCGTATGCCGGCAAGGATCCTGAGAAGATCCCTCTCAACAACATTCCGAAGATCACGCAGGTGTTGCCGAACTGGCGGGTGGTGATCGACATTTTCAACCGGATTCCATCGGTGAAGAAAGTCTTCCGTTCGGTCAACCTATTGCATGCTTACCGTTCAACTTACAACATCGCATCCTATCAGTCGAACCTGGACTATATGGAAGGTCCCGACGGGCTGAACTGGATCCGCGACCTGGAATATAACTTCCTGCCGCCTTATCAGATCAACGCCGTTTCGATCATTGAGCAGTTTGCTCCGTTGGCGGGTCTGGATATGACCTGGAAAAATGGTCTTACCTCGAAGATCGAATACAAGCGTTCGCGCAACCTTGCTCTGAGCCTGGGGAACAATCAGCTTACCGAGGTATACAATTCCGAGTTTGTCATCGGTACAGGTTTCCGTTTCAACAGTGTGCGGCTTACCTTCCGCAGTGCCGGGGGGCAGTCGCGCGAGATCACCAGCGATCTGAACCTCCGTGCTGACGTGAGCATCCGCGACAACAAGACCATCATGCGTAAACTGCAGGAAGACAACAACATTCCCACTGCCGGGCAAAAGATCATCACCATCAAGTTCAGTGCCGATTATATGCTGAGCGATAAGTTCAACCTACGGCTTTTCTTCGACCGTATTGTCAATTCTCCTTTTGTGGCGCTCACCTTCCCCACTGCGAATACCAATTTCGGGATCAGTTTGCGGTTTACGCTGATGCAATAATCGCAATGCCACCGGGACAAATGATATCGAACGTTTTTTTGAACGAAAAAAATATCTATTTTTGAACGGAAATAATTACCGAACCTAAAGAGAAACAAAATGAACGTTCCTGAGAATCTGAAGTATACGAAGGGTCACGAATGGATCCGTGTGGAAGGGGATGAAGCTTTTGTCGGCATCACCGACTATGCCCAGGGGGAGTTGGGGGATATCGTCTTTGTGGAGATTGAGACGGTAGGAGAAACCCTCAACAAGGGAGAGAGCTTTGGCACGATCGAGGCGGTGAAGACGGTCTCGGATGTCTATATGCCCGTGTCGGGAGAGGTGCTGGAGATGAACCCTGCGCTGGAAAACACCCCGGAGTTGGTGAACCAGGATCCGTATGGAGAAGGATGGATGATCAAGATCAAGGTGAAAGATCCTTCGGAACTGGATGATCTGATGGATGCGGAAGCTTACAAAAACATGATCAACGCATAGGGAAAAGCTTTCCCACAATAAGAAAGCCGGTCATTGACCGGCTTTTCTTTTTTCTGGATTATCAAAGATTATGTTCTACAAGGTTTGTTTCACTTCGATCTCTTCGTAAGCTTCGATGATATCGCCCACTTTGATATCGTTGAAGTTTTGGAGGTGCAGGCCGCATTCCTGGCCGCTGACGACCTCTTTCACGTCGTCTTTGTAACGTTTCAGCGAAGCCAGTTCGCCGGTATAGATGACAATGCCGTCGCGGATCAGGCGCACCTTGGAATTGCGGTAGATCTTTCCGTCGGTGACGACACAGCCGGCGACGGTACCCACCTTTGAGATCTTGAACGTTTCCTTCACCTCAAGGGTGCCGGTGATCTCTTCTTTGATCTTGGGCTCGAGCATCCCTTCGATGGCCGATTTGAGGTCTTCGATCGCATCGTAGATGATCGAGTAGAGGCGGATGTCCACCTCTTCTTTTTCGGCCAGTTTGCGGGCATTGGTAGAGGGCCGCACCTGGAACCCCACGATGATGGCATCGGAGGCGGCAGCCAGGAGGACGTCCGACTCGGAGATCTGGCCAACGGCCTTGTGGATGATGTTGATCTGTATCTGTTCGGTGGAAAGTTTCACCAGTGCGTCGGAGAGAGCTTCCACCGAGCCGTCGACATCCCCTTTGATGATGATGTTGAGTTCCTTGAAGTCGCCGATTTTGATGCGGCGTCCGATCTCTTCGAGGGTGATGTGTTTCCGGGTCCGCAGGCTCTGTTCGCGCTGCAGTTGTTGGCGTTTGAGGGCGATGTTGCGGGCTTCGCGCTCGTCTTTCATGACGACGAACTTGTCTCCTGCCTGCGGGGCGCCGTCGAGGCCGAGGATCAGCGCCGGCATCGACGGGCCGGCCTCCTGCATGCGGTTGTTCCGCTCGTCGAACATCGCCTTGACGTGACCATAATGGCTTCCGGCCAGTACGATATCTCCCACTTTCAGTGTGCCGTTCTTGACGATCACCGTGGCCACATAGCCGCGTCCGCGGTCGAGTGACGACTCGATCACCGTGCCGGAGGCGGGTTTGTTGGGGTTGGCTTTCAGCTCGAGCAGTTCAGCCTCGAGCAGGATCTTTTCCAGGAGTTCTTCCACGCCGATCCCCTCTTTGGCGGAGATTTCCTGGCTCTGGTATTTCCCTCCCCAGTCTTCGACGAGGAGGTTCATGTTGGCCAGCTCCTCCTTGATGCGGTCGGGGTTGGCCGTAGGCTTGTCGATCTTGTTGATGGCAAAGATGATGGGTACGCCGGCAGCCTGGGCGTGGTTGATGGCTTCGACGGTTTGGGGCATCACGCCATCGTCGGCGGCCACCACGATCACGGCGATGTCGGTGATCTGGGCGCCGCGGGCCCGCATGGCGGTGAAGGCCTCATGGCCCGGTGTATCGAGGAAGGTGATCTGGTGTCCGTCCGGCAGCGTGACGGCATAGGCCCCGATATGCTGGGTGATGCCGCCTGCTTCGCCCGCCACCACGTTGGTGCGGCGGATGTAATCGAGCAGTTTCGTTTTCCCGTGGTCGACATGCCCCATCACCGTCACGATGGGCGGCCGCGGCTGCAGATCCTCCTCACGGTCGGGCTCTTCCTCTTCCACATCATCGAGGATATCGGCACTCACAAACTCTACATCGTAACCGTATTCATCGGCCACCAGGGTCATGGTCTCGGCATCCAGCCGCTGGTTGATCGAGACGATCAACCCCAGGTTCATACAGGTGGCGATGACGTCGGTAGGAGGTACATCCATCATGGCTGCCAGCTCACTCACCGAAACGAATTCGGTGACGCGCAACTTCTTCTTCTCCTTCTCCAACTGCTCATGCTCGGCCATCTGTTTCTGAACGATGGCCTGGCGTTTCTCACGGCGGTACTTGGCAGCTTTCGGCTTGGTCTTGGCCGTCAGACGGGCAAGCGTCTCTTTGATCTGTTTCTGGACATCTTCTTCGTCGACCTCGTGATGGGCATATTTTCTGCCTTTGCGGCCTTTTTTGTCGTCGCCGACCTTGCCGTTGAGGTTGACTTTCTCCTTGCGGATACGTTTTCTTTTTTTCTTTCTCTCCCCGGCGGGGACGCCTGCCGAGGTGGCCACGGGTTGTTTCTTCTTGGGTTCTTCCTTGGGCAGATCGATCTTTCCGACGATCGTAGGACCCGTGAGCTGTTCCACCTCGGAACGGAAGATCTCCTCTTTTTTCTCCTCTACTTCTTCGGGGGGTTGTTTTTCCGCAGCAGGTTCTGCGGCTTCCGCAGGAGCTTCCTCTTGAGCGGCAGGGCCCTTCTCTTCTTTAGGTGCAGGCGCAGCTTCTTCCGCCGGGGCGGGAGGCTCTTTTTCCGTTTCGGTAGCTGCAGGTGCTTCCTCTTTTTCCTTTTTGGATTTTTCTGCCGCGGCTGCCGTTTCTGGTTTTGCTTTCTTTTCTTCCTTCTTCTTTTCGGGTTCTTCTTTCGCTTTTTCTTTTTTCTCTTTTTGCTCTTCGAGATCGATCTTCCCGACAACTTTCGGTCCGACAGGCTGTTTCTCCAGGAGTTCTTCCGTTACGGTTTTTACGGTTGTGGCACCCGGATCTTTGATGATCAGTTCTTCTTCATCTTCTTCCGATTCCCTTTTCTTGGATGACTGGACGTCTTTCAGCGAGACCGCTTCACGGGCTTCTTTCACATGGAGTTTGACCTTCTCCGATTCTTTTTTCACCTTGGCTTCCGAGCTGTATTCCTTGGCCAGGATCTCATAGATCTCAGCCGAGATCTTCGAGTTGGGGGTAAGGTCCTCCTCGTAGCCCTTCTTGTGAAGGAACTCGATGATGGTACCGATCCCCACGTTGAACTCCCTGGCGGCTTTGCTCAGTCGTATTTTCTTTTCTTCACCCATATGGAACAGCCCGTGTTAATCTGATTTGCAAAAATAGAAGGAATATCTAAAGATGAAACAAATAATGCTGATTATTATTCGAATTCGGCCTTGAGAATCTTCTTGACCTCCTTGATGGTCTCCAGTTCGAGGTCGGTGCGTTTTTCCAGCTCTTCATCAGAGAGTTCGAGGACGCTTTTGGCGGTGTCGCAGCCGATGGCTTTAAGTTCGTCAAGGATCCATCCTTCGATCTCGTCGGCGAACTCTTCGAGGTTGACATCCTCATCCTCATCCTCCGATTCGCGGTATACTTCGATTTCATATCCGGTGAGTTGGCTGGCCAGGCGGATGTTGAGCCCGCCCTTTCCGATGGCCAGGGAGACCTCACTGGGTTTGAGGTACACTTCGGCCCGTTTTTCATCCTCGAAAAGCTTGATCGAGCTGATCTTGGCGGGGCTGAGGGCCCGTTGGATGAAGAGCTGGGTGTTGGTGGTGTAATTGATCACGTCGATGTTCTCGTTCTTGAGTTCGCGGACGATGCCGTGGATGCGGGAGCCTTTCATCCCCACGCAGGCGCCTACGGGGTCGATGCGTTCGTCGTACGACTCGACCGCCACTTTGGCCCGCTCGCCCGGCACGCGGACGATCTTTTTGATGGTGATCAGGCCGTCGAAGATCTCCGGCACCTCCAGTTCGAAGAGTCGCTCGAGGAAGACCGGCGAGGTGCGTGAGAGGACGATCAGCGGCCCCTTGTTCTGCATCTCCACCTTGATCACCACCGCACGGATGGTGTCGCCCTTGCGGAAGTAGTCGGAAGGGATCTGCTCGCTCTTGGGGAGGATGAGCTCGTTGCCCTCGTCGTCGAGCACCAGCGTTTCACGCTTCCAGATCTGATGCACCTCGCCGATGACGATCTCTCCGACACGGTCCTTGTATTTGTTGTAAACGTTGGCCTTTTCCAGTTCCTGGATCTTTCCGGCCAGGTTCTGCCGGATGGCCAGGATCTCCCGGCGTTTGAAGTCTTTCCATTTCACTTCGTCGGTGACTTCCTCACCTACTTCATAGTCTTCGTCGATCTTTTTGGCTTCGGAGAGCGGGATCTGGAAAGCAGGATCTTCGAATTCGTCGTCTTCGACCACTTCGCGGTTACGCCAGATCTCGAAGTCGCCCTTGTCGATGTTGATGATGATGTCGAAGTTCTCGTCAGAGCCGTACTTCTTCCTCAACTGCTGGCGGATCACATCCTCCAGCACGCTCATCATCGTGGCCCTGTCGATGTTCTTGTTCTCCTTGAATTCGGCAAAAGTGTCGCTCAGGTTCAGATTCTCCATGATATTTCCTTGTTAAAATTCGATGATCAGTTTGGTTTGTTCGATTTCTTCGAATGAAAGATTGTGCCGGCGAGGTCCTTCCTCTCCGGCATCTTTTTTCTTTTTTTTCTTTTTCTTTTCGTCCTCTTCCAGCACAATGCCTTTTTCGGTGAGTGCAACGAGCGTGCCTTTCAGCTCTTTATGGCCGGTGAGTTTCACCTTGACGCGGTTGCCAAGGTTTTTCTCGTATTGTTCGCGGATCAGGAAGGGCATGTCCAGCCCCGGCGAAGAGACGATCAGCTCAAAGTCTTCCCGTTCGCGGTCGAGGCGGTGCTCAATGAAACGCGACAGGCTGACGCACTCGTCGATGGTGATGCCTTCCCGCCGGTCGGCGAACACGGAGATCCGGTTGGAAGGGGATACCTTCACCTCCACCAGCCACAGTCCCTCCTTGGCAGGGTACGTTTCCAGAATCTTCAATATTTCTTCCTTTCGGATCATCACTTCATGCTAACAAAACAGGGGACATCGTCCCCTGTCAAATCGTGTACACCACATTTCGTGTGCAAAGATACATCTTTTCTGCAGAAATCACAAATAATCGGTTTTCACTCAACTGATAAAGCAAAAAATGTCCTAATTTGCACCCCGAACGAAAATCTTTTTTCATTTGGTCGGAATGATGGAGCCGGAAAGGGGTGACAGTTACAAGCGTAAGATCCTCAACGATCCTGTGTACGGGTTTATTCCGGTGGGTACGCCGTTGTTGTTCCGGCTGATGGAGCATTCCTGGTTCCAGCGTCTGCGCCGCATCCGGCAGTTGGGGCTCACCTCGCTGGTCTATCCCGGGGCCAATCATACACGTTTTCAGCACAGCCTGGGAGCGGCCCATCTCATGGGAGAGACGCTGCGGTCTTTACGCGGCAAGGGGGTGGAGATCTCCCGGGAGGAGGAGATGGGGGCACGTGTGGCCATTCTTCTGCACGATATCGGTCACGGTCCCTTTTCACATGCCCTGGAAGAGACGATCATCCGGGAGCTGACGCACGAGCAGCTCTCCCTCCTTTTCATGGAGCAGCTCAACGAGGAGTTTGAAGGGGCGCTTGAGATGGCCATCCGGATCTACCGGGGAAACCATCCGCGGGCCTTTCTCAATCAGCTTATTTCCGGCCAGCTCGACATGGACCGGCTCGATTACCTGCAGCGGGACAGCTATTTCACGGGGGTGGCCGAAGGGGTGATCGGCCTGGAACGGATCATCAAAATGCTCAATGTGGCGGACGATGAGCTGGTGGTGGAAGAGAAGGGGATCTATTCGATCGAAAAGTTTGTGCTGGCACGACGACTGATGTACTGGCAGGTCTATTTTCATAAGACCGTCGTGGCGGCCGAGCAGTTGTTGCTGAAGATCCTGGCACGGGCGCACTTTCTGGCTGCTGCCGGCGAGAAGCTTTTTTGCACTCCTGCCTTAAGATATTTCCTCTATGGCGAATATTCCGTGCCGGAGGAGCCCCTTTCCTCGGCACAGCGCAAAGAGTTGCTGGAGCATTTTGCCATGCTCGATGACAATGACATCATCGCCTCGGCAAAGGTGTGGACAGAGAGCCGCGATCCCGTCCTGGCAGAACTGTGCCGTCGGCTGGTCGATCGGAAGCTTTTCCATGTGGAGATCCGGGAGCATCCTTTCCCCGAGGAGCGGGTCGAAGAAGTGCGCGGGAAAATCCGTAAGGTCATGGGATTCAGCGATGAAGAGAGTCGAAGTTTTGTTTTTACCGGTACCATCAGTAACCTGGCCTATTCCCCCACAGGTCAGCAGATCCGGATTCTCACCAAAGAGGGAAGGGTGAAAGATATCACGGAGGTGTCGGAGATCATGGACGAGCATGTGCTCTCCCGCATTGTCGAAAAACACATCTTTTGTTATCCCAAGGAATTTTTTAATCAACTTTGATACGATGGAATTCACAGTCAAAATGGTAGCAGACTATCTCCAGGGGGAGGTAGAGGGTGACGGCAGCCTGAAGCTGCGGAACGTCGGAAAGATAGAGGAAGCCGGCGAAGGCGATTTGACCTTTCTGGCCAATCCGGCATATGAAAAATATCTTTACACCACAGGGGCGACGGCCGTGCTGGTGAACAAGGATTTCAAGCCGGAGCGACCTGTGAAGGCGGCCCTGATCCGGGTGGAGAATGCTTATGAGGCGCTTGCCCGCTTGTTGAAGCTTGTGGAAGGACAAAAAGAGGTGCCCAAAGGGATCCATTCCCTGGCTTTCGTGGAAGAGGGGGTCTCCTTGGGGGAAGATGTGTATGTGGGTCCTTATGCAGTGGTAGAGAAAGGAGTTGTCCTGGGTGACGGTGTGCAATTGCATGCTCATGTGTACATAGGCGAAGGGGTGAAGATCGGGGCAGGAACGGTGATTTACCCCGGCGTGAAGATCTATCACGGTTGTGTGATCGGAAAGCACTGTGTCATCCATGCCGGCAGTGTCATCGGGGCCGATGGTTTCGGTTTTGCACCGACGGGAGAGGAGTACGCCAAGGTGCCGCAGATCGGGATCGTAGAGATCGAGGATGACGTGGAGATCGGGGCCAATGTCACCATCGACCGGGCGACGATGGGGCGTACCCTTATCCGGCGGGGGGTGAAGATCGACAACCTGATCCAGATCGGCCACAATGTGGAGGTGGGTGAGCGTACGGTGATGGCTGCCCAGACCGGGATCGCCGGCTCGACGAAAATCGGAAAGAACTGCATGTTCGGCGGGCAGGTGGGGATCAGCGGTCATCTGCGGGTGGCTGACGGGGTAAAGATTGCGGCCAAGACAGGTGTCCACAATACCGTGAAAGAAGAAAATGCGATCCTGGGAGGAATCCCGGCCATGCCCATACGGCAATTCCAACGTAATGTGGTTTATGCCAAACGGCTGGGTGATCTATTCAAAAAAGTGGATGAGTTGGAGAAAAAATTGGCAGAGCTTTCCGCGAAATGAACTCTTCCTTTCCGGCCGGTTTGATTTGCTGCAAAAGTGTTTTTATGAATTTTTGTATCTTGCGGCCGGTTTTTAGCAGGTAAATCAATATCCATGAGCGAAAAACAGAGAACACTCAAGCGGGAGGTCACCCTCTCGGGCAGGGGATTGCATACAGGGGTAGAGGTGACCATCACGTTCAAACCCGCCCCCGCCGATCATGGTTATGTCTTTGTGCGGACCGACCTGGAGGGCCGGCCGCAGATCAAGGCGATTGCCGATCACGTGACGGAAACGTTGCGGGGGACCACCATCGAACAAAACGGCGTCAGCGTAGCCACCATTGAACATGCCATGGCCGCCCTCTACGGTATGGGCATTGACAATGCTTTGATCGAGATCGACGGGCCGGAAGCCCCGATCCTCGACGGCAGCTCGATCAAGTATGTCGAGGCTTTCCGTGAGGCAGGGATCGAAGAGCAGGATGCCAAACGCGATTATTTCGAGGTCAAGGAGAAGATCGCCTATTCCGATGAAGAGCGGGGAGTCGACCTGATGATCTATCCAGACGACCATCTCAGCATCAACGTCCTGATCGATTACAATTCCAAGGTGCTGGGCAACCAGTATGCCATCCTCAACAAGCGGGAGGATTTTGAGAAGGAGATCGCGATGGCGCGCACCTTTGTCTTTTTCCATGAGTTGGAGGCCCTGGCGCGTCAGAACAAGATCAAGGGGGGCGATCTGGACAATGCCATTGTCATCCTCGACCGGAAGGTGGAGCAAAAGGAGATCGACCGGGTGGCCGACCTCTTCCATAAGCCGCATATCAAAGCCAATTCGGAAGGGATCCTCAGCAATGTGGAGCTGCATTTCCCCAATGAGCCGGCGCGGCATAAGTTGCTCGACCTGATGGGGGACATCGCCCTGGTGGGAAAACCCATCAAAGGCAAGATCGTGGCCACGCGGCCGGGACATAAAGCCAATACGGAGTTTGCCCGCATGATCCGTCGTGCCATCAAGAAGGCGGAGGCCCAGAAGGACATCCCCGTCTACGATCCCAATGTTCCGCCGCTGATGGACGTGCTGGAGGTGCGCCGGCGTCTGCCCCACCGCTATCCTTTCCTGCTGGTCGACAAGATCCTCTACATGGATGATGAGAGTGTGGTGGGACTGAAAAACCTCACTTACGATGAGCTCTTCTTCCAAGGTCATTTCCCTGATGAGCCGGTGATGCCCGGCGTGTTGCAGATCGAGTTCATGGCCCAAGTGGGCGGAATGCTGGTGCTCAGTACCGTCCCCGACCCCGAAAATTACGGGACCTATTTTTTGAAGATCGACAAAGTGAAGTTCAAAAGCAAAGTGGTGCCGGGGGATACGCTTATCGCCAAGGTGGTGCTTTCCGGTCCGATCCGCCGCGGCATCGTGACGGTCTTTGCCCAGGCTTTCGTAGGCAACCGCCTCGTGGTCGAGGGCGAACTGATGGCCCAGGTGTTCAGAAAAAAGAAAGATTGAATTGATGATACATAAATACGCAGACGTACATCCCGATGCCCGGCTTGCCGGGAATGTGACGGTCGGGCCTTTTACCTCCATCGCTGCCGATGTGGAGATCGGCGAGGGGACCTGGATCGGTCCCAATGTGACGATCATGGATGGAACCCGTATCGGAAAGAACTGCAAGGTCTTTCCCGGTGCAGTGATCGGTGCCATCCCGCAGGATCTGAAGTTCCAGGGCGAGGAGACCACCGTGGAGATTGGGGACAACAATACCATCCGAGAGTTTGTGACGATCAACCGGGGCACTAAGGCTGCCTGGAAAACCGTCATCGGAAACGACAATCTTTTGATGGCCTATGTTCACATCGCCCATGACTGTGAGGTGGGCAACCATTGCATCCTGGTCAACAACGCTTCTCTTGCCGGGGAGGTGAAGGTGCACGACTGGGCCATCCTGGCCGGGGGCACGCTGGTGCATCAGTTCGTGCACATTGGGGCCCATGTGATGGTGGGAGGGGCCGGAAAGGTCCGGAAAGATGTGCCTCCCTTCATCAAGGCCGACCGCGATCCGCTCAGCTATATGGGGGTCAATTCAGTGGGACTTCGCCGGCGGGGTTTCTCCAACGAAAAGATCAACGAGATCCAGGATATCTATCGCACCCTTTATTTGCGGGGATACACCGTTTCGCAGGCACTCGAGATCATTGAAAAAGAGTTCGAACCCACCCCCGAACGGGATGAGATCCTCCATTTCATCCGCAACTCGAACCGCGGGATCATTCGCAGCGGCGTCTGAGCATTCCGTTTTCTTTTCTGGTATAATACGCAATCACGGAAAGGTGTCATGATTTCATAATCAGGGACTTGACTTTTTCGTTCGAAAGTGGTAATTTGTGAAAGATTTAGCATTAATCTTTTCCAAAACTTATTTCGAAACGAAAAAGTAAAAAAATGGTTACGAGAATCTTTCCTTCGAAGCGAAGAGTCCCATTTGTGACGCTCTTTTTTCTTTTGTTTGGTTTTTGGGCCCATTCCCAGGTGCCGGAGTCGTTTACCTACCAAGCTGTTGCGCGCGGCAACGACGGAGCGTTGCTGAAGAACATGACCTTTCAGGTGCGTCTCTCCTTGTTGCAGGGTGGGGAGAACGGCACCCTTGTCTGGGCGGAGACCCAGACGGTGACGACCAATGAGCTGGGCCTGTTCACTTTGCAGGCAGGCAATGTGACGCCTTTAGAGGTGGACTGGAGTCAGGGTCCTTACTGGCTGAAGGTGGAGATCGACCTGGACGACGGGCAGGGCTTTCTGGCGATGGGGGCGGCCCGCCTGTTGAGCGTTCCCTATGCCTTGTATGCGCAGGATGTGGCGAACAAGGAGGATGCCGATGCGGACCCGCAGAACGAGATCCAGGATCTGCATCTCGAAGGCAACGTCCTGACGATCACCAAGAACGCGTCGGCCACGGCGATCGACCTTTCGCCGTATCTCGACAACCCCGGTTGGCAGCTGCAGGGGAGCGACACGCTCACCTACCCCGGGAGTGTGGCGGTGGGCACATCGGATGCCGGCGGCAGCAAACTGGTGGTGCAGGGGGATGACCTCCAGAGCGAGGAGCCCCTCTTCGAAGTGAAACGTAAGGACGGCCAGACCGTCTTCGCCGTGTACAACGGCGGGGTAAGGATCTTTGTCGATACCGCCGGGTCGGCCAAAGGTCCCTGGCGCAGCGGCTTTGCCATCGGTGGATTGGGTGTGCGCAAAGGGGAGCCGGTGGAGTTCTTCCGCGTGACCCCCGACAGCGTGCGCATTTACATCAACGATTCGGATGCCAAGAAACCCCGTGGCGGCTTTGCGATCGGGGGGTACAATTTTTCCAAGGGGACCACATATGAATATTTTCGTGTTACGGAAGACAGCACGCGGGTGTATATACGGGAGTCCTCCACCAAGGGGCCGCGTGGCGGCTTTGCCATCGGCGGCATCAATTTCCTGAAGGGCGGCACCGAAGAGTATTTCAATGTCTCGAGCGGAACGAGTGTCGAGGTGGTGGATCCCAGCCAGCCCCGCATCCTGTGGTATCCGAAGAAGGAGGCGTTCCTCACCGGCCGGGTGCTGGTGGAGAGCCCTGACAGTGTGGGTACCAACTCCATGGCGACGGGCTTTGAGAGCAAGGCCATTGGCGACTATTCCCAGGCATTGGGGTATCAGGCAATTTCGAGGGGAAACTACTCCATTGCGATCGGGAAAAATGCAGTCACCCTGGGTAAAAGTTCCTTTGCGTTCGGGACCTCCACACTGGCAAAAGGGAAGAGTTCCTTAGCCATGGGTGATATGGCTAAAGCGGAAGCCACCAATGCTTTTGCGTTTGGTAAAATGGCGCAAGCCAGTGGATATTGTGCCTTGGCGCTGGGATACAATACAAAGGCTGAAGGAAGTTTTTCTACGGCCAGTGGTTACGATAGCAAAGCAGTGTCGGATTATTCATTTTCTGCAGGATATATGTCAGTTAGTCGATATGCTGACAGTACATATCGAAATTATCCTACTGCGAAGAATGGTTATGGGACTGTGGCGTTGGGTTATAGAAGTGAAGCAAGGGGGAACGGCTCAATTGCAATGGGATATTATGCTAAAGCGCTTGCTCCCTATTCGGCTGCTTTGGGGGGCTATCATTGTGAAGCCCATGAATGGGGATCCACCGCTTTGGGAGACGGATGTAAAACCTTTGCCAAACATTCTTTTTCGGTAGGATATCATTCGGAGACCCATGGTCATGCATCTTTGGCCATGGGAGAGTCTGCTAAAACATATGGATCCCGCTCCGTAGCATTGGGATCGGGTGTGAAAACCATGGGGGACTATTCAGTTGCCCTTGGAAAAGGCACCGTGACGAACTCTTTGTTTTGCACGGCAGTGGGAGCATACAATGATACCCTTTCAGGTTCCTCACGTTCCTCCTTTGTTGCCACGGATCCCATCTTTATTGTCGGTAATGGTACCTATTATGGTTCCCGTAAGAATGCGTTGGTCATTTTGAAGAACGGGCATGTGGGGATTGGCACCAATACGCCCCGATATCCGCTTACGGTTACGAGTTCCGAGGCTTCTCCTACCTATACTTATGGATATCTGAACAGCCAGGGTCAGACCGGCAAAGCCACTTCCTGGGGGTATATTTCCATATATGCCAGCGGGCGGGTTCGTGCAGGGGAGTTCAATGCCGCTTCGGATGCCCGGATCAAGCACATCATCGGCCGCAGCGATCCGCAGGCCGACCTGGCCACGCTGATGAAGATTCGCATCACCGATTACCGGTATATCGATACCATCAGCAAGGGCTCGGGGGTGCACAAGAAGGTGATCGCCCAGGAACTGCAAGAGGTGTATCCTGTTGCGGTGAACACCACCACGGGTTTTGTGCCGTCGGTCTATTGCCTGGCCGACTCGACGGTGCGTGAGGAGGTTACAGGGATGGTTTTCGTCTATCTTCCCAAAGAACACGGTCTGCAGGCGGGCGACAGAGTGCGTCTGATCACGCCGGAAGGTACGGAAGAGCGGGAAGTGGCGCAGGTGATATCTCCGAAAGCTTTTGTCGTGCAAGGAGGAAGGGCCTGGGACCGTCTTTTTGTCTTCGGCAAGGAAGTGGACGATTTCCTCACGGTGGATTATGAGGCGGTGGCCATGCTCAATGTGAGCGCCACGCAAGAACTGGCCATGCAGAACAAGGCTTTGCAAATGCGTGTCGAGGCCCTTGCCCGGGAGGTGGCCCGCCTGAAAAAAGAGAATGCCGAGCTGGCCATGATCAAAGAAGAGTTGGAAAAACTCAAAGCCTTGTTCGGTGTCATGGCGGAAGGTTCGCAACAGGAATAGTTGTAAAAGTTTCAAAGATTCTGTAACTTGAATATTTTAAAAACCGGGAACCCCCTGTTTTCAGGGAAGGAGGGGTTTTGTTTTTATTTGGTGAATGTTTTAAACATTCGGCATATCGTAATC
>JAMOUS010000303.1 GCA_027067975.1 Bacteroidales bacterium | reverse complement strand
TGGGTGGAGACCTGCTGCAATAGCTGCATGAGCCTGCGGCTGCGTTCTCCGATGTCCTGGCTCAGCTCCTCAAGCTTGACCAGGAAGCTGTCCAGCACGTGACGGTTGGCAGGGGTGAGCTCATCGCCATAGGCCTTCAGGCTCTGTTGCCAGCGTTCCCGCGCGCCATCGACCTTTTTGCGGCTGGTTACCAGCAGCTCGAGTTGTCGCTCCACCTCGTTGCGGAAGGCGATCAGACGATTTCTCTGCTGTTTCCAAAGGTACAGATCGTTCTCCAGGGTTTTTCTGTCGGCACGTCCGGTGTCGCGGCGGGTTGCCTGCCGCTCGAAACGCCCCAGCAAAGCGGCCAAGGTGTCGTACTGGGAAAGATATGCGGTGATCCTTTCATCCGTGGGAAGACGCCGGATGATTTCCTGAAGTTGACGGGTCGTCCTCGGAAGTTCCCCCGCAAACCGACTGGCAGGGATCAGGGCTGTTCCCTCACCGGCTGCCGTATCTGAAACCTCCTGTGAAAAGGTGTGATAAACACCTGAGAAAAGGAGCAATACGAACAAGACCGGGAAACCTCGCATGGTATGCCGGGGTTAAAATTTTCAGAAAGATACGAAATATTACCCCATCTTCGTCATTTCCCCAGCTTGTCCTCCAGGAAGCGTTGAAGGGTCTTGGTGTCAAGACGTTTGGCGACGATCTTCTTGTCACGGTCAAGAACATAGATCACCGGCGTGCTGTAAATGTCATAATAGAAGCGAAAACCTGTCAGCTGAAACGGGTCCCACACATTGATCCAGTCGTCGAGGCCATGATCGGTGACGAACTTCTGCCAAATTTCCTTGTTGTCGTAGATGTATACGGCCATTACCTTCAGACCCTTATCGCGATATTTCTGATAGATCTCATGGAGTTTCGGGATTGCCTGTTTACAATGGCCGCAGTTGGGGTCCCAGAACACCAGCACGGTGTAGGGGGCGTCGATCTCGTATAGGTCGACCCATTGGCCGTCGAGGGTCTCCATTTTCAGGTCGTGGGCTTTTTTTCCGATGAGGTTGGGTTTCATGTGTGCCACGCGCTCTTCCATGCGGGCCAGGAGGGTGCTGTCGGCCCAAGGGGCCCGGCCCGAGAGGTAATACTGCTCGGCAAGGTGCACATATACGGCATCCATGCCCATGATGTTCGATTGCTGGAAGTTGTTCAGCAGGAAGATCACCACGTACTGGTACACCTTGTCGTTGGCAGCGGCACGGGCGATCACCGTGTCGGCCCGGGGGATCACCGAATCGGGCACCTGGACGAGGATACGGTTGAAGTACTGGTTGAGTCGGTTGTAGAGGACCGGCGAGCGCAGCAGCCGCTCATCGGAAAAGTCGACACCGTCGAGGTAATGGTCGCGCAGGAAAGCATAGCGCTTCACCCAAATGAGCGAGTCGCGATGGGGCGTGCCCTCGGGAATGTCGATCTCGGGAATGTCGGGCGGCGTCATCGCCTGCACCAGGCCGGCCAGGAACGTGCCGGGATGCGATTCCACCACCTGCCGGGTGATCTCGCGCGTTTTGCGGTTGATCTTCCGAATGCGCTCATTCACCACCTCCAGCGAGTCCTTGTCGTCTTTCAGTTCCCGCACCCGTTTGTGCAGTTCCATCAACTCCTTGTTCAGCGCCGAGAGCTGCTTCTGGTACGCCAGAAAATCGCTGTTCTCCTTCGATCCTTTGAAACGCAACGACCCGAAGATGTCGGAAGTGTCGGTGACGATGGTGAAATAGCGGTTGTTCCCGTCGAAAAGGAACTCCACATATTGCATGTTGGGCATCACCAGCAGGTAGACCCCGCCCGGGAGGGTGTCAGGGCCGTGGAAAGCCCCCCGGCCCTTGTCATCCAGTCGCAAGGTGTCTTCCACATAGTTCTTGTCGGCAAAATGATAACCCAGATAAACCTCCTTGTTCGCCAGACCGGGGATCTCCACCCCGATGCGGTAATAGTCTTTCCCCTTTTTCTGGGCCTGCAGGGATAATCCTGGCAGCAGTGCCAGCAGCCAAAAGAGTGTTGTCAACATTTTCCTGAACATGATATGCATCTTTAGATTCATCTTTTCGGTTCCCTCCTGATGCCAGGGTTCAACAAAATTGGTGCCTTTTTGTGAGAGTTGCAAATGAGAGATCCCAAACTGGACTTGCTCGGTAGTAAGAGGGGGAAGATCATTTTGTCTGAAAAACAAACCTCCCGGATTTATGATAAACTACGTAGATATTTACGTAGTAGCCTACGTAGTTAAGATTCTGTATTCTGTTGATATAACATGGGTTGTACGTATCCTGTATGTGAGATTTTATGGAAGTTCACCGGAAGTCCGGGATTTTTGTTGTGCAAGTTCTTGGGGGAAAGGGGGGATGGGGGTGTCCAGATTGCCGGGCAATTGTTAACTTTGCGGGCTGCCGGGCCGGGAAGGGATCCCGGCAGGGAAAAGCAAAAAGAGAAAGAGATGAAAGAACTGGAGAAAGAGATCACGCAGGCCGTGCGGCAGGTCCTGCAGGAGGCCACCGGAACGGACTATGACGGAAAGGTTTTGATCCAGGAGACGCGTCGTGAGTTCGAGGGCGATCTCACCGTAGTGGTGTTCTCCCTGGCCAAGGTGTTGCGCCGGCCTCCCGAAGAGGCCGGCGCCTGGCTCGGTGAGCAGCTCGTCAGACGCCTGCCTCATATCGCCCGCTATAATGTCATCAAGGGGTTCCTCAACCTCGTCGTCGACGGCTCTTACTGGGTGGAGTTCCTCAACAAGATACGCCACGAGCGCCGTTACGGTCTGCAGGAGGCCGCCGCCGACGCCCCCACGGTCGTGATCGAATACTCCTCGCCCAACACCAACAAGCCCCTCCACCTGGGGCATGTGCGCAACAACCTCATCGGTTACTCCCTCTCCCGCATCATGGCCGCCGACGGTAACCGTGTCGTCAAGACCAACATCGTCAACGACCGCGGCATCCACATCTGCAAGTCGATGCTCGCCTGGCAGAAGTGGGGCAACGGCATCACCCCCGAAAAGGCCAGCAAGAAGGGCGACTTCCTCGTGGGCGATTTTTACGTGAAGTTCGAACAGGAATACCGCAAGCAGGTGGAGCAGATGGTGGCCGGAGGGATGCCGGAGGAGGAGGCGAAGAAAAAAGCCCCCCTGCTCCTCGAGGCCCAGGAGATGTTGCGTCGCTGGGAGGCCGGCGACCCCGAGGTGATCCGCCTCTGGAAGATGATGAACGGCTGGGTGTACGAGGGCTTCGACGTCACCTACAAGGCGCTGGGCGTCGACTTCGACAAGATCTATTACGAGTCGGACACTTACAAGGTGGGCAAGAAGATCGTCCTGGAGGCCCTCGAGAAAGGTATCGTTTACCGCCGCGAGGACGGCTCGGTGTGGGCCGACCTGCGTGACGAGGGTCTCGACGAGAAGGTGCTGCTCCGCTCCGACGGCACCGCCGTATACATGACGCAGGATCTTGGCACGGCCCTCCTGCGGTGGGAGGATTACCACTTCGACAAACATATCTACGTCGTTGGCAACGAACAGAACTACCACTTCCAGGTGTTGCGTATCCTGATGAAGAAGCTGGGCTACCCCTGGGCCGACCGACTTATCCACCTCTCCTATGGCATGGTCGAGTTGCCCGAGGGTAAGATGAAGTCGCGCGAGGGCAAGGTGGTCGACGCCGACGACCTCATCGCCGGTATGATCGAGACCGCCCGCGAGATGGGCGAAGAGCTTGGCAAGCTCGAAGGCCTCGACGAAAAAGAGAAAGAGGAGGTGTACCGCAAGATCGGCCTTGGCGCGCTGAAGTATTTCATCCTGAAGATCGATCCGAAGAAGAACATCGTCTTCGATCCGCGTGAGTCGATCGACTTCAACGGCAACACGGGGCCGTTCATCCAGTACACCTATGCCCGCATCCGGTCGGTGTTGCGCAAGGCTGCCGACCGCAATGTCGCGGTGCCGGAGCAGCTCGGCACGAATTACCTGCCCAACGAGAAGGAGACGCTGCTGGTGCGCCTGCTGGCCCGCTTCCCGCAGGTGCGCGCCGACGCTGCCGCCGGCTACGACCCTGCCCTCGTCGCCAACTTCGCCTATGAGACGGCCAAAGCCTTCAACCAGTTTTACCACGACTATTCCATCCTCAACGAGACGGAGGCAGAAGCCCGCAACTTCCGCCTTGTCATGACCCTCAAGACCGGCGAGGTGCTCCACACCGCCATGGGCCTCCTCGGCATCGAAATGCCCGAAAGGATGTGAGGAAGATAAAAGACAAAAGATAAAAGATAAAAGAAAAAAGATAAAAGGGTTCAGGCATTGTCAAAAGCCAACTCGATACTCGATACTCTGAACTCGGAACTATGCCGATGAGGCAAAAGGGTTAAGGTAAAAAGCAACCGTTTTTAGTATCGAGTTCGGAGTTTGGAGTGTGGAGTATCGAGTAGGGAGTATGGAGTATCGTGTATCGAGTCAGGCCCGCCGGCAGATTCCGCTTCGGCTATGCCTCGCACGAGGCGGGTGTCACTGACTTTAGTCACTTGTAACTTACCATCCCGACGCTCCGCTTCGCTGCGGTCGGGATCAGTTCGTCCAACGTCTTCCGCTTCGGCTATGCCTCGCACGAGGCGGGTGTCACTGACTTTAGTCACTTGTAACTTACCATCCCGACGCTCCGCTTCGCTGCGGTCGGGATCAGTTCC
>JAMOUS010000302.1 GCA_027067975.1 Bacteroidales bacterium | reverse complement strand
AACCGGCTTTCCTCCACCCTTTCAGGGGGGGAAAGTCAGCGCATCAACCTGGCCACCTCCCTGGGCAGCAGCCTGGTAGGATCGCTCTACATCCTCGACGAGCCCAGCATCGGGCTTCATCCCCGCGATACCGACCGGCTGATCGGTGTGCTGAAGAAGCTGCGCGACATGGGCAACACCGTCGTGGTGGTCGAACACGATGAGTCGTTCATCCGGGCTGCCGACCACATCATCGACATGGGACCGCTGGCAGGACGCCATGGCGGCAGGGTGGTCTATGCAGGGCCGCCGGAAGGATTGGGAATGGCAGGAGAGAGCCTCACCCGGAAATATCTCAGCGGGGAAGAGAAGATCCCGGTTCCCACCGTCCGACGCCCCTGGAATAATTCCATCACGATAAAAGGGGCCACACAACATAACCTCAAAAACATCGATGTCCGTTTTCCCTTGCGGGTGATGACGGTGGTCACGGGTGTAAGCGGCTCGGGCAAATCGACATTGGTGGGCGACATCCTCTACCCTGCCCTGGCCCGCCTCATCCATAAGAGCGGAAAAAAACCGGGCAGTCATCTCGGACTGGAAGGGGATCTCCCGCTCATCGAGCGGGTGGAGTTTGTCGACCAGAACCCCATCGGCCGCTCCTCCCGCTCAAATCCGGTCACCTACATCAAAGCATGGGATGATATCCGTAAGCTCTATGCCGAACAGCCCGCTGCCAAACTCAACGGCCTCACCCCCGCCCATTTCTCCTTTAATGTGGAAGGAGGACGATGCGAAGAGTGTCAGGGAGAAGGGGTCATCCGTGTCGAGATGCAGTTCATGGCCGACGTCGAGCTGGTGTGTGAGAGCTGCCAGGGGAAACGCTTCAAAAAAGAGGTACTGGAGGTTACCTACCGGGGAAGGTCGGCATACGACATCCTGGAGATGACCGTGGACGAGGCGATCGCCTTCTTTGGAGAGGGAGAGGGCACATCGGAGAAAAAGATCGTCGAGAAACTCCGGCCTCTTGCTGATGTGGGGCTGGGTTATATCCATCTGGGACAACCCTCCAGCACGCTTAGCGGCGGCGAAAGCCAGCGCGTCAAGCTCGCCTCGTTCCTCAAGAAAGAGAATGAAAAGCACCATACCCTCTTTATTTTCGACGAGCCCACCACCGGCCTTCACTTTCATGACATACGCAAGCTGTTGGATGCTTTCAACGCACTCATTGAGAAAGGCAATACCATCATTCTCGTCGAGCACAATCCGGAAGTGATCAAGGCAGCCGACTGGATCATCGACCTGGGTCCCGAAGGGGGTGAAAAGGGCGGCACGATCATCTTCGAAGGCACCCCCGAAGCATTGGTAGAATGCAAACACTCTCACACAGCCTCCCATATCCGTGAAAAGCTGGCATAAAAAAGCCTGTCCCGCTTTGGGACAGGCCTTTTATCTTTTCTCTTTATCCTGTTCTTTTTGCCGCTACTTCACCTTAAAGCCGAACATGATCGCCACACAGCCGCTTTCCGGTTCTTTCGACTTATCGCCCCGAGAAGGGACCTTCACGACGATCTTCAGTTGCTGACTGGCCTGTAGCTTGAAGTCCCACGTCTTCTTGTAGTCATGGTCCTTATTGGTATAAAGAACGTTCTGGGCGGCATCCACGACCGAAAACTCGATCTCCGGGAGGTTGTCCGACCCACATACGGCAATACGGTACTCCTGATCGGAATAAAAGGTCTTGTAAAGCTCAGCTTCTTCCCCTTCGGTCAATACGGCCGCATGGTAATTCCCGTCATGCGTATAAGGGACCAGCTCCAGTTTACAGACATTCTTCGCAAACCCCTTGCATTGTGCCTGAACGTTTTGTGTACCAAATACAAAGAATGCCGATATGAATAAGAACAGGGTAAGAACTCTTTTCATAGGAATAGATTTTATGAAATGTAATTGGTTCTGATTTCTTTGACTTTCTCTTTCAGTTCTTTGAACACTTCCGGAGTGATTTTGTAGGTAGACGAGGACTCGATGGTCGTCACATCGTTCTCATCGGTGGAGGTGGTCACCTTTTCACTCGCGGTCATTGGGATCTTATCGTAAATCGCCTTGAGCGCCTCGATATCTTTCATCACAGCCTCCACATCGGGATTGTCTTTGTTATTGTTCAGGAGGCGGAGGATGATGTTGAGCGAGAGCTTCTGGTCGACAATCCGCTGCACCAGTTTGTTGGTCTCCAAATTCGCTGTATCGGGGACCAGTTGGGTAGCCAGGTAAAGTCCTTCGATCCAGCCACCTACGAGCACAATGGCCGCGATGGCCGTACGGTCGTTCTCTTCAAGATAAGAACTGGAGTTCATGAAAGTCTCCGAGATGATGTCCATGATCACATCCCGGTTATTGATGTTCTCTTCGAGCCTGTCGATGCTCTCCTGACTGATGGCATCGAGGATCCCCAGGCCATCCGCCATTTTCTTGGCTGCATTCATGTAATCGATCGATGCCTGGGTCTGGTCATACAGGCTGGCAAAGCTGAGGTCGCAGGTGTAGATGCCCAGGTTCAATGCCATGCTCTTGTTAGTGGAATACTTCGTGGCATTGTCCACAGGATTCAGCAGGTCCTCATCATAACCAGCCCCGGCCGACTTGACCAGCATGGCCGTCTCAAGAGGAGAAGGCAAGGAATAGAAGACCTCTTTCGCCTCATTGATGTTCTTGAACATCTCCTCATCCAGCTGGGAGACATCGACATCCACCGTCTCCTCCTGGGCCTCCTGTTTCTTCTCTCCCGATTTGCAGCTGAACATGAAAACCGTGATCAGGGCCAGAAAAATGAATTGTATCGGACTTCTCTTAACCATTTGTAATTTCATAAAACTGCAATTTACAACATTGACAATGAAACAATACCAAAGTAAAAATAATACTTTTTTTTAAATCCAAACAATTTTTTTTGAAACAGCTTTCCTCTGACCCTTTTTTCCTGAATTGGGGCTCAACCTTTTAAGAGAGATGTTATCTTGCTCCATTCTTTTATAATTTTTACGAAATCCAAAATGATTTTGTTTCCCTGCTCCCCGGAAAATGATACATTTGTACCATTCAGACAGTTTTCCCGATGAAGGGTAAAAAGGAAACGAAACGATTGGCCGAGCGGCTTTTCTCCGCGAACGACGGAGAAGTTCTCACTGTGATCCGGGAGATACGGGAGCGGGGGGATCCCTCTTTGATCGAAGCACTGCTGAAAGTTTACGACACCACTTCCTCGCCCGGGGTGATCCATGCCGTTGCAGGGGTGATCCGCGACATGAAAAGCCAGGCAGCTGTTGAGAAGCTTTTCCCCGCTTTGCAAAACATCTCCGATCCCGAAAGGAGACGGGAACTGATCGCCGCCTGTTGGCAGTCGGGGTTGGACTTTTCCCGTTACATCGGGACTTTTCTTGAGATCTTCACCGAAGCCGACTATCTCACGGCATTGGAAGCTTTTTCGGTCATTGAGAATGCTTTACCTTTCCTCAATGACCGGGGCACCTTGGAAAGGCACCTTGCATTCCTGAAAGAAAGAGTTCCCCCCTCCGATGATCCCCGTCACTCGCTTTTCGGCGCGCTCATCCGGCTTTTTGAGGACCATCTTCAGGGACAATGGGATCAGTGATAGTCGGAGAAATACTTCATGAACTGTGAACGTTCGTACATCACAGGGTCGTTGAGGCGGGCATAGCTGAGCTTTCCGCGGAAGTCATCGATTCGGTTGAAACCCTTTTGTTCCATCCATGCTTTCATTTCCTGGAGCATATCTGCCATGACGGGGATCCCCTTTTCATAGAGGACGGAACACACCTGCACGGCGTCGGCGCCGGCGAGCAGCAGTTTCAGGGCAGCCGCCGCATCATGCACACCCGTGGAGGCAGCCAGGCTCAGACCTTCGTACCTCCCTGCCAGCAAACCGACCCAACGGAGCGTCTGCCGCAGCTCAACCGGCTGGCTGAACACCGGGGCTGCCGTCAGCTCCAGCTTTTCCAGATCTATGTCCGGCTCATAAAAACGATTGAAGAGCACCACGCCATCCACCTTGCGATGGGCCAACCGCGAGACCACATACGTCAGGTTGGTGAACTGCCGTCCGAGTTTGAAGCTCACCGGGATACGAAGCATCCCCTTCAGCCGTTCGGCCAGTTCAAAGTAGATACGCTCATACTCCTGGGCGGTAAGGTCTTCCGACAAAGGCAAAAAGTAAACGTTCACCTCCAGGGCATCGGCGCCGGCCTCTTCGATCTGCCGGGCAAAATCCACCCACTCATCGGCCGTGACACAGTTGATGCTGGCAATGACCGGAATAGAAACCTTTTTCTTGGTCTCTTCGATCAGTTTCAGATAATCCCCCACCGCATGGTCACGTACATATCCCCGCAGATAATCCTCCGCCTCGGGATAGGGCTGGGATTCCAGATAGCGGTCGCTGTCGTAGAGGATCTGTTCCTCAAAGAGCGATTTCAACACAACGGCACCGGCGCCGGCTTCTTCCATCTGCCGGATACGATCGGGCGAAGCGGTCAGGCCCGAGCTGCTGGGCACCAATGGACTGTTCAGTGTCAGTCCCAGATATTTCACTTTCAGATCGACCATAATCATTCGGGTTGGTTCCGAAGTTAAAGATAATCCCTTTCTCCGAAAATCAAAGTACCGATCCGCACGATCGTCGCTCCTTCCTCGATGGCGATCCTATAATCGCCCGACATCCCCATGGAGATCTCCCGGAAATGATCCTTATCCGGAAAAAAATCTTCTTTCAAGCTACGGAAATATTGGGCGAGTGTCCGGAACTCCTCCCTGACCAGGGAAGTATCGTCGGTAAAGGTAGCCATCCCCATCACGCCACAGATCCGCACATGATCCAGACGCTGCCACTCCCCCGCTTCCATGAGTTGCCGCAGGTCATCCCATGCAAATCCAAATTTGGAAGGTTCTTTGGCAATATGGATCTCAAAAAGCACATCGATCACGCGGCCGTGCTTACGGCCTTCCTTGTCGATGGTACGCAGCAGCTTCAGGCTGTCGACACTGTGGATGAGATGAACGAACGGAGCGATGTATTTCACTTTGTTGGTCTGGAGGTGGCCGATCATGTGCCAGCGTATATCACCGGGCAGTTGCTCCCGCTTGGCCACCATTTCCTGGACCTTGTTCTCGCCGAAGTCACGATGTCCGGCGTCGTAGGCCTCCTTTACGACTTCGGCCGGTTTGGTCTTGCTGACCGCCACCAGCCGCACATGGGGAGGCAACTCATCGAGGAGACGTTGCAGGTTTTCGCGGATCATCTCAGTCGAGGCTATGGATCACAAGACCGGAACGCAATTTGGGTTCGAACCAGGTTGTCTTGGGAGGCATGATATTGCCGGTGTCGGCGATGCGCATGAGCTGTTCCAGTGATACGGGGTAAAGTGCGAAAGCCACCTTCATCTCACCGGAATCGACGCGGCGGGCCAGCTCTTCCAGTCCGCGGATCCCTCCCACGAAGTCGATCCGGTCGGAGCGGCGCAGGTCGCGGATGTCCAGCAGCGGTCCCAGCACCTGTTCCGAGAGGATGGTCACATCCAACTGGCCGATGGGATCCTCATCGTCGTACGTGCCGGGCCGGGCCGTCAGGCGGTACCATTCCCCTTCCAGGTACATCGAGAATTCATGCGGCCGGGCAGGACGGTAGGGCTCTTTTCCCATCTTTTCCACTACGAAAGCCTTTTCAAGCTTTTCCAGGAAAGTGGACGCCTCCATCCTGTTCAGGTCTTTCACCACACGGTTGTAATCGATGATGGTCAACTGGTCATGCGGAAAGAGGACCGCCAGAAAGAAATTGTATTCTTCCTGGCCCGTATGATGAGGGTTGTTCTTCCTTTTTTCAAGGCCCACCCTGGCGGCAGCGGCGGTACGATGGTGTCCGTCCGCCACGTAGGTGTAGGGGATCGCCTCAAAGAGGGCCGAGAGGCGGCGGATGGTCTCCTCATCCCCGATCACCCAGAACTGGTGTCTCACTCCGTCGTCGGCAGTAAAATCGTATTCGGGATCCTGATTTTCCACGATGTCGGCAACGATCTCATCGATCTCCGGCACGGCACGATAGGTAAAGAAAACCGGTTCGATGTTGGCGTTGTTGACCAACACATGCTTCATCCGGTCTTCCTCCTTGTCAGGCCGTGTGAGTTCGTGCTTGCGGATCACACCATTGAGATAATCGTCCACCGAGGCACATCCCACCAAACCGTACTGGGTCTTGCCCCGCCAGGTCTGCGCATAGATGTACAGATGCTCTTTCTCATCCTGCTGCAACCAGCCCTTTTCGAGGAACATACGGTAGTTTTCCTGCGCCTTTTTGTACACCTCTTCGCTGTGCACATCCACATCCGGAGGCAGATCGATCTCCGCCTTGATGATGTGGTAAAGCGAATAGGGGTTCCCCTCGGCCTCCTGGCGGGCCTCCTCGGAGTTGAGCACGTCATAAGGGCGGGAAGCCACTTTCGGGGCCAGCTCGGCCGGAGGACGGATCCCCCGGAAAGGTCTCATCACTGCCATGGTCGTAGTGAATTAGTATTAAGTATTCAGTTCGGAGTTCCGAGTTCCGAGTTCCGAGTTACAAGTTACAAGTTACAAGTTACGAGTTACGAGTTACAAGTTTTGGGTTTCAAGTTCGGAGTTATTTATTGACTTGGAAGGTGGTATCTCCTTTCTCGAAGAACTTGACGATCTGGCGGGCGGCAGCCACCCCGGCGTTGATATTGGCTTCGGCGGTCTGGGCCCCCATTTTTTTCGGCGTGAAGAAGAACCTTCCGGGGAACTCCCTGGCGATCTCATCGGCACAGTCGGGAGCGATGTCGGAGACATACCGGAAATCGTCACGCTCGCGGAACATACGCAGCAACGACTCTTCATCGACCACCTCTTTCCGGGCGGTATTGACGAGGGTCGCCCCCTTGGGCATCCGGCTCAGCAGGTCGTAGCTGACCGACCGGCGTGTCTGGTCATTGGCGGGAATGTGAAGCGAGACGTAACGGGAACGTTCATAGAGCTCCTCAACGGTATCGACCGGTTTGGTACCGTCGTTGATGATGTCGGTTTTGCTGACGAAGGGATCGTAGGCCAGGGTTTCCATGCCGAATCCCCGGGCGATACGGGCCACCTCGCGGCCCACATGCCCGTAGGCATGTATGCCGAGAGTCTTGCCTTTGAGCTCGGTGCCAGGTTTGCCGTTAAAGAGGTTCCTGGCCATGTAGACCATCATGCCGAGGGCCAGCTCGGCCACGGCATTGGAGTTCTGTCCGGGGGTGTTCATCACCACCACTCCTTTCGCCGTCGCGGCCTCGAGGTCGATGTTGTCATATCCGGCACCGGCCCGTACGACGATCTTCAAAGTATCGGCAGCATCCAAGACGGCTGCATCCACCTTGTCACTGCGGACAATGAGAGCATCCACCCCTTTCACCGCAGTCAACAGTTCATCCTTCGAAGCATATTTCTCCAACAGAACGGTCTCGTACCCTGCATCGTCAAAGATGCCACGTATCTGTTCCACTGCCTCAGGGGCAAAGGGCTTTTCGGTCGCAATCAGGACTTTCATCGGATTGTTTTTTTAAAGTTGGGGGATCAGATCTTTTTCTCGTATTCCTGCATCACCTCGATAAGGGCTTTGACGCTTTCAAGAGGCAAGGCATTGTAAAGGGATGCCCGGAAACCACCTACCGAACGGTGACCTTTGATGCCGATCATACCGTGTTCGGTGGCAAACTCAAGGAAAGGCTTTTCATGTTCGGCATACTCTTCATTCATCACCCAGCAAACGTTCATCACCGAACGGTCTTCCTCATTGGTGATGGTCGGACGGAACAGTTTGTTCCGTTCGATCTCTTCGTAGAGGAGGGTAGCCTTTTCATGGTTGCGTTTCCGCATCGCTTCCACACCTCCGTTATCACGGATCCAGATCAGTGTTTGCAAGGCAGCATATATGGGCAATACCGGCGGAGTGTTGAACATCGATCCTTTTTCGATGTGCGTCCTGTAATCGAAGATGGTCGGGATCTTACGGTCGACCTTGCCGAGGATATCCTCCCGGACAATGACGAAGGCCACTCCCGCGGGGGCAAGGTTTTTCTGGGCTCCGCCATAGATCAGGGCATATTTCGAGACATCCACGGGACGGCTGAGAATATCGGACGACATATCCGCCACCATCGGCACGGGAGAATCGGGATCACTGTGGAACTCGGTACCGTAAATGGTATTGTTGGAGGTGATGTGGAAATAGTCTGCATCTTCAGGCACGACATAACCCTTGGGGATATACGTGAAGTTCTTATCCTCCGACGAAGCGACCACTTCCACTTCCCCGTAGAGACGGGCTTCTTTGATGGCCTTGGAAGCCCACGCACCCGTATTGAGGTAAGCCGACTTTTTCTGCATGAGGTTCATCGGCACGACGGTGAACTGTGTGGAAGCCCCACCGCCGAGGAACAGTACATGATACCCCTGAGGGATGTCCAGCAGGTCCTTGAAGAGCTGCTGTGCCTGTTCCATCACCGCCACAAATTCTTTGCTGCGGTGCGAGATCTCCATGATCCCCAGACCCATGCCGTCGAAATCGCGGCAGGCCTCGATCACTTTATCGACCGTGTACTCCGGCAAGATGGCCGGTCCTGCATAAAAATTGTGTTTCTTCATTTTTTTTGGTGCTTTGAGGGATTGTTATGGCACTACAAAGTTGCATCAAAAAGCGGAATATTCCATACAAAAAGCGGAATAAATTGATAACTTTTTCACAACTTTTTCAACCGCACGAGCACATCTCCCTCCAGCACAGGGATAACATCCGTAACATCCTGAGTATGGCAATATTCCACGGCATGGTCCAGTCCCAGTTTTTTCAGGCGGGAGCGGTTGGCCGCCTTGTCGATGTAACCGATCAAGTCGCCTTGGGCCAGCAGCCACAGGTCGCGGGCAGCGTGGGCCGAATCACAGATGGTGGTAAAGCGTCCTCCCGCCAGGAGACGGTCGGTGAGCGCTCCCGCGAAAACCGAGTCCTCGAGTGAGAACTTGTTCTTCCAGGCCGCACAGAGGATCAGGACATTGTGGTGCTGTTCCTGAAGATACGCGGTAAGTGCGGAGATATTGAGGAACCCTCCCACCAGCACCTGACGGCTGTGGCCTGCCATCTGAATGGCCTGAGTGCCGTTGGTGGTGCTGTACACGATCGTCCTCCCTTTGATACGCTCAGGGGTGAAATTGTCCGGGGAGTTCCCGAAATCGGCGAAATCGAGCACCTTGCCATCCCGCTCGGCAGCAATGAGGTAACCCCGGTCCTTGTAAGCCCGTGCCTCGTCGATGGTGCGCACGGGGATCAACCGCTCGACCCCATTATGAAAAGCCGTGATGATCGAGGAGGTGGCCCGCAGGATATCCACCACCACCACAATATTCTCGGGATTCTCATACAAAGGATAGACAAGAGGCGAAAAGCACACCTCCACACTGTTCTTCTTCATCGGTACGGATCAGTTATCCGGTTTGTAAAAAGGGGGGCGGGTGACTGTGGCGCGCAGACGCTTGTTGCGCACCCCGATGAGAATGGGGGTCCCTTCTTTCCAGTAACCCTTTTTCAGGTAGGCCAACCCAATCCCTTTTTTCAGCATCGGCGATATCGAGCCGGAGGTCACCTCGCCGATCTCTTCTCCTTCTTCGTTGAAGACGGGATAGTGTTGCCGCGGGATTCCTTTCTCTTCGAGAACGAATCCTTTCAAACGACGGTCGACCCCCTCCTGCTTCTGTTTCCAGAGCAGGTCCCTGTCGATGAAGTTTTTCCCTTCAACGAATTTGGTGATCCAACCCAGCCCCGCCTCGATGGGGGAAGTTTCGTCGGTGATATCGTTGCCATAGAGACAGTATCCCATTTCGAGACGGAGTGTGTCGCGGGCCCCCAGGCCGGCGGGTTTGATCCCGTATTCCTTTCCTGCTTCCATGACAGCATCCCACAGTTCCACGGCCCGTTCAGCCGGGACATAGATCTCACAACCGCCCGCTCCGGTATAGCCCGTCGTGGAAAAGAGAGCATCCGGGATACCGGCGAATTCGATTTTCCGGAAAGTATAATACTCCATCCCGGTCACCGGAACGGGGGTCAGTTTTTGCATCGCCTCCAGTGCCAAAGGCCCCTGCACGGCCAACTGGGCAATGCTGTCGGAGAGATTCACGATCTCCTCCCCTGCTTTCAGGCCCATCTCTTTGCCGTGTTCCACCAGCCAGTTGTAATCCTTCTCGATGTTCGATGCATTCACCACCAACAGGTATTCTTCCTCCCCCATCCGGTAGACGAGCAGGTCGTCGACGATCCCGCCCCGGCCATTGGGGAAGCAGGAATATTGCACCTTCCCGTCGTAAAGGGCCGAAACATCATTGGTGGTGACCCACTGGAGAAACTCCAGTGCTTTCGGGCCTGTGATGCGGATCTCTCCCATGTGTGAGACGTCGAAGACGCCCACCCGTGTTCTTACTGTAATATGTTCATCCTGAATGCCGCTGTATTCGACCGGCATCAGGAAACCGGCAAAGGGCACCATCCGGGCGCCGAGGGCTTCGTGTACGGGGGTGAGGGGTGTGGTTTTCATCTCTCTCTCTTGTGTAAGGTAAAAAAAATGTGCGCCCTCCCGCAGGAGGCCGCACAAATGTAGCAAATTTTCAGATGTCCCTTTCTATTCCATTTCGAGGATCTTGAACTCCACGCGTCGGTTTTTTGCCCGCCCTTCCGGGGTGGTGTTGGGAGCTACAGGCTGGCTCTCGCCGAAGCCTTTTGCCACGAGCCGTTCCCGCGGAATACCGTGTTGCACGAGATAATCGACCACCGCTTGAGCTCGCGCCTGCGAAAGTTTCAGATTATAGGCATCCGATCCCACACTGTCGGTATGACCGTCGATCTCCACCTTGATGCCGGGATTGTTCCGCATGAAGTTGATCACCCGGTCGAGCGCCGGATAGGATACCGGCGTGATCACCGCCTTGTTGGTCTCGAAAAAGATATTCTGCAACACCACGGTCTCTCCCACCTTGATCTTCTTCATCCGGAAATCTTTCCGCACCACCGTCACGGTATCGGATGGCGGGATTTCGACCATATCGAGCAGGAACATATAGCCTGGAGCATTGATCTCCACGCCGAAGCTCTTGCGTTCGTCCCGGCGAATGACGTACCGGCCCGTGCTCTTGGAGGACATGGCCTTTCCGCTGACCTCATTCTTATCTATTTCGATGATATCGATCGAGGCCATGACGGGTTCTCCCGTGATCTTATCGGTGATGGTTCCGGTAACGACGATCTGTCGCCGACGGGGCTTAGGCATCACGGGCACGGCCAGCGACAAGGTGTTCACCGCGGTCGGCTTGACAGCTTCGTTTTTTTTCACCTGCATCACCGTCGGAGTGATCGTATCGCGCATCCACACAGGGGTCCAGGTGATCTGGTATATATCCATCCATCCGTAAGTATCTTCACGGACTCCCGAGACATAAGCCACCAGCGAATCCTGGGGCGAACCCATATAAAAGAGGTCATCGTCGGGAGTATTGAGGGGCACGCCGAGGTTTTCCGCCGGTCCCCAGGAACCGTCCTGCCGCCTGTGGGACCGGAAGACATCAAAGCCTCCCATGCTGTTATGACCCTGTGAGGAGAAGTAGAGCGTTTTGCCATCGGGAGTAAGCCAGGGGCTTTCCTCGTCCCAGGGAGTGTTCACCGTTGTATCCAGCGGTTCGGGCTTGCTCCATTTGCCGTCAACATCCCGGCGGATCACGAAGATATCTTTTCCGCCATGCGAGAGACGTCGGTTGGCCGAGACAAAATAGATCTCGCTGCTGTCGGAAGAGATGCACAACGAGCTCTCCTGCCAACGGCTGTTGATCTTCCAGGGGGGCTTGGCCGGCTTTTTCCAATGCCCATTTTTCAGGGAAGTCATCAGGATATCTCCACCTCCCTTCTTGCCATAATAAACAAAAAGGCTTTTCCCGTCGGGTGAAAAGGCCAGGGCGGCATCATTATAGCGGGTGTTCAGGGGTTTTTCCATCCGGCCGGCCGGCGACCAGCCGTTCCCCTCACCCCGGGATAGATAGATGTCTTCCTCGAACTTTCCATCATAGCGGTTGGGCAACTGCCCCGCCACATGGATCCGCCGGGAGGTGAAAAAGAGCCGGTCGCCCTCCGGAGGCATCACCACCTTGTAATCATCCCATTCGGAGTTGATCTCGCCGCCCAGGTTTGTGATCACCCCCGGAACGGTATCCTGTATCACCTGCAAACCACTTTCACATTCGCCGATGCGTTTACGCACGGCCTGTCCCATCGGTGTCACGGCCACCTGTCCCGGTCCCTGCAGGAACATTCGATAATATTCCAAAGCCTTATTGAACTCATAACGGTACTGACAGGCCTGCCCCAGGCGATAGAGGATATCCTGCGCCACAAGGCTGTCGAGTGCATATGCCTTCTCAATGTAGGAAAGCGCTTTCGCCTTATGGTCGGTATACAGGTAACACAAACCAATGCGGTAATTGAGCGGAGCGCTTGTCGGCACCCGATCGTAAACCTTCAGGTACTGCTTCAGCGCCTGCGGGTAGAATCCCACACCTTTACGAAAAAGGTCGTCCCCCCTCTTCACGGTCTTGATCAGTCCCTTCGCATCCGGCAGCGAAGCCCCCAGATCTTTTTTTCGGAAAGATGCCAGCTCCTGGGCACCTACAGGAAAGACCATCCCGGCCAGAAGCAACAACATGATGAACTTTCTGATCATCTTCGCACGTTTTGCTAAGAGAATGCTACGAAATTAACCATTTGTTTTTTACGGAAAGAGAGATCGAAGGTTTTTTATTTCCGATAATTTTTTCATATTTGAAAATAAAACGAGCGGTCATGGCGGAGGAGTTCAGGTATGTGAACATGGAATATCTCAAGGGGATGGCCGGGGACAATCCCGACCTGATCCGGGAGATGGTTGAGATCTTTGTCCAGCAGATCCCGGAGTTCAACGAGATCTTTGAATCGCTCTACGAAAAGAAAGACTGGTATGAACTGGGCATGCAGGCTCACAAAGCGAAGTCGTCGGTAGCCATTATGGGGATGGAAGATCTGGCCAAAATGCTCAAGGAGTTCGAACTTCTTGCCAAGGAAGGAAAAGAAACCGAACGTTACCGCGGCTTCATCGACCGTTTCCGTGAAGAAACGCAGCTCGCCTGCGATGAACTTACCAATCATTATCTTAAATAATTATTAACTTGAAATAAGAACCGATATGGAACTTTTTGATATTGAAAAAAGAGGTGATGTCACCATTGTCCGTTTCAAAGAGAACGTGAAGAAGTTCAACGCGCTCATTGCCGAAGAGGCGAAGCAGCAACTCAATGCGCTTTTCGATGCCCCCAACACCAAACTGATCTTAAGCCTCGAAGGGATCAAGTACATTGACAGTTCAGGCTTCGGCGTCCTACTGTCATTGATGAAGACAGCCAACAACAAATATGGTTCGCTGAAGATCTGCAACGTCTCCGACGAAGTGATGGAACTTTTCAAGTTGTTACAACTGCACAACATATTCGATATCGAACCGGATGTGGAAGATTGCCTGAAAAGTTATGCCGCATCCTGAACCCGGAAAGGGGCCATAAAAAAAGGGACCGCGATCGCGGTCCCTTTTCTTTTTCCCGGACGAAACAGCCGGGACGGTCGTCATTTTTCGTTGCGGAACACCAGGTGGTCGTTCTCCACAGTGATGTGGATGACCGAGTTTTTGTCGATGGTGCCGGCGATGAGCTCTTTGGAGAGCTCGTTGACCACTTCGCGCTGGATGACGCGTTTGATGGGTCGTGCACCATACACCGGATCGAAGCCCACCTTGGCGATCCATTCGACCGCATCCTCTTCGAGCACCAGGTCGATTTCTTTCTCCTTGAGCATTTCGCGGATGCGGTTGAACTGCAGCCGGACGATCTCCTTGATCTCCTCGTGGGTCAGCGGCGTGAACATGATGATCTCGTCGACCCTGTTGAGGAACTCCGGACGGATCGTCTTGCGCAGCAGTTCCATCACCTGACGGCGGGTCTGCTCCAGCACCTGCTCACGGTTCTCTCCGGAGAAGTTTTTCAGGTTCTCCTGAATGAGCTGGCTGCCGAGGTTTGAGGTCATGATGATGATGGTATTCCGGAAGTTCACCACCCGGCCTTTGTTGTCGGTGAGACGACCGTCATCGAGCACCTGCAGCAGGATGTTGAAGACATCGGGATGGGCTTTCTCGATCTCGTCGAGCAGCACCACCGAATACGGTTTCCTGCGCACGGCTTCGGTGAGTTGGCCGCCTTCTTCATAGCCGACGTATCCCGGAGGTGCTCCGATGAGGCGCGATACCGAATGGCGCTCTTGGTATTCGGACATATCGATACGCGTCATCATGTTCTCATCATTGAAGAGCACCTCGGCCAGGGCCTTTGCCAGTTCGGTTTTACCGACCCCGGTAGTACCGAGAAAGATGAACGATCCGATCGGCCGTTTGGTATCTTGCAGTCCGGCGCGGCTGCGGCGTACAGCGTCGGCAACAGCACGGATGGCTTCATCCTGTCCCACCACACGCTTATGCAGCTCTTCCTCGAGATGCAGCAGTTTTTCTCGTTCGCTCTGCAGCATCCGTTTCACGGGGATGCCGGTCCAACTCGACACGATCTCGGCAATATCCTCGGCTGTCACCTCTTCGCGGATCAGGGGGTTGTCGCCCTGAAGCTCTTGCAGTTTCTTCTGTAGCTCTTTGATCCGCTCCTCTTCCTGACCGAGCAGACCGTAGCGGATTTCCGCCACGCGCTCGTAGTTGCCTTCCCGTTCGGCCACTTCAGCCTCGTGCTTGAGGTCCTCGATACGCTGCTTGGCCTGCTGGATCTGATTGATCATATCCTTCTCCATCTGCCATTTGGCCTTGAGCCGGTTCATCTCCTCGGTGAGGTTCTCAATCTCCCGGCTCATCTCTTCGGTTTTCTTCTTGTCGCCTTCGCGCTTGAGGGCCTCGCGTTCGATTTCGAGCTGACGGATTTTGCGCTCCAAGTCGTCGATCTCGCGCGGCAGCGAATCCATCTCGAGCCGCAGACGGGCAGCCGCCTCGTCGATGAGGTCGATGGCCTTGTCGGGCAGGAAACGGTCGGTGATATACCGGTGCGACAGTTCGACGGCAGCGATGATCGCCTCGTCGCGGATGCGCACCTTGTGATGATTTTCGTACCGCTCTTTCAGCCCACGCAGGATCGAAATGGCGCTGGCCGGATCGGGTTCTTCGACCATCACGATCTGGAAACGACGCTCGAGGGCTTTGTCCTTCTCGAAATACTTCCGGTACTCATCGAGGGTGGTAGCGCCGATGGCGCGGAGCTCACCTCGTGCGAGTGCCGGCTTCAGGATGTTGGCAGCGTCCATGGCCCCTTCACCTTTGCCGGCCCCCACAAGGGTATGGATCTCATCGATAAAGAGGATGATCTCCCCTTCGGCGGCAACCACCTCCTTCACCACGCCTTTCAGGCGCTCTTCAAACTCACCCTTGTATTTTGCGCCGGCTACGAGGGCTCCCATGTCGAGCGAATAGATCTGCTTCGTCTTCAGGTTCTCCGGCACATCTCCCCGCACAATACGCTGGGCCAGACCTTCGGCGATGGCCGTCTTACCGACACCCGGCTCCCCAATGAGGATCGGGTTGTTTTTGGTACGACGCGAAAGGATCTGCAGGATTCTGCGAATCTCCTCCTCACGGCCGATCACCGGGTCGAGCTTGCCGCTGCGGGCCATATCGTTCAGGTTGATGGCAAAACGGTTGAGCGCATCAAAGGTGTTCTCCGCATTCTGGTCGGACACCTTCGACCCTTTCCGCAATTCCTTGATGGCGGTCAGCAGACCCTTTTCGGTCATGCCCATGTCCTTCATCATCTTGGACACCTCGTCATTGCTGGCCAAAATGCCCAAGATGATCATCTCTATCGATACGAACTGGTCGCCCATCTCCCGAGAATAACGCAAAGCCTCATCCAAGGCCTTAGAAGCGTTTTTCGAAAGATAAGGCTCCCCACCGCTAACCTTCGGGTAACTCTCCAGGATCTTGTCCAACACCTGCTCAAAACGCTCCATATTGATTTCGAGCTTCTTGAACAGATAGTTGGTAATGTTCTCACCCATGGCGAGCACACCCTTCATCAGGTGACCGTTCTCGATCGCCTGGTTATTCAATCCCTTGGCGATCTCTACCGCCTGCTGTATCGCCTCCTGGGATTTTATCGTAAAATTGTTCAGGTTCATAAGCGTTTCTCCTTTCTTTTTAAGTTTTTTTCTTTTAATCCCGGAAATCGGGGGTTGGGTTTCGCCTTCCTTTATCAAGATTCGAGCCACAGCTGAAAACATCCCTTTTCGTGCCATTTTGTCAGACTTCCCGGTTTTTCCGGGGAAAGCATATTGTGAACTTTCGTACATTTTTCTTATTTTGGGGAATTACAGACAGGGCTGAAAGGTGGGAAATGATACGGATACGCTGGTTCATAGGTATGACAGGGATGATCGTGGGTCTTCTCACCGGACCCTGCGGGTGGGGTCAGGCGCAGCCCCTTCCGGGGGGGAGCATGACGTTCGATTCGCCTCGCACACACAAGGTGCAGATCCGCTTCAGGCTTGTCAACAACCTGATCATCATCCCTTTGGTGATCAACCACTCGGACACTTTGCGTTTCATCCTCGATACGGGCATCGAGAACACGATCATCAGTGAGCTGTCGCTGGGTGATTCGCTTTCGTTGCGGTACACGCGGGTCACGCCCGTGACCGGCCTGGGGATGGGCAAGCCGGTGGACGCGGTGGTCTCCACGGGCAACACCTTCTCGCTGCCGGGGATCACCGGCACCGGCCAGACGGTCTTTGTGATGCTGCAGGATATCTTTGACCTCTCCAATGCGCTGGGCACGCGGGTGCACGGTCTGATCGGCTACCGTCTTTTCAGCAACTTCATCGTCCGCCTCGACTATGAGCGGAAGGTGATCACCCTGTATAACCCGGCCACCTACCATCCCCGGCTGCGCCGGGGAGATGAGTTGTTACCCCTCACCTTTGTGGGGAGCAAACCCTACCTTGAGGGCACCATCATCAACCACCGGCAGGAGCCGGTAAAAGTACGGTTATTGCTCGATACGGGGCTCAGTTTCGGTTTGTGGCTGTTGCCGAACTCTTCTCCCAAGATCTCCATCCCGCCGAAGTCGGTGCCGGCATACCTAGGCACCGGCCTCAACGGCCGCATCAACGGCCGGCTGGCCCGCATCCCGGCCTTCTTCCTCGGCCCTTACAGCTTTGAGAACCCGGTGGTGGGCTTTCCCGACACCCTCTCCTTCCAACCCGTCCGGGGCTATGACAACCGCAACGGCACCCTCGGCTCGGAGATCCTCCGCCGTTTCCATGTCATCATCGATTATCCGGGGAGCCGTATGATCCTCCGCCCCAACCGCTTTTTCCGCGACCCCTTCCGCACGAACAACGCCGGCATCAACATCACCGCTCCGATCCCCGACTTTCCCTATTACATCATCTCCGACCTGCGCAAAGGCTCCCCGGCCGCCCGCGCCGGCCTGAAAAAAGGCGACCGCCTTGAACGGATCAACGGAAAGAACGTATCCCACATGAAAATGGACGAGATCTACCATATCTTCCAGAAAAAACCCGGTACCCTCATCCGCATTACCGTCATCCGCAACGGACTGAGGTTCGAGACGAGGTTTTATCTGGAAAAATTCTTGTAACCAAGGGATTGAAGAACAAGCTTTTTAATAAATTCCAATACTCAAATTTCAAATCACAAATAAATCCCGAATTCCAATATTCAAAACCCAAACGAAATTGCGCCTTCTTAAATAACCCAACTTCGCATGGCTTCGTTGGGCGAGGCGGGACGTTCTCTGCGCTCTGAACCCCACCTTCGCTCCTTTCAACCTTTCAACCCTTCAACCTTCGTCCGCCGTAGTCCCGGCCTGCCGGGATTGTTTTTCAGTCCCTAACGGGACGAATTTGGTCAACGGCATAAAACCGTCTCCGAAGGGGACTGAATGGCAATAGACAGGCATTTTAATGCCTGTGACATGGCATATAAACACCCCAATCCGCCCCAGCGGGGTAGAATGAAAAATTCCAATACCGAAATCTCAAATCACAAATAAATCCCGAATTCCAATATTCAAAACCCAAACGAAATTGCGCCTTCTTAAATAACCCAACTTCGCATGGCTTCGTTGGGCGAGGCGGGACGTTCTCTGCGCTCTGAACCCCACCTTCGCTCCTTTCAACCTTTCAACTCTTCAACCTTCGTCCGCCGAAGCTCCGACGTCAGGAGGAGCGAAGGCGGTTCGACCTTTTAGACCTTTTAGACTTCTTACTTCAGATACTCATCAAAATAGTCCGACACCTTGCGCATGAGGTGGATGCGGTCCCAGCCGCGGACATTGTGGGGATGGGTGGGATAGACGAAATAGTCGACCTGCTTGCCGGCCTTGATGAAAGCACGCAGGAGGGTTAGACTGTGCTGCCACACCACGGTGCTGTCCATCGCGCCGTGGATGATGAGCAGGTGGTCGTCCAGGTTGTCCACATAGTTTTTCAGGTCGGCTTCGGCATACCCTTCAGGGTTCTCCTGCGGCCGGTCCATGTAACGCTCTCCATACATCACTTCGTAATACTTCCAGTCGGTGACGGGTCCTCCGGCCACGGCCGCCCGGAAGACGCCGGGATTTTTGAGCATCATCGAGATGGTCATAAAACCTCCATAGCTCCATCCATGGACTCCCATGCGGGCGGTATCCACCCAGGGGAGGCTTTGGAGGTAGTCCACCCCCCGCATCTGGTCTTTCACCTCATAGTCGCCCAGATGGCGGTGGATGCAACTTTCAAAGTCGAAACCCCTGCCGAGGGTGCCGCGGTTGTCGAGGGTGAAGCAGACATACCCCTGCCCCGCCATGTAATGCTGCCACATGCGAGACTGTCCCAGCCAGCTGTCGGTGACCAGCTGGGAGTGGGGACCGCCATAGACGTAGATCACCACAGGGTATTTTTTCGTCGAGTCGAAATCCACCGGCTTGATCAGACGGTAGTAAAGTGCCGGTGAGGTGTCGGTGGCGGGGAGTTTTCCCAGGATCACCTCGCCCAGCTTCTTGTCCTGCCACGGGTCGGGTGCCTGCAGCAGGTCCGCTACATGCTTTCCGTCACGTGCCGCCAGCACCTCGATGACCCGCGGCGTCTCCAGGTTCGACCAGCGGTCGAGCAAATAGCGTCCGTCGGGCGAAAGCTCTCCGTGGTGCACTCCGTGCACCTGCGTCAACCGGATGTGGCGGTCCCTCTTCAGGTCAT
>JAMOUS010000301.1 GCA_027067975.1 Bacteroidales bacterium | reverse complement strand
CTGCCTCGACAACTTCTTTACCGGCAGTAAACGCAACATCGTCCACCTGCTCGACCATCCCTATTTCGAGCTGGTGCGCCACGATGTGACGATGCCCTATTTTGCCGAGGTGGATGAGATCTACAATCTGGCCTGTCCCGCCTCCCCCATCCACTACCAGTACAATCCCATCAAGACGGTCAAGACCTCGGTGATGGGGGCCATCAACATGCTGGGGCTGGCCAAGCGGGTAAAGGCCAAAATCCTCCAGGCCTCCACCAGCGAGGTATATGGAGACCCGCAGGTGCATCCCCAGCCTGAATCGTATTGGGGCCATGTGAATCCCATCGGCAAGCGCGCCTGTTACGACGAAGGAAAAAGAGCCGCCGAGACCCTTTTTGTCAACTACCACGAACAGAACGGTGTGAAGATCAAGATCGCCCGCATCTTCAACACCTACGGTCCGAAGATGATGCCCGACGACGGCAGGGTGGTCTCCAACTTCATCATACAGGCTTTGCGCAACGAGCCGATCACCATTTACGGCGACGGTTCACAGACCCGCAGTTTCCAGTATATCTCCGACCTGGTGGAGGGGCTGGTGCGACTGATGAACACCGGCGACGATTTCACCGGGCCGGTCAACCTCGGCAATCCGGGTGAGTTCACCATCCTCGAGCTGGCAGAGAAGGTGTTGGGGCTGATCCCCGAAAGCCGTTCGAAGATCATCCACAAGCCGCTTCCCGAGGACGATCCGCGGCAGCGCCAGCCCGATATCTCCCTCGCAAAGAAAGTGCTTGCCTGGGAGCCCAAGGTACCCCTCGAGGAGGGCCTGCGTCACACCATCGAATATTTCCGCAAAACACTCGCATCATGAAAGGGATCATCCTGGCCGGAGGCTCCGGCACACGGCTATACCCGATGACGCAAAGCATCTCGAAGCAGATCATCCCGGTATACGACAAGCCGATGATCTATTATCCCCTCTCGGTGCTGATGCTTGCAGGCATTCGCGAGATCCTGGTGATCTCGACGCCGAAGGATCTGCCACTGTACCGCCATCTTTTGGGTGACGGCAGCCGGATAGGGCTGCGCATCCACTATGCCGAACAGCCGCGTCCCGAGGGACTGGCCCAGGCATTCATCATCGGCGAGGAGTTCATCGGGGGGGATACCGTGGCCATGGTGCTGGGCGACAACATCTTCTACGGTCACGGTTTTGGCCATCTGCTGCAGCGCACCGCAGAAGAGTTGCGGGAAGGCGGCGTGGTGTTCGCCTACTATGTCAACGATCCCGAACGTTACGGCGTAGTGGAGTTCGACGAAAAGGGCCATGTCCTCTCCATCGAGGAGAAGCCCAGGCAGCCCCGTTCGAACTATGCCCTCACGGGACTCTATTTCTTCGATCACACAGCGCCGGAGAAGGCCCGCCGCCAGAAGCCTTCGGCGCGGGGGGAGCTGGAGATCACCGATCTGATGCAGCAGTACTTCGACGAAGGAAGCTTGCAGGTGCGCATCCTGGGGCGGGGCATGGCCTGGCTCGACACCGGCACGCCGGAGAGCCTCCTGCAGGCCGCCAACTTCATCGCCACTCTCGAACAGCGGCAGGGCCTCAAGGCCTCCTGCATCGAAGAGATCGCATGGAAAAGAGGATACATCTCCAGCGAACAACTGCGCCTCCTCGCCGAGGAGATGAAAAACTCCCAGTACGGACAATATCTGCTCCGCCTTCTGGACGGACGCTATAAAACGCTTGATATCTGAACCATGGAGATCGAAACCACAGGTATCGAAGGCCTGCTGATCGTGAAGCCCCGCGTCTTCCGCGATACGCGGGGATACTTTTTCGAGAGCTACAACGACCGGGAGATGCGGAAGCACGGCCTGCACTTTTCGTGGGTGCAGGACAACCAGTCGCGGTCGGTGCGCGGCGTGATCCGCGGACTGCACTACCAGCTGGAGCCCTTTGCCCAGACCAAGCTGGTGCGGGTGCTCCGCGGCACCATCCTCGACGTGGCCGTCGACCTGCGGCGGGACAGTCCCACCTACGGCCAATGGAAAAGCCTCATCCTTTCCGATGAGAACTTTCTCCAACTGCTTATCCCCAAGGGCTTTGCCCACGGATTCTCGGTGCTCAGCGACGAGGCTGTGGTCTTTTACAAATGCGACCAGTTCTATCACCCTGCTTCCGACAAGGGGATCCGCTACAACGACCCTGCACTCGGCATCGACTGGCAAGTGCCCGAAGAGGAGGTGATCGTCTCGGAGAAGGACCGCAACCTGCCCCTGATGGCCGATGCGGAAATGAATTTCTGAGGGAGGAAGAGTTCAGTTACTGTTTCTTCCTGGAAACCAAGGAGATATATCCAGCTTCTCCCCTTCCACCGCTCCCCGTTCGGTGACAAAGCGGTGCACCATCTCCACGGGCACCGGTTCGAAGTAGTAGTTCACCACCTCGATCCCTTCCGGAGCATCGGGCCATATCTCCTCTCCCGAGCGTTCTCCAAAAAAGGACGATGATGCATTCGAGAGGTTGAGATACTTACGTGTGTCGGCAAGGACAACCACAGGCACATCGAAATCCGACGCCAGGATCACGAGGGGGGAGGTACCGATCTTGTTGAGGAAAAAGCGGGGGTATACCCGGTCGGCCCCGAGGAGGATAAGGTCGACCTCGGGGACAAAGATAGAGGCTGCCCCTTCTTCGAACACCACCACATCATACCCCAGGTCCCGGAGGAAAAGGGCCTGTTGTTTTCCCTCCCCGAGGGGACGGGAGACGGTCTGGAAGATCTCCAGGCCGGAAAGATGCTCTTTCTTCTGGAGGTGCTGCAAAAGATGCTGGACGGTCGCGCTCTGGCTGTGCACCAGGATGCGGGCGCCGGGGAAAAGACCATGGCGGCCCAGGGGGCCTTCCCCTTCCGGCATCCCGCGAAGCACAGGATAATGACGCAAGAAGCTTCGGATGATCCGATCGTTCACGTCCGACCATTCCCTGTGGTAATCCAGGACAATATCGTAGATCTTCTCGGATGCTCGTCTGTTCTCTTCCGGGAAACGGTCGAGCAGGTAATCGAGAAAGTGTTGGACGACGGGAAAGTCCTGGTGTTCGTCACGGGCAGAGGTGAACAGGTGGAACAGCTCGAGCAGTTCCTCGGGAGAGGGGTCGGGAGCCTCGATGAAGATCTGCAACAATCCGTTCTCCAGTTTTTTCTGCAGGGCCGCCGACCCGGAAAGATGGTCGGCGGAGACCTCCCGCAGCAGGTCGTTGACCTGTCCTACGATCCCTTTCAGCCAGGCGTTCATGATGTCTCCTCCCAGTCAAGCAAGCGTTTTTCTCCTTTGAGGTTTCTCAGTTCGCTGATCTCTTGGCTCACCTCGAGCACACCGCGGTAACGTCTCTGTTCGTCACGCACGGCAAAGTAGCGGATCAGCAGGAACTCGCCACGGTGCCGGATCCAGAAGGTGGCCTCATCCTTCTCTCCTTTGCGGAAAGCTTCCACGATACGCTCCACGATGTGCACACTGTCGGGCGGATGGCAGTTCTGCACCTTTCTTCCGATAATGGAGATGCTCCTCGGGAAGATCCGCTTCTTGGGTGAAGAGAAGAAACGCACCTCATCGTTTTCATCCACATAAGTGATGTCCACGGGAAGGTGGTTGAAGAGCAGGGCGATCTGTTCGGGGGTGAGCGCTCCGGTACCCAGGTCGACAAGCTGTCCGCTGGAAGCCTCTCCCCTTTTGCGTTCCCTTCCATCCTCAACCTTCTCCGGTGCCACAAAGGGAAAATCCATCCCCGCCGCCTCACGTGTCATCGCCTTGATCACGTCGTCAGGAAGCCGCTCGAGCATCACCGGCACCAGGATGAAATCATCCCGGAAGATGATCGTATGCATGTTGAAATACAGATCCCCCGTCCACTTATTGAAGGCCTGCAGATCGAAGGGTTGTTTTTCCAGCTCGCGGATCACCTCTTTGATCTCGCGGCGGATATCGTCGTGGTACGACCACATCACCTGTACACACCGCCAGTCGTCCCAGTGTTTTTCGAGTACCGGGAAGAGAACGTTCTCCTTGATCTCATACATCCGCACAAAGCGCTCCACATCACGGAATCCTTCGAGAAGGACCGGCACAAGCTCGTCCCGGCGGGAAGGGTCGCGGTTGATATCGGTATTGATCGTCCGCAGGCGGGCCAATTTTTTCTTGAGTTGCGCATTATTGCGTTTGAGCAGGTCGGGGAACGACCCTGGCGGGGGCTCGAGGGCGGGATAAGCTTTCAGGCGGAGATGGAACAGGTTGAGCATCTTGTTGATGCCGGTCTTCAGCTCTTCCAGGGGGATCTCCCGCCGGTACAGCAGGTCGACGGCCGTGATCACGTCGGCGGGAACGAGCGTATCGAAAAGGAAAGCATACTCCTCCATCAGGATCTTTCCCTTCTCCCCGCGGATGAGCCGTTCGGTGAAATCCGCAAAGGCTTGGGCCCTTTTTTCTTTTTTATTGGTGAATTCAGACATCTATTTTCAATCTGGTTTGATCATTCTGCTTTCCGGAGCCGCACGAGTTTCACGCCATGGGAGGGGATCCGCACCTCAAAAGCGTCGCTGAACGTTCCCATATCTTCCTGGCGCCACAGGTCCCGCAAGAGGTATTTTCCGGGATCCAGATGCATATCTGAAAAGTGCACCTTCACGTTTTTCATTTCGCGGGAGAGGTTGAACACGCCGGCGGCCCAGGATCCGTCGG
>JAMOUS010000300.1 GCA_027067975.1 Bacteroidales bacterium | reverse complement strand
GTTCCGCCTTGTTGGTGTCGTTGTTGTACCAGTGCTTAAAAAGTTGCAGGAAGGTCCACTGTGTCCATTTATAATATTTGGGGTCGGCGGTGATCACCTCCCGGTCCCAGTCAAAAGAGAATCCCAACTTACCCAGTTGCTCACGATATTTCCGGATATTTTTCCAGGTGGTCACAGCCGGGTGGGTACCGGTTTGGATCGCATATTGTTCGGCAGGAAGACCGAAGGCGTCAAAGCCCATCGGATGGAGTACATTGTATCCTTTCAGCCGCATGTAACGGGCGTAGATGTCAGAAGCAAAGTACCCAAGGGGATGTCCTACATGCAATCCCGCACCCGAGGGATAAGGGAACATGTCGAGCACATAGTACTTGGGTTTGGAAGGATCTTCGACGGTTTTGAAGGTTTTGTTCTTCTCCCACCAGTCGATCCATTTCTTCTCTACCTCTCTGAAATTGTACTCCATGGCGATAAATTTTCAAGGTGCGAAAATAGGAAAAGTTCATCACTTTTTATTAAATTTGCACCGCTTTCGGAAGGGTCCCTTTGGTATGGGATTTGTTATTTCCGGAAGTGAGTGGGTCCCGTAGTTCAATTGGATAGAATGTCAGATTCCGGTTCTGAAGGTTGTGGGTTCGAGTCCCGCCGGGATCACTCAAGATGCGGAGAGCCGGCATGTCAATGCCGGCTTTCGTTTTTAGGGGACAGAAAAAGAGAAAGGCCTGCAAAAATTGCAGGCCTTTCTCTTTTTTCGTCATTATGAAAAAATGTCATTTCAACTTGTCCGCTTTAACGGATGAGTAGTTGATCTTCAGAGCATTTGCGCGGCGCAGGGCTTGTTTCACGTCGGTGACGATGCCCATTTTGGTGTTCTCATCGATCTTCAATGAAACGGTCAGCTTGTTGCGGTCGGCCTCATTGAGCTGGTCACGTTCCTGAGCGATGAAATCCTGGATATCCTTTACGGTCTTGAACTGATCGTTGAGCTGGATCCTGGGTTCGGTACCGAAAGCCTTTTGATAACGCAGCAATGGTTTCCCGATGTAGATGTAGGAGACGAGACTTTTCTTTTCGAGTTTTTTCGCCTCGGTAGCTTCGGGAACTTTGATCATCACCATCAGGTCGACTTCTCGCATCACGGTGGTCACCATGAAGAAGAAGAGGAGCATGAAGATGATATCGGGCAGCGAAGCGGTGTTGATCTGGCCAACGGTCCTTTCTTCTTCCTTGGGGCGGAATCTTGATTTCATGATTATTTTCCTCCTCCAACGTTTTTGGGTTCAGCTTCGGAGATCACTGCGGGGTAGTACTTCTTGATGGCTTCTTGTTTGTCCTTGTCGAGTTCGTCATATTTTTTCCCGAACTTCGACTGGGCCAGTTCATCCCTCAGTTCGTTCTTGGCAGCGATCAGTTCGTTCTGCACCTGCAGGTAGGTACCGTATGAGGTTCCGCGGTCGTTCTGTAGTGAGATCACGGGGTTCTTCGTCACGAACACATGGCCGAAGTAGGGGATATCCTTCCACACCTTTTCGGGAAGGTCGGGCTTGTTTTCGGGGTTGGCGATGAACTCCTTGGCGGCTGCCCGCAGTTCATGGATGTCCATCCGTCTTCCTTCGACAAGCAACTCGTTGTTCTTGTTGATCAGGACGACAAAGACGTTCCTTTCCTTGATCTTATCTTCCTTTTGCTTCTGGTTTTTTTCCGGCATGGCCGGGAGCATCCTCATCAGACCGGTATCCACGTCCATGGTGGTGGTCACGAGGAAGAAGATCAAGAGCAGGAAAGCGATGTCGGCCATTGATCCTGCATTGATCGGTTGAAGCTTACGTGCCATGGTTCAATGTCTCGAATAAAAAAGTTTAGTTTACTTGAAGATCCTGGAGATCTCGGCATAGATGATCGACAGGAACGCGAGTGCGGCCAGCAGGTACATTGTGATCAGGCCGGTACCTACGAGCTTAAGGGTGGTAGGGTTATTTCCTGAACCTTCATAGCCGGGGATGTCGAGGGGCTGGTCGGAGGCCAGGAAATAGGCGATGGCGATGAGCACGCCCAGCCCGACGATCGAGATAAGGGCTTTTTTCGCACCGGCCGGGTTGGTAAAGATGTTCACGATCGAGAAGACGAGCGTGATCGTCACGGCCAGGCCGAAGAGGAAATAGGCCCACCACAGGGCATAATTGGTTGCTACCGGCTCAGCCTGCGGAGTTCCTTCGGTGCCCGGTACGACGGGGCCGAAGTAAAACCAAACCAGCAGGATCACCGAGATGCCCATCAGCACCCACAGGATGATCTTAAGAGTGGTTTTCAGTGTTCCAGACATAGTTGTCGCTCCTTAACTTATTTGTTTTTTGCATTGTACTTGACCAGCAGGTCGATCAGGGAGATGGAGGCATCCTCCATCTGGACGGTGATGCTGTCGATCTTCGCTAAGATGTAGTTGTAGAAGACCTGCAGGATGATGGCAACGATCAGACCGGACACCGTGGTGATCAGAGCCACTTTGATACCGCCAGCCACCAGCTGTGCCGAAACGGTACCGGCCACCTGGATCTTGTCGAAGGCATCGATCATCCCGATCACTGTTCCCATAAAACCGAGCATCGGGGCGATGGCGATAAAGAGGGCGATCCAGGAGAGGTTCTTCTCCAGCAGTCCCATCTGTACGGAGCCATAAGCGATCACCGCTTTCTCTGCCATATCCACTCCTTCGTCGGCGCGGTCGAGACCCTGGTAGAAGATGCTGGCCACAGGGCCGCGGGTGTTGCGGCAAATTTCCTTGGCTGCTTCAATGCCGCCGGTCTCAAGAGCATCCTCGACCTTCTGCAGGAGCTTATTGGTGTTGGTGGTAGACAGGTTCAGGTAGATGATCCTTTCGATGGCCAGGGCCAGGCCAAAGATCAGGGTAAGCAGGATCGATCCCATGAAGCCGGCACCTCCTTCGATGAACTTGGCCTTGATCTGTTTGAGCAAGACGCCTTCCGATCCGCCTTCTTCACCCTGCTGTTCCTGTGTTGTGGTGACAGGGGCGGCTGCCTGGGCTGCCGTGTCGGCGGCGGCGGTGTCGTTCTGGACCGTGGTGGTCGTGTCATTGTTGGTCGCCTCATCCTGGGCAACAGCAATGCCGGATGCTCCGAAGGTAAGCATCCCGATTACCGCAACAAATGCAAATAATTTTTTCATAATGAACGATTACTTTTGGTTAATAACGTAAACTTTTTCGCAAAGTATTAAAAATAATTCCACAAATGCAATAATTTTTTTCATGCATGGCGGAGAGGAAGGGATTCGAACCCTTGGTACTGTTCCACACAGTACACACGCTTTCCAGGCGTGCACCTTCGGCCACTCGGTCACCTCTCCAGGCTATGCCTTGCGGTCGAACTTTCGGCTGCGAAAAATACAAAAAAAAGTTGAATTACTCATTCATCTCCCCACAAATTGGGGATTGCAGCAGGGATTTTTTTTCTTCCACCGTGAGGTCCTGTGCCAGTACATGCATCATTTTGGTCAGGGCTGCCTCCTTGGTGAGGTCTTTCCCGCTGATGACCCCCACGTCCTGCAGTCTTTTTCCTGTTTCATATTGTTCCATATCAACCGAACCAGCCGAACATTGGGAGATGTTGAGGACAATGCCTCCCCTCTTGACGAAATTTCCGAGGGGTTCCAGCAGATCCGGCGTGGTGGGTGCATTGCCGGCGCCGTATGTCTCAAGGATGATCCCTTTCAGCCATGCCAATTCGCAAAGGGTGGCGACCACTTCGCCTGGCAGGCCGGGGAAGATCTTCAGGAACGTGACACGTGTGTCCAACTCCTCCTGAATCTGCAGTTCTTTCCCGGCCTGGAAAGGACGGATCGCATTGCGGTTGAAGTGGATGTGCACGCCGGTCTCGGCCAGTAACGGATAGTTGGGCGACTGGAAGGCGTTGAAAGTTTCGGCGCTGTACTTTGTGGTGCGGTTGCCCCGGAAGAGTTTGTATTCAAAATAGACCGACACCTCCGGGACCATGGGTTTTCCGTTTTCGTCCCTGGCCGCTGCGATCTCGAGTGAGGAGATCAAGTTTTCCTTTCCGTCGGTGCGAAGGGTGCCGATGGGCAATTGGGAGCCGGTGAGAATGACCGGCTTGTTGAGCCCCTGCAGCATGAACGAAAGAGCCGAGGCCGTAAAGGCCATCGTGTCGGTGCCGTGGAGGATGACAAATCCGTCGTAATCTTCATAGGCATCGACCACCATCCGGGCCAGACGCTGCCAGAAGGGGGGCTGTATCTCGGAGGAATCGACCACCGGCCGGAAAGTGCGGGTATCGATCCGGAAATCAAACTGATTGAGTTCCGGAATCTGCCGCAACAAATGGGCAAAATCAAGCGGTCTCAACAGACCGGTGGCAGGGTCACGGACCATCCCGATGGTGCCGCCTGTGTAAATGAGAAGGATCTTTTTCATTTGGAAGATGGGATGTGATCTTTATTCGAAAGCTTTGGGAAAAAGAGTGCGGGCATTGCGGGTGGTGATGCGTGCGAGCTCATCAACGGATATCCCGAAAAGTTCCGCCAGAAAAGCGGCGGTATGAACGAGAAAACTGCTTTCGTTACGGCGTCCCCGTTGTGGGACCGGAGCCAAGAAAGGTGCGTCGGTCTCCAGCACAATCCGTTCGGGCCCCAGAGGGCGGATCTCCTCTCTCAGGGCCGAGTTCTTAAAGGTGACGATCCCCCCGATACCCAGGAAGAATCCCATGTCGAGGATCTGTTCCGCTTCCTTGCGGGTGCCGGTAAAACTGTGGAAAACGC
>JAMOUS010000299.1 GCA_027067975.1 Bacteroidales bacterium | reverse complement strand
GGTATATACATGGATAATGTGGGTGAGATTATGAAAACGCAACTTGGGAGAAAGTTCTCTTTCCAGCTTTTCGATCACATGATCTTCCAGATCTTGCAGCCGCAGCATTTGCAAGCGAATGAAAAATTCGCGGTTGGGAGTGGTTTTGTTCTCTTCTGCCAGCTCCGGCCGGATCCCCTCCACAAAATACATGTCGATCTCCCCTTTGTACTTTACCGGCATTTTTCCCCGGTATTCACAAATGAAAAAATCCTTCACCAGTTCGTACGTCGAACCGGAAATATTGATCTTTCCTGCCTCCCCGGAAGACTCCATCCGGCTGGCAGTATTTACCGTGTCCCCCCAAATGTCGTAGGAGAGCCTTTTGTGTCCGATCACCCCAGCGATCACCGAGCCGGTATGGATCCCGATGCGGATATCCCACACCGGCAGGTTCTTGGCCATCAGCTCCTTCTTGAGGTTGATCATGTATTGCTGCATCTCCAGCGCCGCCAGCACCACCTCGACCGGATTGGTACGGTTCTTTTCAGGTATGCCTCCGGCACACATATACGCATCCCCGATGGTTTTGATCTTCTCAATATTGTATTTTTCGACCACCGAGTCGAAATAAAAAAAGAAGTGATCCAGTTGGTCGATGAGCACTTCCGGATTGAGCGATTCGGCGATTTTGGTAAACCCCTGGATATCGGAGAAAAGGACGGTCACCATCTCGAACTTCTTCTTTCGGGCTTTTCCCGTACTTTTGATCTCGTCGGCGGTATCTTTGGGAAGGACATTGGCCAGCAATTGCTCCGTACGATCCTTCTCCCTGAGCAGCTCTTCGGTCCTCTTATTGATGATCCCTTCAAGGCGGTATCTTTGCCGGGCGAAATTGTAGTTCCACACACTGAAGACCGTCCAGATCAGCAAGATCAATCCCACAGCAAATACGAAATAGGCCAAAGGGGTCTTATAAAAAGGCGGATAAATATGGAACGGATAGACCAGGCATGTTTCTTCATTCTCTCCCCGCACCAACGTAACCCGTAAAACATAATGCCCCGGCGGAAGGTTCGTATATTCTTTAAAAGGATAACGCAAGGGAACATTCTTACCCAAAAAGGGCCTTCCTTCCAGTTGAAAAAGATAACGGGTAGCCTCTTCCTCCCCCTGGTCGTTCAGCTCGATCGCCAGATAGTTGTAGTGATAAGAAAAACGGTCTTTCAGCTTTCCTGTCAATAGTCGAGAATCCCAGATCAACGTATCTTCTCCCACCACCAGCGTCCTTACACATCCTGGCCGCATTTGGAGCAGCCTTCCCGTGTCTTCGGCCCACAACGAAACAGGAAAAACAATCAGAAAAATAAAAAATAAAAAATTTAGTATTATATTCGTTGTCTTTAAGGAAATTTTCATAACTTGATCGGTGGCCTCAGTTCGCCCCGCTCAAATTTAGTTAAAATTACGGATTGTGAACCAACAAAAAAGGATCTATGGAAAAAAGTGAAAAAACCATCGTGGTCCCCCATGACTTTACTGAAGTGGGTGATTATGCCTTGGAGCATGCTGTGGTCATCGCCCCGATCATGGAAAACGACATCGTTTTGGTGCACATCGTGAAAGACAAGGATGATATCCCCCTGGCCGAGAAACGTTGTGAAGAAATTGCAGAAAAGACTTTCAAAAAATATTTCATAAAACCCCGCTATATTGTGCGGGAAGGGAGCATTTTCAAGGATATCGGAGAGATCGCTGCCGAGGTGGATGCCAATCTCGTCATCATGGGCACCCATGGACGAAAAGGCATTCAGAAGATCACCGGCAGCTATGCACTGAAGGTGATCGTCAGTTCTACCGTTCCCTTTATCATCGTCCAGGCACCTCCGGAAAAGAGAAGATTTGAAAAGATCGTCTTCCCTATCGACTTCAGAAGTGAAAACAAAGAAAAGATCCAATGGGTCAATTACCTCTCTAAGTATTACAAAACCAAATTTTACATTTTTAAACAGAATTACAAAGATCGTCTTTTCCAGAACAAGATCCGTAACAACCTGTTGTTCACAAAGAAATTTCTCGACAGCAAAGGGATCGATTATGAGATCCACACTGCTCCCGGCAAGAAAAAATTCTGGCAGGAAACCATCGACTTTGCCAAAGAAGTAGATGCCGACATGATCCTGGTGATGACTACCAAAGACATCTCCCTCGCAGATTATGCCCTGGGGGCCGATGAACAGCACATCATCGCCAACAAGGAAAAGATCCCGGTGATGTGCGTCAACCCCGATCCCTCACTACGGAGGGTAGGAGGTTTCTCTGCCATGGGCGGATGATGAGTCTTTTTGCCAGAGAAAATCTTACAACATACAACAACAAACGGAACAAGTTTTTTTACCTTGTTCCGTTTACTTTTTTAAAAAGTGTAAGCCATGAAGATCGTCTTTGCCACCAATAACAAACATAAATTAAAAGAAATTCGACAAATGGCCGGAGATGCGTTTCATATCCTCAGCCTGGAAGAGGTGGGAATCCGGGAAGAGATCCCCGAGGACCATGAGACGCTGGAAGAAAATGCACTGGCCAAGGCCCGTTTTGTTCACAGCCGGACCGGCCTGCCGGTTTTCGCCGATGACACCGGCTTGGAAGTGGAGGCCCTCGGCGGAAGACCCGGCGTATTTTCCGCACGATATGCCGGCCCGGAAAAAGACAGTAAGAAAAACATTCAAAAACTGCTTTCCGAACTGAATAATATCCACAACCGTAAAGCCCGCTTCCGGACGGTCATTGCATTCATCCCCCCGGAAAACAAAGAGATCCTCTTTGAAGGAATCGTAGAGGGGACCATCTCTCCGAAACCTGCCGGCAAAGAGGGCTTTGGTTATGATCCGGTATTTGTCCCTGCCGGTTACACAAAAACTTTCGCCGAGCTTCCTTCTTCGATCAAAAACAAGATCTCCCACCGCTATCATGCCTTTGCCCGGTTCACCCGATTCCTGGACGAACAGTTTACCACCCTGAAATAAATGCAGGATGCGGACACTCTTCTTTCCATTTCTTCTCTTCTTCTTGCACCCATTCGCAATTCTCGGACAATCATTGGGCCAATGGAACAGCCATTACAGTTATGCACATGCCCTCTCCCTTTCCGAAACTTCTTCAGCCGTATATTGTGCCACCGAAGGCGGCTTTTTTTACATCACAAAAGAGGATTTCTCGCTCCACCCATTCAGTAAAGTAGAAGGTCTTTCCGATCATGGGGTGGTCGTTGCCGCCTATGCCCCTGCCGTGGAAAAAATGATCATCGCTTATGCGAACGCCAATCTCGATATCGTCTGTTCTGACGGAATTCATAATATGAATGACATCTTACGAAAACCTATGACCGGGGAAAAGACCATCCATAATATCTTCATAGTAGGAGAATACGCTTATCTATCTTGCAGTTTCGGAATCGTTGTGGTCGATCTGAAAAAGGAAGAGATCAAAGACACATACTATATTGGAGAGAACGGGAATCCCCTCAACATCAATGACCTGACGATTTTCGCAGACACTTTTTATGCTGCAACCGACGCAGGTCTTTATTCTGCCCCCAAAGATGCTCCGGATCTGGTCTGGTACGGGGCCTGGAAAAAGGTTACTTCCCTTCCCACCCCCTCGGCACATATCCACACAGTCGCATCCTTCGGATCTTATCTCTTTACAGGAATTCATTCAAGCACATCCGAAACCGACACCGCTTTTTATATGGAGCAAGGAACCTGGCATTCATTCTTCACACAACCGGGAATGCGGATCGACAAGATCCGTTCCAACAAAACCCGGCTCCTACTGGCGGCTGGGGGACAGCTTTTTGTTTACGATCAAAACATTTCCCTCGTTAAACATGTGAAAGAGTATGGTTTTGGAAGTTCAGCGATCCGTGACGCCTTATATGACCAAAATGGCACATTGTGGCTGGCCGACAGGGATGCCGGACTGATTTATAGCAATGATGGAAACACCTATCACGGAGCAACCCCTGCAGGTCCTTATTATTCAACAGTTTTTTCCATCCATGCCTGGTCGGGAGCCTTGGCCATCACCGGAGGAGGATACGATGCCTCCTGGACGCCGCTCTACTCGCCGGCCATGCTCTTTTTAATGGAAGAAGAACATTGGACCGACTTCATCCGCTATGATCTTCATGATATCGTCCGCGTGATCCCAGACCCCGTGGATCCAACAAAGCTGTTTCTTGCCAGTTGGAACGACGGGATCATCGTATTGAAGGATCATCAAATTGAAACCATCTACAATGAAACGAACAGCTCCCTTCAAAGCATCCTCCCCGGACAATCCCTCGTCCGTGTGGGCGGAATGACCTTCGATCGTGACCACCGCCTTTGGGTGACCAACAGCAGTGTGCAGGAACCCGTTTCCTTCATGACCCCCGACGGACAATGGCAAAGCCTGCCTTACGGAAAATACCTGCACGACATGACACTGGGGGATATCCTCATCGACCACAACAACTATAAATGGATCCTCCTCCCCCGTGGCAACGGTCTCTTTGTCTTTGACGACCGTCACACTCCCGGGGACCCTTCCGACGACCGGGCCAAACGGATGCCCGTCATCGACCAAGAAGGCAATGCTCACAACCAGCTCTATTGCTTCACCTGTGACCACAATGGTTACATCTGGGTGGGTACCGACCAGGGACCTATGGTCTATTACAACCCCTATTATGTCTTTGAACAGGCGATCCTCCCCGTACAACGGATCAAGATCCCCCGAAACGACGGTTCCGGCCTGGCCGACTACC
>JAMOUS010000298.1 GCA_027067975.1 Bacteroidales bacterium | reverse complement strand
CCCGCAAAAACAAAGAAGGGGAATGGAGTGAGATCATCCCTCTGGGCCCTCCCGTCAACACCCCCGGCAACGAACGCTCACCCATCCTTGCCGACGGAGGAAAGAAACTGTTTTTCAGCTCCGACCGTCATGCCACCATGGGAGGATACGATATCTTCGTCTCCTCCAAAGAGAGAAAAAACTGGTCCCCTCCCCGCAATATAGGTCATCCTCCCAACACATCGGATGACAATCTTTTCTTTGTACCAGTGGAAGAAGGATATCTGGGGTATTTCACGCAATATTCGGTAAAGGCTCCTAAACGTGCGACGATCACTACTGTGGAGTTCTTCTCCGCCCTTCACCCCCGCCCGGTGGCGGTAACAGGTCGTTTGCGCACTGCAGATGGAACACCCCTTCCGCCAGGTGTGGAGGCCATTGTCACCCGCACGACCACAGGAGAGCAGGTAGCAACGGTGGTTGCAGATGAGTCGGGTCGTTTCCGGCTGCAACTCCCGGCAGGAGAGTACCGACTGGTGCTCAGAGGAAAGGGCATTGAGACGAGCAGCCAAAACGTGGCGTTGCCACCGGGGGAGAAGAAATATGAGTTGAACCTTAATGTAAAACGTCTGCCGGCAGCGGAGAAAGAAAAAAGGATCTACCGGATCCGGCCGGTCTATTTTGCCTTTGACAGTTATGCGCTCACCGCGACCGCCCGTGCCACACTCGACAGCCTCGCAGCGATCCTGGATACGCTGCAAGAAGTAAAAATAGTGATCGAAGGACACACCGACGCATGGGGCAGTGATGCATACAACATGCGGTTATCCCTTCGTCGCGCCGAGGCCGTCCGGAAGTATCTGATGCGAAAAGGGATCTCCTCCGACAGGATGACCGTAAAAGGTTACGGCGAACGCCGTCCCGTAGCCCTCAACACCAACGCCGACGGCACTGACAACCCTCGCGGAAGAGCGTACAACCGGCGTGCCACCTACCTGTTCCAGGGAGCCGACGCCACCGGGATCATTGTGGTTCAGGATGTGCCACCGACCCTGCGATACAAAAAGTAACCCCCACCGGGGATAACCCTAGCGACCCCTTTTACGTAACAAGTAATAGATTTTAGGATTATTTTCTTAAATTTGAAGTAATATAAATATTGCGACACTCGATTATGAGGATCATTCCCTTCATAAGCCTCCTGCTGATCATCACCTCTTTTCTCACTGCCGAGGCTCAACAAACCGGCGAATTGGAGGGAGCCTTGAAAGACGGCGACTTTTTCTTTTTCAGCGAAGATTATCAAGAGGCCCTGTACAACTATCGTAAACTGATCGGAACACCTTATGAGAATGCCAACCTGGACTACAAAATCGGGGTATGTTATCTCCATATCCCGGGAGAGGAGCCGAAGGCGATCCCTTTTCTGGAAAAAGCGGTAAAAGATATCAACCCGAAATATAAGAAACGGTCGCCGAAGGAGACAAAAGCTCCGGAATATGCAATCTTTTATCTGGGGGATGCATACCGCATCGACAATCAACTGGATAAGGCATTGGAGGCATACAACCGTTTTCTCAACTTACCCGATTTTGATGACAAATACAATCGTACGATTGTGGAAAATGCGATCAAGTCGTGCGAGAAGGCCAAGATCATCCAGGACATCCCGGTAGAGGTGGAAGAAAAGAATCTGGGGAAACCGATCAACACTTCCACAGACAACTACTATCCCGTGGTCTCGCGCGACGAGACGGTGTTGATCTACATGACGGAACTGAAATTCTACAACGCCATCTTCATGTCGCGGCGTGAGGGAGGAAACTGGACCGCCCCGGTAAACATCACCCCCCAGGTGGGTTCTGACGGGGACGCTTATCCCAGCGACATTTCCACAGACAAAAAAACGCTTTATCTGGTCAAGGGTGCGGGGAACGATCGGGACATCTACATCAGCCGTTGGAAAGATGGTTTCTGGACCAAGATGGAGCCGCTCAATGACAATATCAACTCGGGTCGTGCCGAAGCCCATGCCAGCCTGTCACCCGACGGAAAGATTCTCTATTTCTCCAGCAACCGCAGGGGGGGGTACGGTAAGTTGGACCTTTACCGATCCCGGCTCCAAAGCAACGGAGAATGGGGTCCGGCAGAGAACCTCGGGAAGACCATCAACACGCCCTTCAACGAGGATGCGCCATATCTCTCCGATGACGGGAAAAAGCTTTTTTTTGTTTCAGAGGACCATTACAACATGGGAGGATACGACATTTTCTATTCCGTGCGGAAGGGGTCCGGCTGGGATATCCCTGCCAATATCGGCTATCCGGTGAACACCACCGGGGACAACGATTATTTCTTCCCTGTACGGAACGGCCTGGCGGGCTACATGGCGCTTATCCGGGATGACGGATACGGGAAGAAGGACATTTACCGTGTCGAGATCATCCCCAATGAAAAACCGGAAACACGCATCTACGAGGGGACGGTAGAGATGCACGGACAGCAGATGGATCCCACGAAAAAGTATGAGATCTTGATCCGGGACAAGGGCACGGGCGATGTCCTCATCCGGATCTTGTATGATCCTTCCACGAAAACATTCAGATATTACTCCTCGTCGGGTAACTACTTGTACGAATATAAGCTTAATACGAACGATCAATGACCATGAAGGTTGCCAGAGTTGTTCCGTTGCTGCTCTTCCTGTGGATGTCGTTCATCCCGTGGGGGAAGGCCCAAAGCCGCACCGAACTGAAGGAGTTCTTCAAGGAAGCCGAATCGCATTTCCTTTACGAAGAATATGAGCTGGCCACACCCCTTTATCTGGTCATCTATCAGATGATGCCGAACAATGCCAACATTGCCTACAAGATCGGCGTATGTTACTTAAACACCCCGCACGAAAAAGATAAAGCGATCCCCTATCTGGAAGCGGCTGCAAAGAATGCCAGTTACGACGCCAATGAAAGTTCGTTCAATGAGACCCGTGCTCCGCTCGATGTGTTTTTCCAACTCGGCAATGCCTACAGGGTGAACAACCAGTTGGACAAAGCCATTGAGACATACAAATATTTCAAGGAACAACTCTCTTCGGGCAAAGAGATGATCAATGCCGATTTCGTCGATCAGCAGATCATTGCCTGTGAGAATGCCAAGAAACTCATGGCCTCCCCCATCGCCATGCGAAAGACCAATCTTGGCGACACCATCAACCTCTCCTCTCTCAACGAGAACCCCGTAATATCGGGTGACGGCAACACTTTGGTGTTCACCGCCTATTTCGGAGAGGATCTGATCATCTACTACACACGCAAGGTCCGGGGACGCTGGATGCCTCCCCGCGATATCACTGACGAGATCGGGTCGGAAAAAGACTGTTCCTCATCGTGCCTCAACTACGACGGTACCGAACTCTACGTGTACAAGATCGACAATTTTGTGGGAAATATTTATGTCACCCGTCTCACGAACGATACCTGGTCGAAGATCGAGAAACTGAACAAGAACATCAACACAAAATTTTACGAATCGCATGCCTCCATCAGCCGGGACGGCAAAACCTTATACTTCACGAGCAACCGTGAAGGAGGACATGGCAAACTGGACATTTATGTCTCGCACCGTGAGGAGGGGGGCGACTGGGGTCCCGCCACCAACCTGGGACCGGTGATCAATACAAAATACAACGAGAACACCCCCTTCATCACCATGAACGACTCGCTCCTTTATTTTTCTTCGGAAGGGCATTACAACATGGGCGGTTATGACATTTTCGTATCACGGCGAAAGGGTGACGGATGGTCGAAGCCCGAAAATGTAGGTTACCCCCTCAACACTACCGACAATGACCTGCATTTCCAGCCCTGGCAGAACGGTCGTTCGGGATACAAATCACTCGACAACGGATACAAAGAGACCAACATTTATCGTCTGGACTTCCTAGGCAAGAAAGAAGAGCCGTGGTTCGAGGTGAAAGGCCTTGTCACGGTGGACAGTGTGCCTGACACGGAGTTGTTCCCCAACATACGCGTTACGCTGATCGATACGGTAGGAGGCGACACCACAGACATCAGCCGGCCCAATCTGCGCAGCGGGTGGTATTTCTTCCGTGTGAAGCCGGGACACTACCTCCTCAAGGCCACCGGCAAAGGGGTCTTGCCCCACAGCGAAGCCCTGCCGGTGCAGGAGGATGCTGCCAGCCAAGAGATCTATCTCGATCTGTCTCTGAAAAAAGACACCTCGTGGGTGGCCCCGGTGATCCATGCCCCCCTTCCCGCCCTCCCCACCGTCTCTCCCGACTCCTTGCAGGTCATCACCAACGTGATGGTGAGAAATCCGGATTATGTGGACAAACAAGGAAGAAAAGTGCTCTACTATACCGTACAATTGATGGCCCTGCTGAAACCGGTGGATGTCTCCTATTTCAAGGACCTTGACAATGTGGTGATCCTCCATGGCAAAGATGCTTTCTACCGGTACACCTACGGTCAGTACAAGACCCTGGAGGAAGCCAAGAAAGCCCGGTTGGAGATCCTGCGCAAGGGTTATCCCGATGTTTTTGTCAAAAAGGTGTACAGCGATTCGGAGGACAAACCCCAGCATTGACGACCCCACTGTGATACCATGAGAGGCAAAAACGTGCGTTTACGGGCTCCCGAGCCTGAGGATCTGGAGGTGCTGTACCGCTGGGAAAATGATCCGGCAGTTTGGCCGGTGAGCAATACGCTTGTCCCCTTCTCCAAATATGTGCTGCGGCAATACCTGGAGAATGCCCAAAAGGATATCTTCGAGCTCAAACAAGCCCGTTTCATG
>JAMOUS010000297.1 GCA_027067975.1 Bacteroidales bacterium | reverse complement strand
CACGGGTCCCTCCCCTCCGTCGTTGGCGGGCAGGGTGGCCATCACATAGGCGTGTTCGTCGACCCCGGCATCCTCCAGACCCAGCGCTTTCAGTTCCTCTGCCAGCATACGGGCCAGCACCCACTGCTTCTCCGTGCTCGGCACCGTCGAAAAACGTTCGTCCGACTGGGTGTCTACCTGCACATACCGCAAAAACCTGTCAACAACACTTTCTTTCATCTTTTCTTTTTTGGAATGATGAACATCATCACGGCAAAGATAACGATCATCAGCGCAACGGCCCAGGCCCAATAGTTGGGCACACGCGAAGCGGCGAACATGTCCATGTCGCCGGGCAGAAACCGCACGGCACCCACCCACCAGGAGAGCACCTCATCCTCGGCCTCGTCGGCATTGGTGTCGAAGACTTTCCCCGGCATCACCACCCTGTTCTCATACGCCGTAAAGAGAAGGTTGCTCTCCGCCAGGTCATTGTATCTCTCGAACACCTTCGCATACTTTGTCATCAGCGTGTCGGGGGAGAGGCCGAAACGTTCCCGGAAGTATTGCGAAAGGAGGTCGTCACCCAAAAGGTTGAAGAAAACCTTGCGATAGAGCCGGCGGAGCGTGTCCCTCTCTGCGGTGAGCCGGGCGGGGGTGAAGGCGCCGCCAGGATGTTCCGTCACCACCTTTTCCATACCCTGCCACCAGAGATGGAAGAAGGCGTCGGCCATCCAGGTGCGGAACCGTTGCTGCACACGAACGTAATAATCCTTCAGCGCAGCCGTGTCTTCCCCCTGCAGGGAGGGTGGCAGATAGCGCAGATCGCTTGCGTCCAACGGCTCATCGATGTCGGAAAGGGGAAGGAGCCCGAATCCTGTCCGACCGGCATTGCGCTGTAAAAAGGCAAGCTCCTCTTCCGTCAGATAATTCCGCACCGGTACACCGGAAAAGGGAGTGTAGACGGTCTCCTGGTAATAATAAAAGGTGTAGAACCACATGAACTTTTTCTCAAACGACACTTCCCGTTTCACGCCCTCAAGGGTTGTGGGGATGTTACGGTAGTCCGCGTTCAGTTCTTCCACGCCGGCATATTCTTTCGAAGCCCGTACCCGGTAGCGGGAGGTATCGACCGTATCCCGCACGACGCGGATCTTCCAGGTCGAATCGACCGGCGTCGCCAGCTCCCCGGGATCGAACTGCTCCCGGTCGCTGAAAAACTCCACCTCCCGCACCAGCGTGCCGTCGGGACGAAAACGGGTGGTCACCACCTCATCGGAGATGCAGGAAGGGAAGAGCACGAGAACGAGGAACAAGAACGGCTTGAGGATCTTCTTTTTTTTCATGATTCAATCATTTATTCGTTTTCGTTTGAAGAGGTCGGGGTCTTAGAGCCTTTGGCCAGGATCTTCTCAAAGGGGACGATTCCGGCGGCCGTCTCATTATCCCCGAACAAGGTTCTGTATTTTTTGAGCTGTTCCCACTCTGTGGAAGGCGTTTTTTCCTGGCGGACGATGTTTCGCGGCAGGCGGCCTCTGCCTGTCCAGAGGGTTTGATAAAGGAAAAGGGCCAGCAGGGCGACGGCAGCAGCAGAGGCCAATCCCCTAATCACCCGCAGGAGGTTCCCCGCCGGGGAGCGGCTTTCTTTTTCCGCTTCGACAATGTTCATCACGCCCTCGATCACCTTCGTCTTGTCGGTGGCAGGAGGGGGGGACTCTCCAGCCTTACGGACGCGCTCCCGGCTCTCCCTCGCCTCCTCGTACAGCCGGCGGCAGTGTTCGCATTCCGCCACATGGGCACGCACACGTTGCCGTTCTTCTTCTGTCAATTCTCCGCCCACCCACAGGTAGATGAGCGGTTCGATCGTTTCACAGATATTCTTTTCTTTCATGGCTTATGATCTTTTCCCGCATCTTTTTCCGGGCGTGGTAGAGGTTGCTTTTCACCTGGTCGGACGTCATGCCGGTGATCCGCACCACCTCGTCGGGGGAGAGGCCTTCGAGGTCGCGCAGGACGAATACTTCGCGTTGGCGAGGGGTAAGGCTTGCGGCCAGACGGCGATAGAGCTGCCAGGCTTCGTCACGGAGCAGGGGCGCATCGGCCCCGGAAAGATCGATCATCCCTTTTTCATGCGGCTCGTATGGTTCGATCCGTCTATGTTCCCTGCGCAGGAGATCGAGGGAAGTGTTCACGGCGATGCGGTACAACCATGTCGTAAAACGCTGTGACTCATCAAAGGAAGCCAAGCCCCTCCACATCTTCACGAAGGTGTCTTGCACCGCTTCCTCGGCATCTTCCCGCCGCAGGACCAGCCGTCCCACCACCCGCTCGACAAAAGCATAATAGGCCTCCATCAGCCGGCGGAACGCCTTGGTATCCCCCTTTTTTGCCTTACCCAGGATGCGCCGGAACTCTTTTTCCTCCATCAGCTTTTTCTCTATGATACGTTCCGGAACGCCTCTGGTAAAATGCTTACGACTTTCCTTCCTTTTTCCGCACATAGATCAGCAACGCCACCCCCGCCAGGATGAAGGGGATGCTCAGGATCTGGCCCATGTCGAGGGGGAGGGCCTGCTCGAACGCCTCCTGCGGCTCTTTGATGAACTCGATGAAGAAACGGGCCGTGAAGATGAGGATCAGGAAGAGCGAGAAAAGGAGGCCTTCCGGCACCTTGCCGTCGCGGCGGTAATAGACCCACCGCAGGTAGAAGAAGATGAGCAGGTAGGAGAGCGCCTCGTAGATCTGGGTGGGATGTTTGGGGACGGTCTCGTGGTTGCGCTCGAAGATGAACCCCCAGGGCAAGGAGGTGGGCACACCATATATCTCCGAGTTCATCAGGTTGCCCATGCGTATGAAGAACCCCGCCAGGGCGACCACTACCACCACCCGGTCGATGGTCCAGAGGAACGAATAGCCGGTCTTCTTCTTGAACAACCACAAGGCCAGGAGGATGCCGATGGCCGCGCCATGGCTCGCCAGACCGCCGTGCCAGATCTTCAGGATCTCACCGGGATGAGCACAGAAGTAGGAGGGTTCGTAAAAACAGACATGCCCCAGACGGGCCCCCACCACCGTGCCCACCGCCACGTACAGGGTGAGCTTGTCGAGGATCTCCAGCGGAACCCCCTCCTTGCGGAACATCTTTGCCATGATCATATACCCGAACAAAAACCCGCTGGCAAAGAGCAGTCCGTACCATCTGACCGCGAACTTGCCGATCCGGAAGATCTCGGGATCGACATTCCAATGCACCACATTGAATACCATGGCCGAAAATTTTTCATCAAACTTACACATTTTTTCCGTTGTCTTCGAACGGATCTCTTTTCTCCTGCAACGTTGCAGGGGAAATTTTGCATACGGTATGCCGAATCTTCGTAAGTTTGTATCTTTCCCACCGGATATGCGAAAACATCTTCTTTCACCGGTATTGCGTATCGTATTGTTGGCGGCTGTGGCGGCCTGTGCGCGTGTGGGAGCGCCGCCGGGGGGGCCCAAGGACATCTATCCCCCCAAGGTGGTCGAATCCGACCCGCCCAATTACTCGGTCAACTTCCACGGCAAGAGCATCGAGATCCGTTTCGACGAGTTCATCGTCCTGGAACAGGTGAACAAGAAACTAATCGTCTCGCCCCCTTTGAAGGAGAAGCCGCTGGTGCGGCTGAAGGGCAAAGGACTGGTCATCAAGATCGCCGACACCCTGTTGCCCAACACCACTTACACTTTCAACTTTGCCGACGCCATCCGCGACCTGAACGAGGGCAACATCCTGGACAACTTCACCTATGTTTTCTCCACGGGTCCCGAGCTCGACTCGCTGCAGGTACACGGTCAGGTGCTTGAGGCACGCGATCTTACCGCGCCGGAGGAGGCGCTGGTGATGCTTTACGACGATCTGGCCGACAGCGCCCCCCTCGTGAAAAAACCCCTCTACGTCAGCAAGGCCAACCCTTACGGCATGTTCCTGCTGAAGAACCTCAAGGCCGACACTTTCCGCCTCTATGCCCTGGTGGACGGGAACATGAACTATCGCTACGATCCCGGCAGCGACGAGGTCGCCTTCCTGGACACAGTGATCTGTGTCATGCCGAGCCCTGCTTTCAACCCTTTCCCTGACAGCCTGGTCACCGACAGCATCTACCACGCGCCGGGCCTTTCTTTCCGTCTGCGCCTCTTCCGCGAAGAAGCCGAACAACAGTACCTGAAAAGCTACGACCGTCCCGAGCCGTGGTTCCTCTATTTCATCTTCAACATGCCGGCGCCGGAGGCGACTGTCGCCCTCGCCGACACCTCGCTCACCGGATGGCAGATGCGGGAGCCTTCCATCACGGGCGACACCCTCGCCCTATGGATCACCGACACCACCCTTGCCAAGAAAGAAAAACTCCGGCTGGTGGTAGCCTACGAGATGCTCGACTCCACCGGCACCAGGGTCACCACCCGCGATACAGTGGCCCTCCGTACCAAACCCAAAAAAGGAGGGAAGAACAAAAAGAAGAAAAGCACGGAACGTAAGCTCATCCTCTCTTCCTCCCTGTCGCGCAATGTTCAGGATCTCAACACCGACCTGCTGCTGGTCACCTCGGAGCCGGTACTTCCGCCCGACACCTCCCGCATCCGTTTCATGAGGATCGAGGACACCCTGGAATACAGGCAGGCGTACCATCTCGAAAAGGACACGTTCCATTTGCGGCGTTTTTATCTCCACTGCAAGTGGCAGGAAGGCACGAGATACCGTCTCACCCTCTTCCCCGGAGCATTCAGCAGCATATACGGTCGTACGCACGACACCCTCACCCTCACGTTCCACACCGCCACGCTG
>JAMOUS010000296.1 GCA_027067975.1 Bacteroidales bacterium | reverse complement strand
ACGCCAGCCCTCGATCTTTTCCTGCAATTTCTTCTTAATGTTGGACATAATCGTTTGTTTTTATTGGTTATGGAATCTTTTCAGTAAAACGTTTGCTCAGCCGGAACGTAAAAATATTACAAATGTCAAAATGTTGTATCGTCCGGGGATATGTTTTACAACCTTCCTCCCGAAAAAGTATCGTATAACATATCCTAAGGATGGTTTTTATCATACCGACAAGTGTCAAATATTTTTAGCTTTGTAATCAGGAAAAATGGTCCGATGGACCCAAAAAACGAGAAACCATGTCCAAGATAAGCAAAAAGGATGCTCTTGAATATCACAGTAAAGGGCGTCCGGGAAAGATCGAAGTAATCCCCACCAAACCGCACAGCACCCAACGTGATCTTTCGATGGCCTATTCGCCGGGTGTGGCGGAACCCTGCCTGGAGATCCACAAAAAACCCGAAGATGTGTTCAAATACACGGCCAAGGGCAATCTGGTGGCGGTGATCTCGAACGGCACGGCGGTGTTGGGCTTGGGGGATATCGGTCCTTTGGCCGGCAAGCCGGTGATGGAAGGGAAAGGTCTTCTTTTCAAGATCTTCGGCGACGTTGATGTCTTCGACATCGAGATCGATACGAAGGATGTGGACAAGTTCGTCGAGACGGTCAAGCTGATCGCCCCCACCTTCGGGGGGATCAACCTGGAAGACATCAAGGCTCCGGAATGTTTTGAGATCGAAGAACGGCTGAAGGCCGAGCTCGACATTCCCGTGATGCACGACGACCAGCACGGCACGGCCATCATTTCGGCCGCCGGGCTCATCAACGCCTTGGAGATCAACGGCAAAAAGATCGAAGACCTGAAGATGGTGGTCAACGGTGCCGGTGCCGCAGCGATCTCCTGTACCAAGCTGTACATGGCCATGGGGATGAAGAAGGAGAACATCCTGATGTTCGACAGCCGGGGTTTGATCCATAAGAAGCGCAAGGATCTCAACAAGTACAAGCAGATGTTTGCCACCGACCGGGACGATGTGAAGACCCTGGAAGAGGCCCTGAAGGGGGCGGATGTCTTCCTGGGGCTGTCGGTGGCGGGGGTGCTGACACCCAAGATGCTGAAGAGCATGGCGAAAGACCCGATCGTCTTTGCCATGGCCAATCCCGTGCCGGAGATCACTTATGAAGAGGCCATCGCGGCACGGAAAGACATCATCTTTGCCACAGGCCGTTCCGACTATCCCAACCAGATCAACAACGTACTGGGGTTTCCCTTCATCTTCCGGGGAGCTTTGGACGTCCGGGCGCGGGCCATCAACGAGGAGATGAAGATCGCCGCCGCCAAGGCCCTGGCCGAACTGGCCAAACAGCCGGTACCGGAGGTGGTGAACATCGCCTACAACACCAAAAACCTTACTTTCGGGCGGGAATACATCATCCCCAAACCCCTCGACCCGCGCCTCATCTCGACCGTGGCGCCGGCGGTGGCCAAAGCTGCCATCGACAGCGGGATGGCCCGCAAAAAGATCAAGGACTGGGACGCCTACCGCAACGAGCTCAACAAGCGCCTCGGCAACGACAACCAGCTGATCCGGTTCATCACCAACAAAGCGAAGAAATCGCCCAAACGCGTCGTCTTCGCCGATGCCGACAACTTCAACGTGCTGAAGGCTGCCGAGATCGTCTACCAGGAAGGTATCGCCAAACCCATCCTGTTGGGGGACACCAAGAAGATCAAAAAGATCATCGAAGAGAACAACCTCGAACTGGATAAGGTGAAGATCATCAATCCGCATTCTTCACTGGAAGCCAAGGTGCGGAAACGGTATGCCAAAGTCCTGTTCGACAAGCGGCAGCGCAAGGGGGTCACCCTTGACGAGGCGGAGAGCTTGATCCACAATCCTTATTATTTCGGGGTGATGATGGTGGAGCTGGGTGATGCGGATGCTTTCATTTCCGGATACGAGAGCAAGTATGCCGACACTATCCGGCCGGCGTTGCAGATCGTCGGCACCAAGCCGGGGGTACGTACCATTGCGGGGATGTATATCATGATGACACCGAAAGGACCTTTCTTCTTCGCCGACACCACGGTGAACATCCTCCCCACGGCCGAGGAGCTGGTGGACATCACCCTGCTTACAGCCGAGCAGGTGACGAAGTTCAATATCGAACCGCACATCGCCCTTCTCTCCTACTCCAACTTCGGGTCGGCACAACGGGGTGATTCGCCGAAGACGATGAGCCGGGCGGTGGAGATCCTGCACCGCGACCATCCCGACCTGATCGTCGACGGCGAGTTGCAGGCCAACTTCGCCCTGAACGATTCGCTGCAGAAAAGTATCTTCCCCTTCTCAAAGCTGGTCGACCACAAGGTGAACACGCTGATCTTCCCCTCCCTGAACGCCGGGAACATCGCTTACAAGATGCTCCAGGAGATCGGTGGCTCGGAGGCCATCGGACCGATCCTGATGGGCATCGGCAAGCCGATCCACGTGCTGCAAATGGGATGCTCGGTGCAGGAGATTGTCGACGTCACGGCCATGGCCGTCGTCGATGCCCAGGAGTGGGCAAAACTTTAAGAAGAGAACAATGTCTTTTGTTGAACCATAACCATAAAAAAGGAGTAACGTCATGAAAGTATCAGTCATCGGAGCAGGGAACGTTGGCGCCACCGTAGCCAATGTCCTGGCAGAGAAAGACATCGTCAATGAGATCGTCCTGTTGGACGTGGTAGAGAACCAGGCCGAAGGCAAGGCTCTCGACATGTGGGAGTCGGCCCCCGTACAGATGTTCGACACGCGCATCACCGGGAGCACGAACGACTACACCAAGACGGAAGGTTCGGAAGTGGTGGTGATCACTTCGGGCAAGCCGCGTAAGCCGGGCATGAGCCGTGACGACCTGATCGGCACCAACGCCGCCATCGTGAAATCGGTCACGGAGAATGTAATGAAATATTCGCCCGACGCGATCATTATCGTAGTGACCAACCCGCTGGATGTGATGTCATACACGGCGCATCTTGCTTCGAAGAAGGACACCTCGAAGGTCTTCGGCATGGCTGGTGTGCTCGACACGGCCCGTTACCGTGCATTCATCGCGCAGGAGCTGAACGTCTCGCCCAAAGACATCCAGGCCCTGCTGATGGGCGGTCATGGCGACTCGATGGTTCCGCTGCCGCGTTACACCACCATCGCCGGGATCCCCGTAACCCAGTTCATGGACAAAGAGAAACTTGATGCCATTGTTGAACGTACCAAAAAGGGTGGCGGTGAGATCGTCAAGCTGCTGGGCACTTCGGCATGGTATGCACCCGGCGCCGCCGTGGCCCAGATGGTCGAATCGATCGTCATGGACCAGAAACGCATCCTTCCGGTGTGTGCATACCTCAACGGCGAATACGGCCTGAAAGATATCTACATCGGCGTGCCGGTGAAGCTGGGCCGCAACGGCATTGAAGAGATCATCGAGGTCGAGCTCGACGACCAGGAACGCGAGCTGCTCAACACCTCGGCCAAAGCCGTACGTGAGGTGATGGATGTTCTCGACAACATGCACCTTTTCTAGGGCTCTCTTCCGAAGGCTTAAGGAATTTTTGAGGGTCTTCCGCCGGGAGACCCTCTTTTTTTGCATCGTCCCCCGGGGGACGATGTGGTGAATTTTTTTTTTACTTTGTAACGAACCAACGATGACAAGAGAATGGAGGCTTCCCTGTTCCTGCTGCTGATCGTCGCAGCCTATCTGATCGGTTCGATCCCCTCATCGATCATCATCGGCAAAGTGTTTTTCCACTTGGACATCCGGGAACACGGCAGCGGCAATGCGGGTGCGGCCAACACTTTCCGTGTGCTGGGCTGGAAGGCCGGCGTGGTGGTCTTGCTGTTCGACGCTTTCAAGGGCTGGGCGGCGGTGCGGCTGGCCACATGGACCCACCTGCTTCCTTCCCCTCCCTCTGAGGTATACATGATCCGCCAGTTGCTGCTGGGACTGGCTGCCGCCACAGGGCACATCTTCCCCATCTATGCCCGTTTCAAGGGAGGCAAGGGGGTGGCCACCTTCCTGGGTGTGGCGCTGGCCATCGCACCGGAGGCCACGCTGATCAGTCTTGCAGCCTATATCGTGTCGGTATTCTTGTTCAACTATGTCTCGCTAAGCTCGATGATCGCCGGGGCGATGTTCCCCGTGACCGTATGGTTCATCCTGCCCTCACCCTATCTCTCGCTGCGAATCTTTGCCATCTTCGTAGCGCTCCTGCTCATCTGGACCCACCGCTCGAACATCCGCAGGATCATCCGGGGCGAAGAATCGCGTGCCAGCGACCTGATCCGGAAAAAGAAAAAGGGATAATTCTGTAACACTGAAAGGGATCTTTCCGTTTCTCTTTAAAAACCAATCCTTTTTCTCATGAAACGGAACCTTTCCATCCCTCTCTTCGTGATCTTTCTTTCGTTGTTCATGTTTTCCTGCGGAAAGGAAGATACTCCTTCCCCCGATCTTCCCGGAGGCACGACATTCATTGCCGGTCACACCGTCGCCAAAGAGGCGGTACTTCGCTCGATTCCCGTGGAATACATCGACAAGGCACGTACCACCTTGCACATCGCCTATCAGCACACCTCCCATGGCACCCATGTCTCGCGGGGTCTCTTCGGCCTGCCGGATTACAAGGAAGGTGATGCCCGGCTTTTCGCGATCACCAACGATCATCCTAAAGAGGAGAAACTGGACTTTCACGATTATGCCCTGGCCCCGTACGCCGCACCCGGCGAGGACGCATCCGACCTGAGCCGCAATGAGACCGCTTTCATACAGGCCA
>JAMOUS010000295.1 GCA_027067975.1 Bacteroidales bacterium | reverse complement strand
GGATACGGTTGGGTGGGAACGAAAAACGGACTGGCACAGTTCGACGGATACTCTTTTCACTCATACGACTCCCTGGCAGGGGAAAATATCAACGGATTGATCATCGACCGGAACAACGACCTTTGGGTGAGCGCGAACAAAGGGTTGTTCAGGTACGATCGTCTGCATGACCGTTTTCTTTACGTACAAAAGGGATATGCCCACCAACTTACCCTTTCGGGGGATACGGTCTTTTTTCTCCTCGGAAAGAAACTCTGGAAGATCGCGAACCGAAAACCGGAGACCACACCGTTCGGGAACATTGGGTGTTATACGGTGACCGACCGTGGGATCTGGTACTGCCCGAACAGCGGTTTGGGAGGAATCAAAAACACTTTCAGCCAGGAAGTGTTTCTGAAAGGAAAAACATTCGATCTCATCAAGCAGGTGGGGGCATATCTTTTTGCTGCCACCCCCAACGGAAGTATCTATGTGATCGAGGGGGATACGTTGATAAAACGTGTGACGGTGGACAACCATCATCCCGTTCACGACATTGAAACTTTTCACTCCCAGATCTGGATCGCCACTGACGGAAACGGTATTTTTGTGCTGGATAAGCAACTGCACCCGATCGACCATTTCATTGAAAAAACCGGAAAAGAATCCTTAATACCGAGCAACACCATTTACGACATCTACACCAACGGACAAAACATGCTGTGGCTGGCCACCTATGGCACCGGACTGCTTTGTATCATCGAAGAAGAGATGCCTTTCATCAATCTCCTTCCGGATCATGCCGGTAAAAATTCTCTGGTGGCCAAAGAAGGAAGTGCCGTATACATCGAGGGCTGGAAGTATATTCTGGGTACCAACTACGGCATCTCGATCTGGAACAGGAAAAAGGGACACTTCAGGAACATTCCCGCCGACCGGTTATACAAAGAACTGAAAGGAACAAAAGTGAGGACGATCCTCAAAGGTCATAAAGGCACATTCTTGATCGGCACGTATGACGGGCTGGCAGGGGAATACTCCGAAGACTTCCGGTTCCTCAGGGCGTTCGCCCCGACAGGAAGCGATCTGGGAGGGATGCAGAAGATCGTTTCCGGGTTCGATCTCGGCGGAAAAAGTTTTCTGTTCGCCTCGTTGAACAAAGAAAGATTCCTGGTGCGGTATGATCTTGACAAAGACCGGTCGTCCTTGGTAAAATTCCCTGACAGCAAAAAGTTACGTCAGGTGATGTCGATCCGGAAAAACCATCTGGGTCAGATCGTGGCTTTGATCAACCGTTCCGGATTGTATCAATATCTTCCCAAGGAGAACATCTTGTACAACCTGGCACCGGAGATCAATAAAAAGTTATCCAATGAAGTGTTAAACGACTTTTATCAGGATCCCCAGGGAAACTACTGGATTGCCACCCGCAACAAAGGGTTATTAAAATATTCTCAGGGAGGGGCACTCTCAGCCCGGTGGGACGTAAACCACGGGTTGCCCACCAACACCCTTCTGCGTCTGGAGTCTGTTGACAACAAAGACCTGTGGATCAGCTCGATCGCCGGCATTATCAAATTGAACATGAAGAGCGGGCAGGTTCAGGTTTTCAATACGCGCCACGGCCTGGCGTGCAATGAATTCTCGCCCCGCACCTCGGCAATCACTCCCGACGGGAACATCCTTTTCGGCTGCAGCAAAGGTTTTGTCATCGTTGAACCCCGGAAAGTCAAAGTAGACACTTCCCAGGTGAAGGTGATCATCTCGGATATCCTGTTCCAGAACAAGAGTATAAAAAGCCTGGATGATCCACATTTCTTGAAGGTCCCCCTCGAAGAAACCCGGGAACTGGTCTTGCCTTACAAAAGGAACTCTTTCACCATCAAGTTCTTTACCAAAGACAATCATCTTCCCAAATACAACAACTTTGCCTATCGTCTGAAGGGGCTGGAGGACGAGTGGATCTATCTGGGGGAAAGCAACCACACCACCTATACGAGCCTGCCGCCGGGCACATACGTCTTCGAGGTGAAAAGCACCAACAAGAGCAACATCTGGCAGGAGAGACCCACCCGACTCACCATTGTGATCCTCCCTCCCTGGTATAAAACATGGTGGGCCTATCTCATGTATCTGGTCATGATCTTATCCATCATCGGGCTGGTCTTCAATTTTTACAAAAAACGTCTGAAACTGAAGATGGAACTGGATCTGGCAAAATACAAGGCCAAGCACGAACATGAGGTCACCGAAAAAAAGATCGGCTTCTTTGCCAGTATCGCCCATGATCTGAAAACGATCGCCACACTGATCGCCGGACCGTTGAGCGACCTTCTGGAGAATGGACATTTTTCCAACGAGCAACTGAAAAAGCTGAACATCATCAAAAGGAACACGGAACGCCTCTACAAACTCAACACGGACCTGCTGGAGTTCCGAAAGATCACACAGAATCAGTTGCCCCTGAAAGTAAAAGAGACGGAGATCGCCCCCGTGGTCAATACCATTTTCGAGTCGTTCGTACAACGATGCGAAAAGAAAGGCATCGACTACACGATTCATAATGAAATCACAGAAAAGGTTTTCGTCGATCCCAAGAAGGTCGAGAAGATCCTGTGGAACCTGATCTCCAATGCCGTGAAATACACGGATAAGGGAGGGAAAATACACATCGAGGTCAAGCCGGGCAGGCTCAACGAATGCAAGGCCCTGAAGATCATCGTTACGGATACGGGTAAAGGGATCGATAAGGAACATCTTGAAAAGATCTTCGACCGCTTCTACCAGGTCAGTCAGAATGAGTCACCCCTCATCAGCGGGGTAGGACTGGGGTTGTTCATCGTCAAAGAGCTGGTAAATCTACATCACGGAGAGATCCGTGTGGCCTCGATACCTGGCAAGGGAAGTGCCTTTACTGTCCTACTCCCTGTGGACGAATCGTGTTATCAGGAAAGCGAAAAAGCGGATTCTCCCGAAGAGACCGCCCCCCTTAAAGAAGGGATGCCGGAAATGCCGGAAACCCAAGAAGAACAAAAGAATGAACAAGAAAAGAACAAGAAGAAATATAACCGTCACCGGATCGTCATCGTGGAAGACAATGAAGAGTTGAGAAACTATCTCACCGACCACTTTTCGCAGGAAAATACGGTGTTTTCCGCTCCCAACGGAAAAGAGGGACTGGACCTGATCAAAAAAAAGAACCCCGACATTGTCATCTCGGACATAAAGATGCCTTTGATGAACGGCTACGAATTGTGCGACACGATAAAGAACGATTTCAACCTTTCCCATATTCCGGTGGTCCTTCTTACCGCCAATGAGACTTTGGATGAAAAAGTAAAGGGCATGTATGTGGGAGCCGACAGCTATATCACCAAGCCTTTTGACATCCATTACCTAGATGCCGTGGTACATTCTCTCCTGGCCAACCGGCAAAAGCTGAGAGAAAAGTTCCTCGGACTTGAACCGGTGAAAAACGACGATACGAAAACATCGGAAAAAGAGATCGCATTCATCAACGAACTGAAACGGTTCATCCTGGATAACCTTTCCGAACCCGATCTGAACATCGATCAGTTGGTCAAGCATTTTGCCGTAAGCCGGTCCCAGTTGAACCGGAAAATCAAGGCCGTCACCGGCATGACCCCCAATCACTATATCAAGACCCTGCGTCTGAAAAAGGCTTATGAGCTGCTAAAGGACAAAAACAGCCGGGTCTCGGAAGTGGCTTATCAGGTCGGATTTTCCGACCCCAACTATTTCACCATCTGTTTTAAAAAGGAATTCGGGGAGAACCCCTCCCAGGTAGCGAACTAATCCGCCCGAACGGGACAATGCTCGCTTTTTCCTGGACAACCGGCTCCCCTCCCGTCAAAACAGAAGGGTAAAAAGAAGACGGAAAAGAAGAGGTTGACACAAAATCAAAGAATTTTAGTTCTTTTTTATAGGGCCAAAATCTCCCACTCAGAGTAATTTCGGCCTACAACCAAAATTGTATCGACATGAAAAAACATCTACTTTTTCTTACGATCTTTTGTGCACTGATCAGCGGGATCAATGCGCAAACCAATGTGTTTTTCGATGATTTTGAGAATTACGACACGGACAAGCTTCTGAAAAAGATCCAACCTGATGATGGATTGGCCAAATACAAAGCCCAAAACATCATTGCGAAGATTGCCGAAGGAGAGGGAGCCAACGGTTCGAGCAAGTATGTGAACGTCACACCGGATACCGCCCGCCTCAACAAGATCGTCTACATCAAAGCCTACCCGAAATTGGACAATCTTACAAAAGGAAAAGATTATCAGATGAAGGTGTTCGTGAAAAACACCCACATCCAACTCTATGAACAAATGCTCATCACTTTTTCGAGCACCAAAAAGCTGCGTCTGAACTCGGACACCTGTGAGAACCTTTCATCGTGGACAGAGATCGCCACGGAGAAATTCTATTATCATCCCGACTCGACGGTCACCGATTTCGTAATGATCATCAAGTCTTTAGATTCCACGAACCGGGATCTTCATTTTTTGATCGATGACCTCCAACTTGTAGAAACGGACCATCAACCGATGGCGCCCAGGTTTTACAACATCTCTGACAAGGTGATCGGATCGGACAGCACTTCCCATTTCCGCTTAAGGGCATTTGACCAGGACTCCAAAGCGTCGGATCTGACATTTGCGCTGACGGGGGATGTTCCCGCCTTTATGACGCTTTCCGGTGACACCGTGATCATGAACCCCACGGTGGATGACGTGGGAGAATATACGGTTTCGGCAAAGGTAACGGACGAAACCGGTCTGTATGATTCTACCTCATTCCGTCTTACGGT
>JAMOUS010000294.1 GCA_027067975.1 Bacteroidales bacterium | reverse complement strand
CCAGCCGCTTTCTGCGGGAGCTTGACCCCCGCTATGTGCAGTTCCCCGATTTCGGGAGCACCCCGCCCCCTACCGGCGCCGCATCTTCCTTTATTTCTCCTTCTTCTCCCTCTTCTCCCCCACCCCGCCGACGCACGGTCATCACCCGGTCTGCCCCCTCCCCCGGCAGGACAACCGCCAACTTTAAACCCGACGACCCGCGCAAGATACGCGCCGGCATGGAGGTCGAACACGCCCGCTTCGGTGCCGGCAAGGTGCTCCAGGTCGAAGGGGAATATCCTGACACCAAAGCCACCGTTTTCTTTAAAGATTTCGGACAAAAGCAATTATTGCTTAAATTTGCAAAGTTGAAGATCATCGATCCGGTCACCTGACCGGCACCCCGGCTTTGGATGCGAAAAGGATGAACCCCTTCCACGTAAGGATCACCCACAGACCGGAGAAAAGCCCGCAAAACATTATTGCACGAAAAAAGATATGAGCAAAAAATTCGATTACAACACCACCCGGGAGCCGTTGAAGCTTCCGGAGTACGGCCGTAACATCCAGCGGATGGTCGACCATATGAAGAGCCTGCCCGACCGGGAGCAGCGCAACCTCGCCGCACGCACCATCATCGCCATCATGGCCAACATGTATCCCCAGAACAAGGAACTGGAGGACTACGAACATAAGCTGTGGGATCACCTGGCGATCATGGCCGATTTCGACCTGGACATCGACGCTCCGTTCCCCCTCCCCACAGGAGAGGAGATGCAGGAACCGCCCCGTCGTGTCCCTTACAGCAACCATAACATCCGCTTCAAGCACTATGGTTATCTGATCGAGGAGATGCTGCGCGAGGTGGCGAAGATGGAAGAGGGCGAGGTCAAAGACCACACCGTGATGATGATCGCCAACCAGATGAAAAAGCAGTATCTTACCTGGAACCGTCCGCAGGTGAGCGACCAGGTGATCTTCAAGGACATCGAGGAAATCACGGGCGGTGCCATCCGCATCCCGGAAGGGATGACGCTGAAGGATGCGCGCGAGCTGATGCCGCAACAGCCGCAACAGCAGAAGAACTACCGCAAGAAGAAGAACCAGCGCAAGAAAAACAACTAGGCCATGGCCACATTCGTCGTGAGGGGCGGCACGCGGCTCTCGGGCGTCATCACGCCGCAGGGGGCCAAGAACGAGGCATTACAGATCATTGCCGCCACGCTGCTCACCGGCGAGGAGGTGGTCGTCCGCAATGTCCCCCGCATCCGCGACGTGTTGCAGATGATCGAGCTGGTGAAGGTGCTGGGCAGCGAGGTGCGTCAGCTGGACGATCACACCTTCTCTTTCCGCACCCGGCAGCCGGACACGCAGGCACTGCGGTCGGAGATGTTCCGCAAGCTTGCCGGCAACCTGCGCGGCTCGGTGATGGTCACCGGCCCGATGCTGGCCCGTACCGGCAAGGGCTATATCCCCCGCCCCGGCGGTGACAAGATCGGCCGCCGCCGCATCGACACCCACCTGCAAGGCTTCCGGCAACTGGGAGCGCCCTTCTCTTACGACGGAAGAGAGCAAGCCTTCATCCTCAGCAGCACCGGCCTGCGCGGCACCTACATGCTCCTCGACGAGGCATCGGTGACCGGCACGGCCAACCTGGTGATGGCCGCCACCCTCGCCCGCGGCACCACCACCATCTTCAACGCCGCCTGCGAGCCCTATGTGCAGCAGTTGTGCCACATGCTCAACGCCATGGGCGCCCGCATCCGCGGCGTCGGCTCCAACCTCCTCACCATCGAGGGCGTCAGCCACCTGCACGGCTGCGAACATACCATCCTCCCCGACATGATCGAGACCGGCAGCTTCATCGGCATGGCCGCCATGACCGCCTCGGATCTGCGCATCCGCAACGTGTCGTTCGAGCACCTCGGCCTCATCCCTACCGCCTTCCGTCGCCTGGGCATCACCCTCGAAAAGGAGGGTGACGACATCGTCATCCCCGCCCAGGAACATTATGAGATTGAAAGTTTCCTCGACGGCTCGATCATGACCCTCGCCGACGGCATCTGGCCCGCCCTTACCCCCGACCTGCTGAGCGTCTTCCTCGTCACGGCCACCCAGGCACGCGGCAGCGTGCTCATCCACCAGCGCCTCTTCGAGAGCCGCCTCTTCTTCGTCGACAAACTCATCGACATGGGCGCCCGCATCATCCTCTGCGACCCCCACCGCGCCACCGTCATCGGCATCGACAGGGAGTACCCCTTGCGCGCCACCACCATGACCAGCCCCGACATACGCGCCGGCGTCGCCCTCCTCATCGCCGCCCTCTCGGCCGAAGGGACCAGCACCATCCATAACATAGATCAGATCGACCGCGGCTATGAACGCATCGACGAACGCCTTAACGCCCTCGGCGCCCACATCGAACGTACCACAGGCGAGTGAAGAAAGAAAGGAACATGGAACGCAGGGGCTGTCAAAATGGCAAACTTCAATGGGTTGGCAAGTTATTTGATAAAACTCAATGACATTTCTTGAACCTTTTTGAAAAAACCGGTTGAGAAATGGTAGAAAAAGAAAAAGAAAGAAAGGAGAAAAACACCGAAATGGAAGAAAAACATACGGGTCATAACGAACACGAAGAACAGGAAAAGAAAAAGAAGCACGTTTCTTACAAGGCCAAATACGAAGAACTGCAAAAAGAATATGAAGAGTTGAAGGACCGCTACCTGCGGTTGTCGGCCGAGTTCGACAACTTCCGCAAGCGGACGCTGAAGGAGAAGGCCGATCTGACCAAGTATGGCGGTGAGCAGGTGCTTCTCTCGCTGCTGCCGGTGATCGACGACTTCGACCGGGCCATGAACTCGATGCCTGAAGAGGAGGCCTGCAGCAGCTATGTGGAAGGGATCAAGCTGATATACAACAAGCTGAAAGACTTTCTCAAACAGAACGGAGTGACCGAGATGGAGGTATTGTATCAGGACTTTGATCCGGAGTTGCATGATGCCGTCAGCAAAGTCCCGGCCCCTGAAGAGGGGCTCAAAGGGAAGATCGTGGACGTGGTACAGAAAGGCTATTTCCTGAAGGAAAAAGTGTTACGCCACGCCAAGGTGGTAGTCGGCGAATGAGGTTCGCCCGTTTGGAGATATTCGGTAATTTTGTGGGCGGACGCGTTGAGGGTGTTCGTCAAACTGCCTGAAGTATGGCCAAGAGAGATTATTATGTCGTGCTGGGGGTTTCCCGCACGGCCACACAGGAAGAGATCAAGAAAGCTTACCGCAAGCAGGCGTTGAAATACCATCCCGACAAGAACCCGGGGGATCCCGAGGCGGAGGAGAAGTTCAAGGAGGCCGCCGAGGCGTACGAGGTGCTGAGCGACCCCGAGAAGCGGGCACGTTACGATCAGTTCGGACACGCAGGCGTAAGCGGAAGCTCTTCGGGCTTCGGCAGCGGAGGGATGGACATCGAAGACATCTTCGAACATTTCGGCGATATCTTCGGCGGGTTCGGTTTCGGCTTCGGCAGCGGCGGAGGACGCTCCCGCTCGAAGGGCAGCAACATACGCGTAAAGGTACAGCTCACCCTGGAAGAGATCGCCCACGGGGTGAAGAAGAAGATCAAGGTGCGCAAGGACGTGGCCTGCGAGGCATGCGGCGGCACCGGCGCACGCAACGGCACCGCCTACCATACCTGTCCCACCTGTCACGGACACGGCCAGGTGACCCGCATCGCCAACACCTTCCTCGGCCGCATGCAGACCACCACCACCTGCCCCACCTGCCACGGCCAAGGCCGTATCATCAGCGAGAAATGCCCCGTATGCCACGGCGAAGGGGTGGTCAAGGGGGAAGAGATCATCGAGATCAACATCCCCGCCGGCGTCGAGGACGGCATGCAGCTCTCGCTCAACTCCCGCGGCAACGCCGCCCGCCGCGGCGGCCTCAAGGGCGACCTCATCGTCCTCATCGAAGAGATCAAACACCCCGAGCTCATCCGCGACGGCCAGAACCTCATCTACCCCCTCTACATCACCGTCCCCCAGGCCGCCCTCGGAACCCAGGTGGAGGTGCCCACCGTCGACGGCAAGATCAAGGTCAAGATCGACCCCGGCACCCAGCCGGGCAAGATCCTCCGCATCCGCGGCAAAGGCCTGCCCGACATCCACGGTTACGGCCGCGGCGACCTGTTGATTTATGTCAACGTCTGGATCCCCAAAGACCTTAGCCGCGAAGAACGCAGGATCCTCGAAAAACTCGACGGCTCCGAAGCCTTCCAGCCCAAGCCGCCGAAACATGACAAAGGCTTTTTCGAACGTCTGAAACATTTCTTTGAATAACCTCATCAACCCAACCCTCTTATGGAACTGTTGCAAGCCAGGGAGATCGTCAAGCACTATGCCGGCCATACGGCCCTCGACCATGTAACGGTGACGGTACCCGAGAACAGCATCTACGGTCTGCTGGGCCCCAACGGCGCCGGCAAGACCACCCTCATCCGCATCATCAACCGCATCACCGCTCCCGACGAGGGAGAGCTGCTCTTCGAAGGACGTCCCATGCAGGGCGACGACATCGCCCACATCGGCTACCTGCCCGAAGAACGCGGACTCTACAAAAAGATGAAAGTGGGCGAACAGGCCCTCTACCTCGCCCAACTGAAAGGCCTCTCCCGTCAGGAAGCTCTCAAACGACTCAAGTACTGGTTCGAAAAGTTCGAGATCATCTCCTGGTGGAACAAAAAGGTCGAAGAGCTCTCCAAAGGAATGCAGCAGAAGGTGCAGTTCATCGTCACGGTGGTGCACCAACCCCGCCTGCTCATCTTCGACGAACCTTTTACCGGCTTCGACCCCATCAACACCCAGATGCTCAAGGAGGAGATCCTGCGCCTGCGCGACGAGGGCTCGACCATCATCTTCTCCACCCACGACATGGGCTCGGTGGAAGAGCTGTGCGACCATATCACCCTCATCGACCGGGCTCACACCCTGCTGGAAGGACCTGTCGACAAGATCCGCGAGCAGTATGCCTCCAACGAATATGAGCTGCGCTTCGAGGGGGATGTCAACCTCCTCACGGCCACCCTCAATACCCATTTCCAGATCCTCAGCCATGCCAAGGAGGGTCCCAACAGCATCGTACGCATCCGCCTCAGCGACGGCGCCACCCCCAACGAAGCCCTGCGCTTCCTTCTCGACGCCGGGAAGATCCTCTCGTTCAACAAGATCACCCCGAGCATGAACGAGATCTTCATCCGCGTGGTCAAAGAGGCCGCCGAGCGTGAAACCGACCAAGAAAAAGAAACCGCCTGATAAACCCATCCACCCATGAACAAGACCGCACTGATCATCAAAAGGGAATACCTCACCCGCGTCAGGAAAAAGTCGTTCATCATCCTCACCCTCCTCACCCCCCTGCTGATGGCCGCCATGGTGGTCATCCCCGTCGTGATCATGACCTCCGGCAACAAGGAGGTCAAACGCATCGCCGTCGTCGAACAGGAGGGCGACCTTTTCCGTCACACATTCCATTCGACCCAATACCTGAAGTTCGACTATCTGGGGAACGTGTCGGTCGACTCGCTCAAACGCAATTTCGACAAGATGGGTTATTACGGCCTGTTGGTGCTCACTCCCAAGGTGAGTTACATCCCCTCGGCCGCCATCCTCTTCTCGAAGAAACAACCGCCCCTGGAGGTGGTCAGCTATATCGAGAATGCGCTGGAGAAAGAGATCGAGAAGCGCAAGCTGCTCTCTTACAACATCCGCGACCTGGACAAGATCCTCAAGCAGGTGGAGACGAACGTGAAGCTGCAGACGATCCAGATCACCGACAGCGGCGAAGAGAAGAAGACCAGCACGGGCGTCGCCATGGCCATCGCCTACATCGGCGGACTGTTGATCTACATGCTCACATTCATGTTCGGGGCGATGGTGATGCGGGGGGTCATCGAGGAGAAGACCAACCGCATCGTCGAGGTGCTGATCTCGTCGGTGAAGCCGATGCAGCTGATGGCGGGCAAGATCATCGGCATCGCGCTGGTGGGGCTGACACAGTTCCTCCTGTGGATCATCCTGACGCTGGTGCTGGTGACGGGGGTGACACAACTGTTTCTCGCTCCCCAGGCGGAGAAGATCGCTCCGCCGCCGGAGTCGCTCTTCTCCTCCGCTCCCCAGGCATCCGGCACGGCCGCCTCCCCCTCCGACCTGGACCTGAGCAGACTCCTCTCCGGCAACGAGGTGTTCGAGGCCCTGGCCTCGGTCAACTGGCCGCTCATCCTGGGATCGTTCCTCCTGTATTTCCTCGGCGGCTACCTCTTGTACGCTTCGCTCTTTGCTGCCATCGGCGCCGCCGTCGACAACGAGACCGACACGCAGCAGTTCATGATGCCCATCACCATCCCCCTGCTCATCGCCCTCTTCATCGCCATGGGCGCCTTCCAGAATCCCGACAGTCCCATCGCCTTCTGGGGATCGATCATCCCTTTCACCTCGCCGGTGGTGATGATGGCCCGTCTGCCTTACGGCGTGCCCATGTGGCAGCTGGCCCTCTCCCTGGCGCTGCTCTACCTCACCTTCGTAGGCACCATCTGGGTGGCCGCCCGAATCTACCGCACAGGCATCCTGATGTACGGGAAGAAGGTGTCGTGGAAGGAGCTGTGGAAATGGCTGCGCTACCGCAATTATTAAAACCCTCCGGCCGATGGATGGGCAGCGTGTAGCCGTGATCGACCTCGGCACCAACACCTTTAACCTGCTCATTGCCAAGGTCACAGCCACGGCGATGGAGCAGGAATATTTTGAGAAGGTACCCGTAAAACTGGGGCGCGGCGGCATCGGCAAGGGGATCATCACCCCCGACGCGCAGGCACGGGCGCTCCGGGCAATGCACCGCTACCGCCGCATCCTCGATGAAAAAGGAGCCTCCACGCTCCTCGCCTACGGCACCTCCGCCCTGCGCAGCGCCCGCAACAGCGGCGAGCTGCTCGACCGCATCCGCCGCGACACCGGCATCGGGGTGCAGGTAATCAGCGGCGACGAGGAGGCCCGTCTCATCTACCTCGGCGTGCGCGAGAGCATCACCCCCGGCGACACCTTCCTCATCCTCGACATCGGCGGCGGCAGCGTGGAGTTCATCCTCGCCCACCCCCGGCAGGGACCTCTCTGGCAGCAGAGCTTTCCCCTCGGCATGGCCCGTATCATCGAACAGTTCACCCTCTCCGACCCCGCCACCCACAAAGAAGAACAGCTCCTGATCCGTCACTTCGACCGTTCGCTGTCGCCCCTTTGGGAGGCCCTCCGCCACCATCCCTCTACCACCCTCGTCGGCGCCTCCGGCACGTTCGACACCCTCCGGGCCCTGGGCGAAGCACAAAAGCTCATCACCACCACAAACACTCCCGCTGCCGAACTGCCCCTGCCTGTCTTCGACCGCCTCTACCGGCAGCTCATCCGCTCCACCACCGCCGAAAGGGAAAAGATGGAAGGGATGGAACCCTTCCGCATCGAGATGATCGTTCCGGCCACGATTTTTGTTAACTTTATCCTCTCCAAAACCGGCATACCCCGCCTTTACCAGACCACCTTCGCCCTCAAGGAGGGAGCGATCGTCGACTGGCGGGAAAAACACCGGGAACAGCTCAAAAACTGAAAAGAGATGGCTTCCATACTGGTGATCGACGACGAAAAGAGCATCCGCAACACCCTCAAAGACATCCTGGAGTACGAACAATACTCTGTCGATGTGGCCGAGGACGGCCCCACCGGCCTGGAGATGTTCAAAAAGAACCCGTACGATGTGGTGCTGTGTGATATCAAGATGCCCAAGATGGACGGCATCGAAGTGCTGGAGAAGATCATGGAGACGGGCGAGGAGACCCAGGTGATCATGATCTCGGGCCATGGCAACATCGACACGGCTGTCGAGGCGATCAAGAAGGGAGCGTTCGACTTCATCGAGAAGCCGCCGGACATGAACCGGCTGCTGATCACCATCCGCAATGCGTTGGACAAGAGCAGCCTGATCACCGAGACGAAGGTGCTCAAGAAAAAGATCAGCAAGAAGTACGAGATCGTGGGCGAGTCGCCGGCGATCCAGAAGGTGAAGGAGTTGATCGACCGGGTGGCGCCTACGGAGGCGCGGGTGCTGATCACCGGTGCCAACGGCACGGGCAAGGAGCTGGTGGCCCACCAGCTGCACGAGAAGAGCCGCCGTGCCAAAGGTCCCTTTGTCGAGGTCAACTGCGCCGCCATCCCCTCCGAGCTGATCGAGAGCGAGCTCTTCGGCCATGAGAAAGGCTCATTCACCTCCGCCTATAAGCAGCGCAAGGGCAAGTTCGAGCAGGCCCAGGGCGGCACCCTCTTCCTCGACGAGATCGGCGACATGAGCCTCTCTGCACAGGCCAAGGTGCTGCGCGCCCTGCAGGAGAACAAGATCAGCCGCGTCGGCAGCGACAAGGACATCCCCGTCGACGTGCGCGTCATCGCCGCCACCAACAAAGACCTCATGGAAGAGATCCGCAAGGGCAACTTCCGCGAAGACCTCTACCACCGCCTCAGCGTGATCATCATCCACGTCCCCTCGCTCAACGAACGCCTCGAGGATATCCCCCTCCTGGCCAAGCACTTCTCGGAGATGATCTGCGGTGAATACGGCATGCCGGTGAAGAAATTCACCGACGACGCCATCGAAGAGCTGAAAAAGATCAACTGGACCGGCAACGTGCGGGAGTTCCGCAACGTCATCGAACGGCTCATCATCCTCTGCGGCAACACCATCACCGGCGAGGATGTCAAGGCCTATGCACACCCGATCTTCAAGTAATAAGTAATAAGGCAAAAGTGATAAGTGCTTTGCCTTTTGCCTTCTGCCTTATTACTTATGCCTTAACAACACTTCCACCGCTTTTTCGATCTGCTGGTCGCGGCCGCGTGTGACGACGGCGGGGTCCTGCGGTACTTTGTAATCGGGTTCCAGCTGCTGGCCTTCGAGGTAACGGCCCTGCAGGTCTTTCACCCCCACCTGCGGGATGCCGAAGTACAGGGTAGGATCCTGCAGCGTCTCCCACCATACGGCGGTCATCGTGCCGGGTACGGGCATGCCGACGATCTTGCCGAGGCCCAGGGCGCGGTAGGCATAAGGGAAGCCGTGGGCGTCGGAGTAGTTGCTCTCGCTCACCACCACCACCGAGGGCTTGTACCACTTGGTCAAGGGCTCGGAGCCGAAGTACCGTCCATGAGGATAGAAGTCGGCATACCGCTTGCCGGAGAGGAGCGTGGCCAGGTCGTCATGCAGCCACCCGCCGCCGTTGAAGCGCGTGTCGACGATGATGGCATCCTTGTGGTAGTTGCGGCCGAGGATCTCCGAGTAGGCCACGCGGAAGCTGGCCGAGTTCATCCCCCGCACATGCACATAGCCGATGCGGCCGTGGGAGAGGGAGTCGACCTCGGCGCGGCGGGCCTTCACCCAACGCTGGTACAACAGCTCATTGAGCTCACGCCGCGTAATGGGCTTGACCGTCTCCTCCCAGCGTTTTTTCCTCTTCGAATCATAAAGGGACAAAAGCGTCGGCTTGCCGGCCTTGTGGTTCAACAAACGGAAGAGGCGGGAGAGGTCGTCCACCTCCATGCCGTCGACCTTCTCCACCACCACGCCGGCACGGATCTTCGAACCGTCATACACCAGCGGGCCCTTCTCGATCACCTCGGCGATACGGAGGCCTTTGCCCCGGTAGCTCTCATCCCAGAACACCCCCAGGGCGGCGGTGGCATCCCCCTTGGGATCGCGGTAGCGGTAACCCGCACCGGTATGGGAGCCGTTCAGCTCGCCCAGCATCTCGCTGAGCATCTCGGCAAAATCAAAGTTGTTGTTGATATAGGGCAGGAAACGGCGGTAGTTCTCGCGGTAATATTCCCAGTCGAGCCCGTGCAGGGTGGGATCGTAATATTTTTCCTTCACCTGCCGCCACACATGGTCGAACATATATCGTCGTTCGGCAGCGCGGTCGAGCGACATCTCCGCCGCATAGCTCACGCTCTTCTTCTTCAGCCCCGGCAGGGTGATGCGGGTGATCTTGCCGCCGGCGAAGACATAGAGGTTCTTGAAAGCGCTGTCGGCCTGAAGCATGCCGCCCTGTCCCTGCAGCTTCAGCAACAGCTTGGTCTCTTTCTCCTTGATGCGGTGCACCCAAAGGTCGTAACCCTTCTCAAAACGGGCCAGGTAATACAGCGCATCCCCGTCGGGCGAAAGCACGGCATCGGCCAGGTCGGAAGAGTTGATCGTCAGCCGCACACGCCGGTCCTCAATGTTCTCCAGGTCGATCTCGACGGGTTTTTGTTTTTTGACCTTCTTTTTCTTCTTCTCCTTTTTCTGTTCTTCTTTCCACAGCTCATACTCTTCCTTGCTCATGCGGAAGAGATCCCAACTCTTTTTGTTGAAGAACATGCCATAGACATCGCTCTGGGCACCCCAACTGCCGTGACTGCGCAGGCCGTTGCGGTCGGAGAACCAGATCATGGCATTGCCTTTCATCACCCATTTGGGATCGGCATCGTTGTATCCGCTTTTCGTCAGGTTGATCACCTCGCCGGTGCCGTCGGCCTTCACCAGTCCCACGTCGCTCGAGAAAGCATGGTTGGGGGAGAAGTTCACGAGGAACCATTTGCCGTCGGGCGACCAGCGGTACCACTGGTCCCCGTCGGAATAGGAATAGTTGTATTTGCCCGGGAGCACCGTGCGGGTCTCCCGGCTTTTCAGGTTGATCACCTTCAAGGTGGTACGGTCTTCGAGGTAGGCGATCTCCTTGCCGTCGGGAGAGAAGGCGGGCTGGAAGGTCTCATGGCCGGTCACCAGCACCGGCTCCTCCTTCAGAAGGGTGGCACGGTGAAAGTACTTTTCTTCCTCCCGGACGATGGTGGTGGTATAGATGTTCCACGAGTTGTTGCGTTCGGCAGCATAGACCAGGGTGCGGCCGTCGGGGCTGAAGCTCACCGAGCGCTCCTGTTCCGGGGTGTTGGTGATGCGCTTGGTGGTGGTGTAATCGACCGAAGTGACGAACACCTCGCCGCGCACGATGAAGGCGATCTCCTTGCCGTTGGGCGACAGGGCCATCTCCGTGGCGCCGGAGGTAAGATGCAGGTACTCGGGCTGGTCGTCGTCGAGGTCGAGACGCACCGTCACCGCCACTTTGCGGGGCTCCTCGCCGGGACGCTGGCTGTAGATCTCGCCGTTGTAACCGTAACAGAGCAGACCGTCATCGGCGATGGTGAGGAACCGCACAGGGTTCTTCTCGAAATGGGAGACCTGCTCGGTGCTGCCGGGCCGGCGGGGATCCATCCGCACCACATTGAACGAACCATACTGCTCGCTCAGATAGTAGATATGCTCACCGTCGGGAGCCCAGACCGGATCGCGGTCCTCGCCGTCGAAAGTGGTGATCTTGGCATAACTGTCGTCGGCAGGACGGTAGATCCAGAGGTCGCGCGTCACCGACGAGCGGTGGTGTTTGCGCCAGATGTTCTCATAACCTTTGCGGTCCATATAGACGATCCGCTCCCCTTTCTTGTCATACTTGGCCTCCTCGGCCGGCACGTCGAGGATCTGCCGGAAGGCGCCACCCGTGACCGGCACGGCATATAGCTCCGACAGCAGCGACGAAGGAAACTGCACGTTGGTGGGCTTGTCATAGACCGTCGCAGAGAAAAGGATCTCCTTGCCGTCGGGTGTAAAGGAGTTGGGCAGCTCATCGCCGGAAAAGAAAGTGAGACGCCGTGCCTTGCCGCCCGCGGCGGGGATGACATAGATGTCAAAGTTGCCAAAACGGTTCGAGGCGAAGGCGATCCAGCGTCCGTCGGGCGACCATACCGGCTTGAAATCATACGCCTCATGCACCGTCAGCGGCCGCGCCTCACCCCCCGCCGCCGGAACCGTGAAAAGATCCCCTTTGTACGAAAAGACGATCGTCGTACCGTCGGGCGAGATGGCCGGATACCGCATCCACAAAGGACCTTCCGCCCTCAACAACGAAAAAAACGCAAATGTCAATATCCCGATGAACAATACTGTTTTCTTCATACCCGAAAAGTTGTTATCCAAAGGATGAAATTAAAATTTTCCCCCGGTTAAACAAAAATCCTTTTTTTTAGCATGTTGGAACTGTAAAAAAGCCAAACCGTCAGGTGGGCTGGCATAAGGAATACCATTTCTTTTTCTTTTCAGGGATCCCGAATAACTTGCTTGAAAGCCTTTTCTGCTTCGAGGCCGGCAATCGTCATGAAGTCTTTTTTATGGATTTTTATTTCAGCATAAGGATGCGCCGGCCTCCCCGAAGTACCAAAACGAACACTCCCGCTCCCACCACCAGATCGGGGATCCGGCTTTCCAAAAGAGCCACCAACACCCCGGCAAGGATCACGCCGGCGTTGATGATCACATCATTGGAGGTAAAGATCATGCCTGCCCTCATGTGGGCCTCCTCTTTCCCGGCGGCTCTCCGGAGCCACCGGAGGGAGACGCCGTTGGCCAGAAGCGCAAGGAAGGAGACCCCGATCATCATCCGCACATCGGGGAGTCCTTCTCCCCACACCACCCGGCGCACCACCTCAGCAAAACCCACCATGGCCAGGACGATCTGGAAATATCCCGCCGCTGCGGCCACGCGCCTTTTCCGCCGCAGGGTCCCCCCGGCCGCCCAGAGTGCAATGCCATAGACAAAGGCATCCGCCAGCATGTCCAGGCTGTCGGCGACCAGCCCCATCGACCCCGCCCACAAGCCGGCCGCCAGCTCAAAGAGGAAAAAGAAAAAATTGACCCCCAGCACCCCTCCCAATACCTTCCGCTGGGATATCTCCGTTTGCGCCGGTCCGGGCCCGACAGTCCCCCTCTCTATTGTCTTTCCCTTCATCCCCAGCTCCTGCAGGGCCCGGACGATCCTCTGTTCCCCGCCGTCATGATACACCGCCAGGCGGCGGCGCGGCAGGTCGAACTCCAGCCGCCGGACGCCGGGATCGTCTTCCAGTTTCATCCGGATCAACCGCTCTTCGGCGGGACAATCCATCTGCGGAATATGAAAGACCGTTTTACGCATCGCATCCCTCATTTTTCCCGCTGGTGTTCCGGTATGGCAGCAAACCATTTGTATATTGCGGGGATCACCAGCAGTGTAAGCAAGGTGGATGTGGCGAGACCGCCGGTGACGACGGTGGCCAGGGGACGCTGCACCTCGCTGCCCGTGCCTGTGGCCAGCAACAGGGGGATCAGCCCCAGCGCCGTGGTCACGGCAGTCATCAGCACCGGCCGCAGCCGCAGCGACGCCCCCCGTACCGACGCCTCGTCGACAGGCACACCCTGCCGCACCAGCTGGTTGAGATAGGTCACCAACACCATCCCGTTCTCCAGGGCGATCCCAAAGAGGGCGATAAAACCCACCGACGCCGGCACCGACAAGTTCTGACCGCTCAGCCAAAGGGCGATCACCCCGCCGACCAAAGCCAAAGGAATGTTCAAAAGGATCAAAAAGGTGTTCCTCACCGAGCCGAAACTGGAATACAACAAGAGGAAAATGAGCAACAACGTCACGGGGATGACCAGGGAAAGCCGTTTGTTGGCCTCCTGCTGCAGGCGGAACTGTCCGCCCCACGTGACGAAATATCCCGGCGGCAGGGCCACCGCAGCCTCGATGGCACGCTGTCCCTCTTCCACAAACGAGCCGATGTCACGGTCGACCACATTGCTTTGGATGGTGATGAAGCGCTGACTGTTCTCACGGGTGATCTGACGGGGTCCCGTCAGCTCCCGGATCTCGGCCAGCTGGGCCAGGGGCACCCGGGCCCCTCCCGGTGCTGCGACCAGCAAACGCCGGATATCCGCAACATCGGCACGGTCTTGCTGCCGGTACCGTACCAGGATGTCGAAACGCCGGATTCCTTCGAAGAGCTCACCCGCCTTCTCTCCTCCTATGGCCGCCCGTACCACCCGCTGCACATCCTCCACATTGATCCCGTAACGTGCAATGCGCTGCCGGTCGACACGGATCAACAATTGCGGGGTGCCGCTGACCTGGTCGACCTGCACATCGGCCGCCCCCCGCACCCTGCGGATCACCGCTGCGATCTCACCGGCTTTCTCCTTCAGCACGGCAAGATCCTCCCCGAACAGCTTGATGGCCAGCTCGGCCCGCACCCCTTCCAGGAGCTCGTCGACGGTCATCTGGATGGGCTGGGTAAAGTTGGTCAGCACCCCCGGCACCTCTCCCACGGCCCGGCGGATCTTCTCCTCCATCTCCTGCTGCGTGGCCACACCCTCCCACGCATCACGAGGCTTGAGCAAGATGTACATCTCGGCACTGTTGATGGGGTCGGTATGGGCGCCCACCTCCCCCCGCCCGATGCGGGTGACCACATGCTCCACCTCCGGCACCTTCAACACCCGCCGTTCGACGATCCGGGTGATGCGGGTGCTCTCCTTCAACGAGATGGAAGGGGCCATCGTGAGCCGCAGGATGATCGTCCCCTCCTGTAACGCAGGAGTGAACTCCGAACCGAGGCGGGGATAGACCAGCATGCCCACCCCGAGCAACACCAGCGCCAGCATCACGGCCAACAGACGGTGCCGGACAAAATACCGGATGAACGGCACAAAAAGCCCGTGGAGGGTTTTCACGATGCGGCTCTCCCCCGGCTGCACCGGCCCCTTAGCATCGGAGTACTTCCCTCCCGGACGGCGCATCAGCAGGAGAGAGAGCACCGGCGCCATCGTCACGGCAAAAAGGAGCGACCCCAACATCGCAAGGGCGACAGTATATGCCAGAGGACGGAAGGTCTTGCCCTCGACACCTTGCAGCGTGAAAAGGGGCAGGAAGACCACGATGATGATGGTGATGGCAAAGAGGATGGGCCGTACCACCTCGCGGGCGGCACGGGCCACCACCTCCTTTTTCAGCATGTCCGGCGGAGCCTCCCGCAACATCCGGTCGATGTTGTCCACCATCACGATGGTCCCGTCGACCATCATGCCGATGGCGATGGCCAACCCGCCGAATGACATCAGATTGACCGACAGTCCCAGGAAGCGCATCCCGATCATGGCAAAGAGGATCGAAAAAGGGATCGACACCGCCACCACCACACTGGGCATCACCGACCCCATGAAGAGGACCAGCACCACGGAAACCAGCACGATCCCCTGCAGCAACGCCCGCACCACCGTGTTCACCGCCGCCTCCACCAGCTCTTTCTGCTGATAGTAAGGCACGAGCCGTACCCCTTCGGGCAGGGCTTTGTTGATCTCCCGCATCTTTGCCTCCACCCTGCCGATGACCGTCGAAGAGTTGGTACCGTACAGTTTCACCACCATCCCCGAGACCACCTCACGCACACCGTCCATCGTCTGGACACCGCGGCGCACCGCTCCCCCCACACGGATATCGGCAAGCTGAGCCAGATATACCGGGGTGCCGTTATGCTCCTTGATCACAATGTTCTCCAGGTCCTCCTTGCGGGTCACCAGCCCCACCGAACGTACGATGAACTCTTCCGAGTTCTTCTCCAGGAACTGCGCCCCCACGTTGAGGTTGTTGGAGCGGATCTTGCGGATGATCCGGTCGAGGGTGACATCATACCGTAACAACTCTTCCGGACGGACCACCACCTGGAACTGCTTCTCCCAACCACCGATGCCCAACACCTCGGTCACCCCCGGCACGGTCTGCAGCTGATATTTCACCAGCCAGTCCTGCAGCGTCCGCAACTCGGTAAGCGAATAACGGCCGGTAGTGTCTTCCAGATAGTAGAAAAGGATAAGCCCCATGCCCGTGGAGATGGGTCCCATCTGCGGGTCTCCAAACCCTTCAGGGATCTGCTCCCGCGCCTCCTGGAGCCGCTCGTTGACCAGCTGCCTCGCAAAGTATATGTCGGTGCCGTCACGGAAATAGATGTTCACCACCGACAGACCGAAGTTGGAGACCGAGCGGATCTTCTCCACGCCGGGCAGGCCGTTCATGGCCGCCTCGACAGGAAAAGTGACATACTTTTCGATCTCCTCCGGCGCCAGCCCCTCGGTCTCGGTGAACACCTGCACCAGCGACGGCGACACATCGGGAAAGGCATCCACCGGAAGTTGCCTGTAACTGAAATATCCCGCGGCCATGAGAAGCACCGCCAGCGTAAGCACCAGCAGGGGATTGTTCAGGGAAATATCGATCCATCTGTTCATATCATCCTCCTTTTAACTATTCGACAAACACCACGGAAGCTCAATGGGCATGTCCTTCGCCGAACAACCCTTTCTGTAGCTCGGCTTTCAGGACAAAACCATGCTCAGTCACATATTCCTCTCCCGGAGCCACTCCTTCCAGCACTTCGACGTATTCGTCGTTTTCCAGCCCGATGGTGATCATCCTGGGGAAATAACGGTCGCCACGCCGGATGAAGACCACCGGCATATCCTCCAGGCGTTCGACGGCGCTGCGGGGGATGAGCACATCGACCCTTTTGCGCCGTACCTCCACCTTGCCGCTCACAAAGAGTCCCGGCATCCAACGGTAATCCTCGTTCTGCAGGACGATGCGGGCCTGGCCCGTACGGGTGAACGCATCGATGAGGGGAGAGATGTAGTCGATCCTCTCCGCCACCACGGGAAAACCTTCGCCGGCAGAGAGAAGCACTCCCTGCCCCTCCCGCACATACGGAAGATCCTTCTGATAGATCTTCAGATAGACCCACACCCGCGAGAGATCGGCCACCAGGAAGCCGTGATCCTTTTCGTCGACCATCTCCCCTTTGACCAGGTGCATTTCCGTGACGACCCCGTCGATGCGCGACCTCACCGGATAGTCGGTCAGGCTGACGTTGCTCTCGATCACGGCCAGGGTTTCGCCGGCATGGACCCTGTCGCCCGTTTGTCTGAAAACCTCTTTCACGATGCCCGGGAACCGGGGATGCACATGGGCCAGCGCCGACGAAGGGATCACCACCTCCCCCGGCAGGTATGCATATCCTTTCAGAATGCCGGGACCGGCCACCGCCGTCCGGATCCCAAACTCTTTCAGAAGGGAATCCGGCAATACCACCGTATCTCCCCTCTGCGCCTCATGCATGTGTTCATGCTCCAGAACCTCATCATGCTCACGGCCGGCATCATGATCCTCCTTCTCAGAAAGCGGCGAACAACCGCCGAGCAAGATCACGACCATGAAAACCGGCATCAAAAAGGTCCGCAATATCTCTTTGCAAAATCTTCTCATTTATCGTAGGATTTTTGAGTTTCACTGAACGGTTCGGTTTTCCGCTCCTTTCATTCCGGCGAGCGGTGTGCCGGTAAGCATTTCGATATCAGAGATCTTCTCTCTGCAGCGTACCAGGATCTCCAGGTATTCCGTATAGGCGCTGAAGAGGGTCCGTTGGGCGTCCAGCACATCGAGAAAGGCAAAACGTCCCTCGCGGTAGCCGGACCGGATCACGCGCATCGATCGCTCAGCCTCCGGGATGACGGAACGCTCGAGTCTTTTCGCCCTGTACAACAAGGAGAGAAGTTCACCGTAATTGCGCGACAGTTCTTTGGCCAGGTCCATTTTCATCTGTTGCCGCATCATCTCAGCCTGTTCGAGGCGGAGGGTGGCCTTTGTGATCTCCCCCTGGTTGCGGTCGAAAAGAGGGAGGGGGATGGCGATGCCTGCGACAAAGGCCTGGGTGGCGGTCTCTCCCAGGCGACGGTATCCGGCGCTCACATAGGGATCGGGGAAGCGGGCGGCCCGGGCCAACGCCAGCCGGGCGCGGCGGAGCTCTTTCTCCGTCTCCAGCCGAGCCAGGGCGGGGTTACCCTCCAACAAGGCCAGCAGGTCCCCCAGCGACGGCAGGGTGTCGGGAAGACGGATCCCTCCCTTTACCGCACGGAAAGAGTCTTTCCCTTCCCCCCAGAAGAGCGCCAGACGTTGCCGGGCGGCCCCTAGACGATACCGGAAATCCTGCAGTTCCATCCCGGCTTTTTCTTTCTCTATGCGGGCACGGGCCTCGGCCGCCGGCGACATCGCCCCCGCCCGCACACGCCTCGCCACCGCCTGCTCCAAGTCGTGTGAAAGCTCGACCAGCCGCTCGGCCTGATGCACCTGCTCCTGCAAGACCCACACGTCGTAAAAGGCCCGGGTAACCTCCGTGAAAACCCTCAAGAGCGCCTCCTGATACTCCCAGCCGGCCTGCTGGCCGGAAAGACGGGCCACCGCCACCTCCTTCCGCCGCTTCCCGGCCACACGAAGGAGCTGTCCTGCCGTGACCGTGATCTCGGCAGCCTCAAAACCATGATAGGTCTTCCCCCCCGCAAAGTTCTCCATCTCCAGCGACAGCTCAGGATTGGGAAACAAAGAGGCTTGCAACGCCTCCGCCTCCCATACCCCCACCTCCCGGGCATACACACTCAGTCCGGGATGGTACAGCATCGCCGCACGCAAAGCATCCGTGAGCCTCAAAGTGTCCGGCAATAAGAACGTATCGGCCGCAACCGTATCCACCACGGCCTGCACCGGAGCCACCAAAGCGACCGGAGCAGGTACGGAGACCGACGTCCCGGGCGCCTTGCACCCTCCGAAAAGATTCGGGAACAAGAAAAGGAGAATCACAATCTTTCTCTTCATCTTTCAATCGATTATCTGATGTCCGGCAAAAAGGAATTCCGGCCGCCATGCCCGTATCCTCCGGGCGGCGGCAACACACTCAGCGATGCACCGGATCAGATGAGGAACACCCTGCTACGTTCGGCATATCTGCCGGCAGGGAACATCTCCGGTAAAGAAAGACACGGAGACCAAACAGATGCGAGATTTACCGGAAGGTACGGAAACCCTCCGGACGGTGAAAAGAGGGATACCGGCATAAGAAAAGGCCCGGGGACAGGAGGATTCCCTCTTCCTGCCAGAAGATGGCTCTCAAGAGGGATGTCCCAGCAGGGGGAGTGTGCTCCATGCCACGAATGGACAGGCACAAAATGATCATCTAATGCCAACTCTCCATAAACAGGGTGCGTGGCCTGCTCCACCGCAATATGATCGTCCGCGATACAGAGCACCTGCGCCTCTCCCGGCTGCAACACCCATATCGTCTGGAACAACAGCAGTCCGCTGAGAAATACGGACACGATATATGCCGCCACGCTACTCTTCATGGATATGCTCAGTCACGGTATGGATCAATTCTTTGATATGTTCATCTTTGAGGGAGTAATACACCATTTTCCCTTGTTTTCTGTTCTTTACCACCCCCAGGTTGCGGAGGTAGCGCAGTTGGTGCGACACTGCCGACATCGACACCCCCACCACCATGGTCAGGTCGCACACGCACAGCTCCTTCTCCACCTCCAGGGCAAGGATGATCTTCAGCCGGGTCAGGTCGGAAAAAGCCTGGAAGAAATAGGCCATCCTGCTGATCTGCTCCTCCGCCATCATCTTTCTGCGCACCCGCCCCACCTTCCTGCGGTCGACCGCCGTCACCCCACAAACCTCTTCGTACCCCATTTCTCTCACTTGAACATTTGCGCAAGTATAAAAAATAAAAACCGGAATTCCAAATCATGATCGGTTTATAGGGTTCCCCTCCGGTCCCGGCCAGTCCGAACCGATTTATACGACTGCCTATCAATCATTTACAACTCCGTCCACCGCAAAACACAAAGAACCATGTTCAAACTTTCCGATAATTGGCAATGTATTTTCATTTTATTTGCCTGACATTATGCATGCTACAATTCCTATGATACGTAGATATATAGCATACTGTCATCCAGTGCATTAAAGAGAGGGGGTTACAAGGGGAATTCCCAGAGCTCCCCCGGCTCATCCAGGCGAGTGCGGGAGCGGGAGACGGGGAGGCCCTTTTCGTCAAAGACGAACCGCTCCTCATAACGATACTCGTGGGGCGGATTGTCGGGGAGACAGGTGAACTCTGTCTCGACGGTGACCGTATAACGGCAGTTCACCTCCGGGGGACGGCCGGTCCGCTGGTGGGTTCCCTGCTTGCAGGGGGACACCGGCCCGCAAAAAACACCACCCGTACAAAGATCGGAGAAGATGACAAGCCCAAAGACAGTGTGGTTGTCTT
>JAMOUS010000293.1 GCA_027067975.1 Bacteroidales bacterium | reverse complement strand
CCGAGCCGGAGGCGAAGCGTCAGGGTTGTAAGTTACAAGTGACTAAAGTCAGTGAGTCCCGGCTTTCGCGAGGCAAAGCCGAAGCGAAAGACATAGGACGAACTGACCCTGACCGGAGCCGGAGGCGAAGCGTCAGGGTTACAAGAAAGTGCCTGGAGTGGCTGGAGTACCTTGAGTACTTGGAGTATCGAGTTGGGAGTTTTCGAAAAATCCCGCCGGGACGTTCTCTCTCATCATCGCATCATCGCTTTATCGCTCTATCTCCCGTTCCATTCTGTCTCGTCCCGGGACGCTTGAGATAGTGTTATCGCCTTACACACAGGCACTGAAGTGGCTGCCTAGTTCCATGCTGCCACTCCGGGGCGTTCTCTCTTTATCGCATTATCGCTTTATCGCTTTATCGTGTCCGCCGGAGCTTCAGCGGAGGCGGAGCTTATATCTTCATCGTATGAACCGTTCCCGCCGCTGCAGGTTGAGCAGGCCGGTCAAAAGGAAGAGGATTCCCCCTGTGACCAGGAAGATGCGGTTCTTCACCACTACCAGGTGCCACAGTTCCTCGTTCATCCTCCGCGGAACCTGAAAGGGGTTGAGAAAAACATTCCAGAAGGAGTGGAGCATCTGTGAACTCAACAGGAAGATCCCCAGGCCCAGCACCACCAGCACCACCGCCGTGGCCGTTCCGCTGCGCAACCAGGTCGAGAGCATGAAGCCCAGCATGCCGATGAAAAAGAGAGGATACATCACCTGCACCGTCACCCGCCATACAGGCAGATGATACAACACCAGCCAGGCCAGTCCCCCCAGCGCCAGCATCAACAGGAAGACGATCACATAGATCATCACCAGCCGTACCCCCCACACCTTGTACCGGTAGTTAGGGATCCCGAAAAGGGTCTCCAGCACACCGGCATCCTCGTCGTTCTGAATGCCGAAGACCGTCGGATAGAACAACAACAGGATCCCGGGAAGGATCAGGGCGCCGTAGAGAAAGGGCGTCTCCACCAGGGTGCCGTCATACACGCTGATCCCGGCGATCAGCAGGAACACCAGCACCGCCACCAGGACAAACCAGCCGAACCTGCGGGCAAAGATGATTTTCATGTTATGGCGGACCATACGTACCAGGAAGGATAACCAAGAGATCATCCTTCCGGTTTTCCGCCCTTCTTTTCCTTGTTGTTCTTTTCCTTGTTGTTCTCTTCCTTGCATGGTCATAACCCTTTCAGCAGACAGAGGTAAGCATCTTCGAGCAAAGGTTTTGTGGGTACCGCCTCCGGCAGGGGTTTCTCGCGGGCGATGAGGCGCACCCGGATCTTCCCCTCCGCTTTCATATGGTGCACCACCAGCCAGCGGCTGCTCTCCTTGCGGAACCTCTCCTCACTCACATCGGCCTGCCACACCTTACCCTCGGCAAAGCTTGTCATTGCCTGCGGATCGCCCACATACTTCACCTCGCCGCGGTCGATCACCGCCACCCGGTTGCACGAGCTGGCAATGTCTTCGATGATGTGGGTGGAAAAGAGGACGATCCGCTCACGGGAGAGTTCGACCAGCAGGTTGCGGAAGCGGATCCGTTCGCGCGGGTCGATGCCGGCGGTGGGCTCATCCACCACCAGGATACGGGGAAGATGCAACAGGATCTGCGCAATGCCGATGCGCTGCTTCATCCCGCCCGAAAACGAGCCGATCTCCTCGTCGCGGTGTTCATACATGTTCACCGCCTTCAGCACATACGTGAGCCGCTCCCGCCGTTCCCGGACATCCGTCAACCCTTTCAGCATGGCCATATACTCCAGGAAATCCCAGGCGGTCATGTTTTCATACATCCCGAACTCCTGCGGAAGGTATCCGATGTACCCCTGCAGTTCTTCGCGGTACCTGGCCGTGTCATAGCCGTTGATCCACACTTTCCCATAGCTTTGATCGTAGATGCCGCAGACGATCCGCATGAGGGTGGTTTTTCCGGCACCGTTGGGTCCCAGCAGGCCGAACATGCCCGTTCCGATCTCGAGGGATACCCCCCGGAGTGCCTTGAACGGTTCTTTTCTTCTTCCCAGCAGGGGTATGGCGGCCACCATGCGGTAGAAAGTCCGGCGCAGCCGCCCCAGACGGCCGGAGACCTGTTCGATGACGATCTTCTCACGCTCCATTTTGCGGGCCACGGCCACCACCGTAAGGGCAAAATACCAGAGCATCGCGGTGAGGATCACCAGCACCAGGTGGTCGAGCAACAGCTGGTCGGCGACCAGGAGCGCCGCCGGCACGAGCCAATAGAGCAGCCGGTCGCTCCAGCGCGCAAGGCGCGAAGCCCGCCGTCCCCACCGCTGCAGCCACGGCCCCGTCACACCACGCAGCAGGAGCCAACTCGCCACCGAGAAAATGAGGATCCAAAAACCTTTCTGTATGTGGAAATAGGTGAACCAGAAAGAAAACACCAGCAGCGGCAATTGCCAGAGGAGCGCCCGGCTGTCCGCACGACCGTGGCGGCTCCATACGCCACGCTGCATCAGGCGCCGCCGTGCTCCCTCCCACTCCCGCACCACGCGGGAAGGACGGTCGTAGATCTTCACCACCCGCTGCAAGACGATCCGGATCGGCTCATCATCGGGGATGAGACGCCTCGTCGCACTGCGCAGGCTGGTCTGCACGAACCACACCGCCGCCGGCACCCCCACCGTCGCCACCACCAGCAACAGCGCCCGCCACAACAGGTTGTCCACACGCAACATGACCAACAACACCGCTCCGCCATACAAGACTCCCATCAGCCACTTCACCTTCTTCTCCCGCGTGGCGATCCAGTCCATAGCGCCCTCCAGCCCCAGATAAAAGACCGGGACCACCACCAGCGTGAGCAGGGTGCTTGAGGCAAGACCGCCCATGACCGTGATGGCAAAGGGAGCCCCGATGGCACTTACGTATTCGGCATTGCCCAACGCCAACGGCAGCATCGCCACGATCGTCGTGATGGCCGTGATCAGTATGGGACGCAACCGTGAGATCCCCGCCGTCACCAGAGCACGATGCAGCCCATAGCCACGCCGCCGCAAGATGTTCGTGTAGTCGATCAGGAGGATGCCGTTGTTCACCACGATCCCCACCAGGATGATAAAACCTGTCAGCGTGTTGACATTGAAAAGGGAATGTCCCGTGAGCACCAGTGCCACGAACGCCCCCACCGCAGCCAGCGGGATGGAGAACATCAGCACCAGCGGGGTGGTGAACGACTCGAACACCGAAGCCAGGATCATGTAGATGAGCAGGATGGCCGCCCCCACGAGAAAGTAGAACTCTTTCAGGGGATCTTCGGGACGCACCAACTCGACAGAGGTTCCTTCCGGAAGTGAGAGGCTGCGCAACACCGTCTCCACCTCTCGGCGATAGTTCTCCAGCACCCGCTTGGAACGGTAAGCTTCTTCGATGAACATGTAAAATACCGAAAGTTCCTTGCTCTGATTCTTCCGGAGGATCGTCCCTTTTCCGGACTGGAGATCTATCTTGGCAAAACTCTGCAACTCGTACAGGGTGCCGTTGCGACTGCGTACCTGCAGGTGGCGCAGGTCGTCCAGACTGCGGGAGGTACTCACTCCCAGCGAATCGTCCCGCCGCTCCCGGAGGACGATCTCATACCGGTCGTCCCCCTGCCGGAAAAGGATGCCGGTGTTCATGCGGCTGGGAAAGCTGTTCAGGGCCTGCGATACCGCCGCCAGGTCGATGTCATAACGAACCATCATCAGGGGATCGAAGTAGAGCCGGACCACAGGCCGGGAAGGAGGCACCGAATTATAGGTAAAATTGATCGTCCCCATGTTATGCAAGATGAACTCCAGATTCCTGCTCAGGTTTTGCATCTGGTCGTAATCGCTGCCGCGGATCACGATCTCATCCGTCTCGTGTCCCATGCCGAGCAGGGCCATGAAGCGTGCCAGGGCCTCCCCCTGTTGCCGGGCACCTCCTTCCATGGTCGCCCGTATCTCCAGCGTGGCGTTGCTGACATACCGGAACTTTTTGTGTAGATCGCGCACCATGGCCTGCACGTCTCTTTTCCCTTTTCGCCTTTTTTCGCGGAGTCTTACCGTGATCACCGCCTCCCCCTGCCGGATGTTGCTCATCACATGCTCTTTTTCCGGCATCTTCATCACCACCTCCTCGATATTTTTCACCAGCCGGTCGGTGGTCGCCAGGGTCGCCCCGTCCGTCATCCGCACGTAGATCGTGATGGCATTGCTTTTGTCCACGGTACGTTCGCGGATGTTCACCGCCATGGCAATGAAGACGGTGACGAAGAAAAGTGCGGTCGCTCCCACCACCGTCGCCGCCGGATGGCGCATGCCGGTCTTCAGCACCAGCAGGTATTGCCGTACCACCTTGTTGTCGAGGTCCATCCTCTGGTAAAGGGCGCCCCGCCCCTCCTGCCGTCGCAGCAGCGTATGGGTGACCATCGGAATAAAGAGAAGAGCCACCAGCAGCGAAACCACCAGGGTCGAGATGATCGAGATACTGATCTCGCGTCCCAGGAGGCGGATCAGCATATCCTGCGAAAAGAGGAACGGCAGGAAGACCATCACCGTGGTGAGGGTGGCCGCAAAGACGGAACGCCACACCTCGCCCGTGCCGGCCAGCACCGCGGTATCTGCGTCTTCACCCCGCGCCGCATGGCGGTAAATGTTCTCCAGCACCACCACGGAGTTGTCGAGCAACATGCCGATGGCCAGCACCATGCCGATGAGGGTGAAGCTGTTGAGGGTGATGTTGTAGGCATAGAAAAGGTTGAAGGCGGTCAGCACCGAGATAGGCAGGGAGAGGGCCACGAAAGCCACCACACGCAGGTTCTTCAGGAACAACCAGAGCACCAGCACGGCCAGCACACCTCCTATGAGCGCCAGCCGCATGATCCGGTCGATATTTCGTTCCATGGTGGCGGCGACGTTCGACTGCACCGTCAGATGCAGACCCTCCTGTCCATAACGGCGGTTGAGTTCGTCGATCACCTCTTCCGTTCTGTGCGACAGATCGATAAGATTGGTCTGGGTGTCGTTGACCAGCACCACTGTGACGGCATTCTTTCCGTCGACGCGGCTGATGCTGTTCTCCTCCTGCAGACCGAAGTAGACCTCCGCCACATCTTTCAGCAACACCGGTCCCTTTCCCACGACGATGTTACGGATCTGGGCGATCTCGGAGAAGCCGCCGGCGACATGCACGAACCACCGTTGGCGGCTGTCGTGGACGTTGCCGGCATAGGTACGGACGGCGGCATTGCGGCTGAGGGCCTGGCGCACGGCGGCCGGCGTGACGCCATACGCTTTGCAGGCATTGCGGTCGAGGCGCACCTCGAGGCTGCGTTGCCGGCCGCCGTACACCTGCACCTCGGCGATGCCGTCGAGATCCTCCAGGGCCGGCCGCACCCGTTTCTCCACGAGCGCCCGCACCCGGTCGACACCCCCGCCGGCAGTGACCTGCAACTCCATAAAGCGGCGGTTCATCTGCCCGCGGTCGACCCGCACCACCTGCACCCTCATCCCCTCCGGCAAACGGCCCCGCACACCGGCTACCTTCCCCTCGAGACGAAGGTAAGCCAGCTTGAGGTTGACCCCTTTCTTGAAGTATACCGTGATGTTCGCCTGCCGGCTGTCGATGCGGGAGACCACCTTCTCCAGCCCTTCCAGCGTGCTCACCGCCTCCTCCAGCGGGATCACCGTCTCATTCTCAAGATAGGCAGGATCGGCAGCCATCGGCGCCACTACCTGAACGATCAGAAAAGGATATTCCGGATCGGGATACAACTCCACAGGAAGCTGGCGGTACGAGACATAACCCAGAAGGGTCAAGCCCGTAAAGAGCATGCCGATCAATACCTTCCGCCGGATGAGGAACTCCATGCTTCCCGTCTTTGGGTGTTTACACTGCGTTTTTTCTGCCGGTCCGCTCTTTCACTCCTTCCAGGATATCGTATGCACAGGGGATCACCACGAGCGTAAGGAGGGTCGAGGTGGTCATGCCGCCGATGACGGCCAGTGCCATCGACGAGCGGAGGGCGACGTTCTCACCGACACCGATGATCAGCGGCACCAGGGCAAAGATGGTGGTAAGGCTGGTCATCAGGATCGGTCGCAGGCGCTGCCGTCCCGCTTCGGCGATGGCCTGACGCCGCGACATTCCCTCCCGCTGCAGTTGCAGGATCCTGTCGACCAGGATGATCGAGTCGTTCACGGCGATGCCTGCCAGGAGGATCACTCCGATGATGGCCATGATATCGAGCGGGCGCCCCAAGAGGAAGAAGAGGACCACCGTCCCCACCCCTGCCAGCGGCACCGTCAGCAGGATCGTAAAAGGATGGAGCAGCGACTCGAACTGCGAGGCCAGCACCATATAGACCAGGATCACCGACAACAGGAGTGCCAGGGCGAGCTCATGCATGGAGGCACGGCGCCGTGCCTCCTCGCCGGCGATGCGCAGACGGTAGTCCTGCGGCAGCGTCACACTGCCCAGGGCCTGCTGCAACTGCGCCGTCACCTTGTCGAGCGTCGCCCCCGGCGCCATGTCGGCACTCACACGCACCACGCGTGTCTGGTCACGCCGCAGGACAGCCTGCGGCGAACGCTCTTCCCGCACCGTCGCCACATCCCCCAGACGCACCGTCGCCTTTCCTTTCCGGATCATCACATCCTCCAACGCCTCTTTCGACAGGGAAGGCAGCCGCAACACGATCGTACGCAGGTCGCCGCCCATCGCCATGGCCCCGCTCTCCCGCCCCGACAGTCTCTCTTTCAAGGTGTTGATGACCGTCTGCACATCGATATCATAGAGGCCGGCACGCAAACGGTCGACGACCACCTCCAGCTCCGGCGCCCCCTCGCCGAGGGAGGTCTTCACATTGAGCAGTTGCGGCACCTGCCGCATACGGTGGGCCACCTCCTCGGCCAAACGGCCGAGGATCTCCAGGTCGCTGCCCCGCACCTCCACCACCACCGGCGCCTCGTCGACGCCCAGCACCGTCCGCAACACCGAGGCACCCGAAGAAAAGTCGAGCTGCAGACCCGCCATGCCTTCAGTCACCTTCTCCAGGGCCTTTGCCACCGCCTTGGGGTCGGGCGGCCGGGCGCCCGTGAAGTGTACCTGCATCGTGCCGCTGTTGCTGCCGCGGAACACCGCCTTCACGTCACCGCCTCGGGTCTCCTCCACCCCGGCATGGGTGTAGATCTGCACGGCCGAGTCGCCCACGATCCCGCCGGTGAGGGTGGCCAGCCGGTCGAGCGTGGCCGCGGTCACGGCGAGGGGCGTACCCTCGGGGAGGGTCACCCGCACCACCATATCTTGGCCGGCGGCGGCGGGCATGAACTCCATCCCCAGCCGCGGCAGCAGGAGCGCCGCCACTCCCACCAGCCCCGCCGCGGCGGCGGTGACCGCACCGCGACGACGCAGCAGCCGCCCCAGAAAACGGGCATAACCCGCATAACGTTCCGCATATCCCACCGCCGGCACCGCACGACGGCGGAAACCGTAATAGTAAAGCACCGGGATCAGGAAGATGGCTACAAAGAGCGATGAGAGCAGAGAGAAAGCCACCGTCCAGGCCTCATCGCGGAAAAGCTCCCCCGCCGCCCCGTGCATGTAGACAATGGGCAAAAAGACCACGACGGTGGTGAGCGTCGAGGCGATGATGGCCCCGCCCACCTGCGCGGTGCCGGTCACCGCCGCCGCCCGCGCCTCCATGCCCGCCTCGCCGTTGCGGAAGATGTTCTCCATCACCACGATGGCATTGTCCACCAGCATCCCCGCCCCCAACGCCAGGCCACCCAGCGTCATGATGTTGATCGTCAGTCCGTTGAAATACATCAGGTTGAAGGTGGCCAGGATCGACACCGGGATCGCCACGCTGACGATGAGCGTCACCCCCACCCGTCGCAGAAAGAGGAAGATGATCAGCACGGCCAGTACGATCCCCAACAGGGCGCTGTGTTTCACCTCGCCGATGGCGGCGCTGATGTATGCACCCTGGTCGCTCACGACGGTGAGATGGTATCCCGGCATCGTGCGTTCCAGCTCACGCAGGCGCCGGCGCACCTCCTCGACAGCCTTCACCGTGTTGTAGCGTGTCTCCTTGTAGACGGCCAGGCCCAGACAGCGCCGGCCGTCGAGGCGGGTGATGTTCACCGGCGCTTTGTTGCGCAGCGACACTTCCGCCACCTCCCCCAGCAGCACGGGCACCCGCTCCCCTGCCGAGGCCTGCGGCCCGCCCTCACCACCCGCATCCCCTCCCGTCGTCGTCTTGTAGCCCACGATCAGGTTCCGCAACCCTTCCAAGTCGTGCACCAATGAACTGCCTTTGATGATGTATTGCACACCCATCTCGGTAATGGTGCCTCCCGCCACGGTGCGGTTGTAGGCCTGTATACGCTGTCCCACCTCGTCGAGGGTGAGGCCGTACGCTTTCAGGCGGTACTCGTCGGTAGCCACCACCACCTCACGTTCTTCGTCGCCGGTGATGGCCACGCCGGCAACACCGTCGAGGCGTATGAGCTCATTGCGCAGGTATGTGCGCGCCACCTGCGCCAGAAGGTACATGTCATGGATGTTGTCGTGCGTCAGGGCCAGCACCAGCACCGGCGCACTGTTGGGATCGTGGCGGGTGATGTTCAACTCGACACTGCCATCGCCCCGGAGGCCCTGCGCCAACGCTTTCTGCAGATCCAGATAAGCCTCGTCCATATCCCGTCCCCAGCGGTATTCCACCGTAAGACTCGCCCGTCCCGTGCGGCACTCCGAGTAGACCTGCACCACCCCCCGCTGCCGGATGGCCAGCGACTCAAGCGTCTTCACGTACCGCTTCTCCATCTCCGCCGGCGGCAGCTCACCCGCCTGCACCTCCACATACAAGCGGGGATTGTTCAGGTCGGGGAACAGATCCATCCCCAAACGACCGTAAGAGATCACCCCCAACAACACCACCCCCAGCGTCACCATCAACACCGTCACGGGATGATCCACCGCATATTCTACCAGTTTCTTCATGATCCTGTCATAAGGTTCTTATCTGATCGTTGTCGTCATTCACCCACCCGCATGGTCACCTTCACCTTCGTTCTGTCGCGTAAGGTCTCATAGCCTCTCACCACCAGGCTCTCATTCTCCTTCAGACCATTCACCACCTCCACCATGTTGTCGTTCTCGATGCCGGTCATTATCCTCCGTTCCCGCGCCAGGCCGTTCTCCACGACAAAAACCTTTCTGCCGTACCGATTGCCACGGAGATAGTTTTTGTAGATGACGATCACACTGTCTTTGCGTTGAAGGATGATCTCCGACTTGATGAACATCCCCGGCCGCAACACTCCCGAAGGGTTGTCGATATCCATCCGCACCTTGAACGTACGTGTCTCTTCGCTCAGGGCGGGGGAGATCTGCGAGACACGGCCGTTCAGGGTGTCCTGGGGAAAGACATAGTTGGTCACCCGCACCTGCATGCCATCCTGGATGCGGGGCAGGTATTTCTCCGGCAGGTGGGCTTCGAGGAACATCTTCCGGAATGCCATCACGCGGAACATCTCCTGTCCCGCCGGAACCCGCACCCCCCCGGTATGGTAAGGCAGATCGACCAGGTAGCCGTCAAAAGGCGCCTTCACCTTCAGCTTCTCCAATTTGATCAGTGCATTCTCATAATCATTGCGGGCGTTGATCATCGCCACCTCGGCATTACGGAGCTCACGCAACGTCACCCCGCCCTTCTCATACAACGACGATTGCTTCTCGTATTCCTGCTTTGAGATCTCCATGTTGAGCTTTTTCGCCGTGATGTTGAGGTTGTTCTCGTATTCCTTGTCCTCGAGGAGGATGATCACCGCCCCCTCTTTTACACGGTCGCCCATGCGGTATGGCCGGCCGGTGGCTGGGTTTTTCTGCAGACGGTAGAGGCCGCCCACCTCGTTCTTGATCAAGGCTTCCCTCACGGGACGCACCGTCCCGCTCGTCGTCACCACCTCCTCGATCGATCCTTTTTTCACCTTCTGCACCACCACCGGCAACGCCACGTCGGTATTGAGGTCGGGACTCCAGTTGTTGCACGACGGGGCCGCCGCCAAGAAGACGGCCAGCACGACAGCGGATAAACTTTCTTTCAAGGTTTTCATAGCCGGATGATTCATGGTTGCTGGGGATTGTGGAATAGTTTCTCAGGCACGAGCGGCTGCCCGTGCTCAAAATCGTAAAGGGTCTGGATCTTCAGGTTCAGCAGCTCCAGCTTGTAGTTGACCAGTGCCTGCGCATAGGCTATCTTTTTCTGCGAGAGCTGGTTCTGGTAGAGGTTCAGGTCCATGCTCGTCAGGTCGCCGTTGCGGTAGCGTTCCAGGTTGATCTGGTAGGTCAGCTCCGCATTCCTGACGTTCTGCTCGGCGATGGCGATCTGGTTGAGCTGGTTTTGCAAGTTACGGTACACCTTGCGGATGTCGATGACGATCTGCTTCTTCTCCTCTTCCAGGTTGAGCTGTTGGGTCTCGACCACCGCCTCTTGCGCTTTGATGCGGGCTTTTTTCTCCCCCCAGTCGAAGATGGGGATTTGGAACGACAGCGCCACACTCGGGTTCTGCGTAGGGTTGCTGTATACCTGGCTGAAGTTCTCATGATCGCCCATGATCCCCACGGCCAGGTTCAGGTCGCCGCGGAACTCGTTCATCGCCTTGGTGCGGATCAGGTCGAACTGCGAGTTCTCGACGTCGATCTCGCGCTGCCGCAGCTCCATGCGCGACGAGAGACCATATTGCACCGCCTGCTCCAGGTCGACCTTCACCCGGGGAACAGAGATATCGGCCAGGATGACGATCGAATCGTTCAGGTCCATCCCCAGAAAACGCTTGAACTCGTCCTTGGCGTTCTCGAGATCGACCCGGCGGTTCTCCACCGTCGAGCGGGCCGTGGCCAGGTTCAGCTCGGCCTGGTAGAGCTCCTCCTTGGCCGAGAGTCCCGCCTCCACCTTGCGGCGGATGATCTCATAGCTCTTCTGCGTGTTGGCCAGCTCCGCCCTGGCAATGTCAAGGCTCATCTGGTAGAGGTAAACATTGTAAAAGAAACGGGTGACGTTCTTCTCGAGGTTGAGCATCTGCAACACATACTGGATGTTGGCATTCTCATAGCTCAGCTCCAACTCCCGCAGGTCGAGCTTGGTGCGGTTGTAGGTGAACAGAGGCTGGCGGTAGCTCAGATAGAGGCGGTTGGTGAAGCTCTTCGTCTCGGTCTCCGTACCGGTGAAGTCGGAACGCGAGTTCTGCCAGCCGAAGTCGTTCACCAGCGAGACGGTACCGTCGGTCCACTTCAACGGCTGGTCGATGCGGAAAGTGCCGCTCGACGAGAAATAGCGGCTGGTGAACCACTTGTTGAAGGGCTTGTCGAAGACCCGCGTCTGATTGAACGACACCGGCTGCACATCGAGTGAAAAACGCGACTTCAGCGAAGCCCGGCGTGCGTTGAGCGACTCGCGGTAACGCGTCAGGTTGAGCAGCGAGCGCCGGATGTCGGGACTGTTCTGCCCGGCGATCGAGATCGCCTTGTCGAGGGTGAGCGCCGTCTGGGCCGCCGCCGGCGCAACGCAAAGCCCCGACAGCAACATCCAATGGATCATACGAGAAAAACTGTTCCTCTTTTTCATGACAGGTTTTGTTTTTACTTATTTCACAAGTTTCACCGCATCGGCCACCACCAGGCGGAAGAAGGTCTTGTCGCTCAGCTCCACCACGGCCGTGTCGGCCGGGAAGAAATAGCCGCCGAGGCTGTTCCAGCCCGCCTTCGTATACCTCAATGGCAAGCTCACCTCTTCCGTCACCTCCCCGTGCCGTATGGTAAAAAGGTATTCCGTTCCGTCCCCCACCCTTCCCCAGGTATAATATTTCCTGTCGAGGTAATAATAGACCGTGTAATACCCCGCCTCGGGCACCGCGATCTTCCAGCGCGCCTTCCGGTTCCCTTTTCCGGAACGGACGAACCAGGCCGAACGCACATAACCTTTCCCGTAAAACATATCGCCGGTGGTGAGGGTCCAGCTGATGGGAGCCCACCACGAGATGCCGGCATATTTTTCACCTTTCTCTTTGGACCGCTGCAACAGTTTGTAGAAGAGACCCTCCGTCCCCGGCTCCTCCAGCTCGAAACCTTCGTCTTCATTGTCCACCAGGAGCGTCCCTTCCGGCAACGTGCGGAACGCCGCCAGCGCCACCGGACGTGTCCCCACATAGTCGACCTTGCCCTCCCGGATGAACATCGGCATGTTGATCCGCTGGAACATCGGGATGTTCTTGGAGAGGAACGTGTTCACCTCGATGCGGAAGGGCCGTTTGTCAAGGAGCATGTGGACCTCCTTGGCTTCCCGGGCCTTCACCAGAAGCTGCGATGGCGGCACGTGACCACGGGTCGCCGGCTCGATCTCGATCACCCCGCCCACCCCTTCGGGATTGGCCACGCGGAACTTCAAAAGATATTTCTCCCGCTCCTCCTGCTTCACCTTCATCAACTCCCATCCGGTAAAGAGATAGCCGGGCAGCCGGGTACCATAGAACCATTCGTCGAGATAGTTTTCCAGGGAGAACCCCGCCATCTCCGACAAGGTATCGGCCAGCGGTCCGAAGTCGACCGCACGGAAAGCATTGCATTCGAGCCACCTGTACAGCACCGTGTCCACCATGGTCCCGTCTTCCATATGGGCCTTGAGCATGAGGAACAACACCCGCCCTTTGAGCGAGATCACATGGTCGAGGATGTCATCCGGCCGGGAGGAGGCGAGCAGATCGTGAAAGCTCTTCTCCTGCAAACGCATGTTGGCTTTTTCGTCGGGGCTAAGGCCGTTGTACATCCGCACCCACTGGTTCCCCTCCCCCACGAGCGGCACCATCAGATAGGCATCGAGAATGCGGTTGATCACCGGCCACCGCCCGCTGCGCACGAACAGTCGGTATTCCGTGTATTGCGGGAAGATGTTGTAGGGATTGGGCAGCTCCCGCAGACTGCCCCCGCCGCCGGCCTTCTGCTTGAAGTCAAAATTCCCCGTCTCCTGCCGGAAAAGATGCAGAAAGGCCCCAAAGGCCATGGCCATCAGCTCCTTGTCGGTATATTGCTCCCGCGACCAGTTGACATACCACTTCTTGTACAGCTCGAAATACCCTCTCAGATCCGCCTCCCACAATGTGGCCGCATGTTCCGCCATGTACAGAATCATCGGCTGGCCGTTCTCCATGGCCGCCGACCAGAGATGACGGTATGAATGGAACTGGATGGGCACCTCCACCAGCGAAAGCTCCGCAAAAGGATAATGCAACCCCAACCGCTCTTCGTACCTCAGTATGAAATCGCGCAGGATGGCACGCACCGTATCGACATCCAGTTCGGGAAAGCTCCCGGCAAAATAATCATGCCCCCGGACGGCAAAGACGCGGATGACCAGGCTGTCGCGTTTCCGGCTGCCGAGGCTGTCGACCGTAATGCTGTATTTCACGTAATCGCCCAGCGACAGGGAGATCTGCGGCAACGGCACACGGGGCCGGAAGACCATGCCGCTGTCGGTCTCTTCGGTCATCCCCTGGCTCACCGGCCGCAAGCCGTTATGGTCTTTCACCCGCAGGCTGAACCGTACAAAATCCTTGCGGTACCATGAAGGATCCGCCCGGCTGAAGGTGGTGCCGGGGACAGGATACCACAGCAGTTCAGGCGTGAGCAACACATATCGCGGCGTAACATAACCGAACGACGAAGGGATCTTGTATTCCTCTGCCGTATGCGGTGCGCGGAAGGTGTCGATATCGGGATAGCAGACGGCGTCGACGGGGGTTCCGCCGTAGACGATACACAGGCGCAGGGTGTCGCCCGGCCGCAGGGGACGGCGGGGGGTGATATGCAACAGGTGCAGCTCACGCCGCCACGGCAACGCTCCTTCCGCGTCGGTCACCTCCCGCACCCGGAGGCCGGGATTGAGGTTCATCAAAAGCACTGGGAGAAGGCTGTCGCCATCATTGCGCAACAGCATGCGGGAAAGCAGCGAAAGATGCCTGTCTTGATGCTCGAGCGTGATCTCATGCTCCACCACCGTCACCACCGGCCGGCCGGCATACCGGTCGTTGAGACTTACCAGACGACGACGCAGCTCCCCCTCACGGTCGCTCACCCGCAGATGGGCCCACCCGGCACCGGCGGCCCCCGCCAAAAGTATCACCGCTGCCAGCGCAGCCACCCACCGCTCCATCACCGACGACGGCAAACGTCGCAACAACAACGCCGAAAAGAACAAGAACGAAAGCCCCGCCAGGAAAAAGGCCAGACGATGATATAAAAACCGCCAGGGCTGGTCGAAACCGATGATGTCCGACTTCACCACAGGCAGACGGAACGCCAGAAAATCGAAGAGATGGTCGCCACGGTCCTTCAAATAAAAGAGAAAGAGGGCAATATATCCCAGCATGAGGAGAAAGGTGATCGCCTGGTTGCGCACCAAGCTCATCACCAGCAGGGAGATCCCCACCACAAAAAGGAGCGAGGGGACCACCAGTAGCACCAGGAACTGCAGATAGGCCGCGAGATCCAGGCGTGCCTCTTTCGAGACCAGGTTGAACACCAGCACCACCAGCAGGAAAAAGAGGTCGATCACCAGGAACAAAGAGATGCTGGCCCAGGCCTTGCCAAGCAGATAGTGCAGGTTACTCACCGGCTTGGTATAGACCACCTCGGACGTGTCGAGGCGCTGGTCGCGCCGCAGGAAGTCGACCGCCAGGAAGACGGCCACCACCGACTGCCCCAGGTTGATCAGCCGGAGGCTGTACTGGGGGATCAGCGCAGGCAACCCCACCATCGGCCACGAGGGACTTATCTGGGCATGGGTAAGTTTGATGAGGTTGACCACAAAGAGCACCACGCCCCCGAGCAGGATGAAGATGCGCAGGAACCAACTGCGACGCAGGGCCAGTCGTTCATATCGCGCCACGGTGCTCATCGCAGGGCATCCTCCACTTTTTCCTGCAGCACATACTCCATGAAATAAACGTATGCATGCTCCAGGTTGGGTTCGACAGGGAGGGCGGGAAAGCCTTCCGGCGGCTCCCCCACCAGTTGGACAGCCCATCCGTCACGTCCGGGGACGGTGGCAATGACGGGATACTTCGCGCTGACATCCACATAATCCCGGTCGCCCACGGTGATCTGCCACACATGCCCCCTGGCTTTTTCGATGAGCCCTTCGGGCGGACCCGCATAGGCAATACGTCCGTGGTTGAGCAGGGTCATCTGGTTGCAGGTGCTGGAGATATCCCCCACGATGTGGGTGGAGAGGATGACGATCACCTCGCCGCTGCTGATGTCGGCAAGGAGGTTACGGAAACGGATGCGCTCCTCGGGGTCGAGGCCGGTGGTCGGCTCATCGACGATAAGGATGCGCGGACGGTGGATGAGGGCCTGGGCGATGCCGAGGCGGCGTTTCATGCCGCCGGAAAGCTGGGAGGCCATCCGGTCGCGCGCCTCGAACAGCCCCACCTCGTGGAGGATGGACTCGATGGCGCGGCGCCGCTCCCGCCCCGACCGCATGCCCGAAAGACGGGCCATGTAATCCAGGAACTCATACGTGCGCAAACGCGGGAAATGGGCAAACTCTTGCGGCAGGTACCCCAGCAGGCGCCGGATGCGACCCCGCTGGCGCTGCAAGTCCATCCCCCCCACCTTCACCTCTCCCGACGTCGGCCGCATCAGGGTCACCAGGATGCGCATCAACGTCGACTTGCCCGCCCCGTTGGGGCCGAGCAGCCCGAAGATGCCCCGGCCGATCTGCAGATCAATGCCGTCCAGCGCAACGTTGCCGTTGGGATAGACCTTCCTGAGCCCTCGAATGGTGATCTCCAAAACGTTTATTTCTAAGGTGACACGATCCTGTCCCCTCTTGCCCGGTCTCTCATCCCGCCGTAGTCCGCTTCCCTGGACCGGAGATCATCCCTCTTGTTGATAACGGAACGGTTCCCCGTCCACTGCAAAACTAAAACTTTCGTTCAATTTAACGTAAGACGTTCCAATTTATTTTTTGTTACACCTGTGAAAATTATTCTCCCTCATCAGTGCATACCGGGGAAACGATGATGTCTTACTTTTTTACAAGTTATACAGCAATTAATCAATTTTTGGAGTGAATCACAATTAAATACCTGTATATATCTACGTAGTCTTCTACGTAGATAACTACGTAGATGGAACAAACCCTGACAACTCCCAAGGGCAGGAGCTGAAGGGGATCTTTCTTTCCGTACCAGGAATAATGTGATGCTGTTCCCAATAAAAAAGCCCGCGAGCATCTTACAGGGGCACAAAGAAACTGAACGAAGCCCAGTGGCTCTCCCAGTCGATGGTATCGCAGTGATGGCAGGGGTTGAGGTCGAGCGACCGCACCAACCACATCCCCCCTTCCGGCAGGTCGAACGTGGCGGAGCCTTCCCGGTCGCTCACGGCGACGATCTCGCGGAAGTCCTCTTCCGGCAAGTGCTGGGCCATCACTTTCTTCCCGGCCACAGGAAGGCCGTGCCGCAGCACCTTCACGTGCAACTTTCCACCTCCCCGCAAAGCGTACGGATCATTCAGCAACACGATCTCATACGGATGCCCGTAAACCCGTCTCCAGGGCCCGGACGGCGTCGGCGGCATACCCTTCCCGTCGCGCACATAGAGCAAAGCTTTCACCGACCGGGCATACCGCTCCCGCTGTTTCTCCCGTCCCCCCATGTGGTCGAGCAGCCGCTTGTCGTCCGCGATGCCCTCATGCTTCAAATAATCCAGGAACTCCTGCCGCGTGAGGGAGATATATGCAAAATCCCGCTCCATCACCACCAGATAATGACCCGGCTCCGTAAGCCGGACCTTGGCCACCGGCCGGTCACCCTCTTTCCCTGAAGCCAAGAGGTCGACAACCTCTTCCCCATGGTACATCCGGAACGAGGGGGTCATCCCCTTTTCCAGTGTCCGCTCCAGCTCCACATGCCCGTCATCGCCCACCCAGAGATGCAGTTCGGCCTCTTCCCCCGCAGACAGCACAAAAGGCCTGGCTTCAAACCAATAATCGTGAGACATAAACAGCAACGCCGCCACAATGAAGATCGTGATCCGCAAAACCATCGTGTTACCTTTTTTAAAATAGTAACATGAAAGTAATTAATGTTTTTTAACATACAAAATGACCGGGATCCTTTACAAAAGCCGTCATTTTTATTACTTTTGGGGTCGTTTTCGCGCCAAGTGTTCATTCAACAACCTTAAAAGCAATAAATTATGTCTCAGAAAAAACGCATTTACACGTTCGGCAACAAGCAGGCTGAAGGCAATGCAGAGATGCGCCTTCTGCTCGGTGGCAAAGGGGCCAATCTGGCCGAAATGAGCCGCATCGGTGTACCGGTACCCCCCGGGTTCACCATCACCACGGAAGTATGTAGGGAATACAACGAATTGGGCAAGGATAAGGTGATCGAATTGCTGAGGGAGGATGTCAAGAAAGGGATCGCCCACATCGAGAACATCATGGGGTCGCGCTTCGGCGACAAGGAGAATCCCCTGCTGGTCTCGGTGCGCTCGGGTGCCCCCGCCTCCATGCCCGGGATGATGGACACCGTCCTCAACCTGGGAATGAACGACGATGCTGTCGTCGGCCTGGCCAAGAAGACCAACAATGAACGTTTTGCATGGGACTCCTACCGCCGTTTCGTACAGATGTACGGAGATGTGGTGCTGGGGATGAAGCCCAAGACCAAAGAAGATATCGACCCCTTCGAGGAGATCATGGAAGAGTTGAAAGAAAAGAAGGGCATCACCCTCGACACCGAATTCGATGTCGACGACCTGAAGGAACTGGTCAAACGCTTCAAGGCCGCCGTCAAGGAACGTACGGGTCACGACTTCCCCGATGATCCGTGGGACCAGCTCTGGGGAGCCATTATCGCCGTTTTCGACAGTTGGAACAACGAGCGCGCCATCCTTTACCGGCGTCTGAACAAGATCCCCGACGACTGGGGCACGGCTGTCAACGTCCAGGCGATGGTCTTTGGCAACATGGGCAACAACTCCGCCACGGGCGTGGCCTTCACACGCGACGCCGCCACGGGCGAGAAAATTTTCAACGGCGAATATCTCATCAACGCCCAGGGCGAGGACGTAGTGGCAGGCATCCGCACCCCCCTGCAAATCACAAAAGAAGGCTCGATCCGCTGGGCCAAGTTGCAGGGAATCTCCGAAGAGGAGCGCCGCACCAAGTATCCTTCGCTCGAAGAGACCATGCCGGAGATCTACAAAGAGCTCTATGAGATCCAGGACAAGCTCGAGAAACATGCCCGCGACATGCAGGACATCGAGTTCACCATCCAGGAAGGCAAGCTCTGGCTCCTGCAGACACGTAACGGCAAACGCACCGGACAGGCCATGGTGAAGATCGCCATGGACATGCTGCGCGAAGGGCTCATCGACGAAAAGACCGCCCTCCTGCGCATCGAACCCAACAAGCTCGATGAGCTGCTCCATCCGGTGTTCGACCAGGAGGCAATCAAGAAAGCCAAAGTGGTGGCCAAGGGGCTGCCCGCCTCTCCCGGTGCCGCCACCGGTAAGATCGTCTTCCACGCCGACGAGGCCGAAGAGTGGGCTGCCAAAGGCGAAAAGGTGGTGCTCGTACGTATCGAGACCTCGCCCGAAGACCTCCGCGGCATGAACGTCGCCGAAGGGATCCTCACCGCCCGCGGCGGGATGACCTCCCACGCTGCCGTCGTCGCCCGCGGAATGGGCAAGTGCTGCGTCTCCGGCGCCGGCGCCATCCAGATCGATTACAAACAACGTATCATGAAAGTGGGTGACAAGATCTGGAAAGAGGGCGACTGGATCTCCCTCAACGGCACCACCGGCGAGGTGTACGACGGCAAGGTCGACACCCTCGAGCCCAAGCTCAGCGGCGACTTCGGCGAATTGATGAAGCTGGCCGACAAATATGCCCGCATGCAGGTACGCACCAACGCCGACACCCCGCACGACTCCAAGGTGGCACGCGACTTCGGCGCCAAAGGGATCGGCCTCACCCGTACCGAGCACATGTTCTTCGAGGGCGACCGCATCAAGGCCATGCGTGAAATGATCCTCGCCGAAGACGAAGAAGGCCGCCGCAAAGCCCTCGAAAAACTGCTGCCCATCCAGCGGGGCGACTTTGAAGGCATCCTCGAGGTGATGCACGACCTGCCTGTGACCATCCGCCTGCTCGACCCGCCCCTGCACGAGTTCGTGCCCAAGGACGAAAAGAGCCAGCAGGAGATGGCCGAAGAGATGGGCGTCAGCGTCGAGACGATCAAGAAAAAAGTGGCCGACCTTGAGGAGGTCAACCCCATGCTGGGTCACCGCGGCTGCCGTCTCGGTAACACCTATCCCGAGATCACCGAGATGCAGGTGCGCGCCATCATCGAGGCCGCCCTCAACCTCAAGGCCAAAGGCGTCAACACCAAGCCCGAGATCATGGTGCCCCTCACCGGCACCCTCAACGAGATGAAGATGCAGGAAGAGATCATCCGCCAGACCGCCGAGAAAGTGTTCGAAGAGCGGGGCGACCGCATCGACTACCTCGTGGGGACGATGATCGAGGTGCCGCGTGCCGCACTGGTGGCCGACCAGATCGCCCAATCAGCCGAGTTCTTCAGCTTCGGCACCAACGACCTCACTCAGATGGGATTCGGATACTCACGCGACGACGTGGGCAAATTCCTCCCCATCTACCTCGAGAAAGGCATCCTGAAGAACGACCCGTTCCAGGTGCTCGACCAGGAGGGGATCGGCCAGCTCATCAAGATCGGCATCGAGAAAGGCCGCAGCACGCGTCCCGACCTGAAGGTGGGGATCTGCGGCGAGCACGGCGGCGAGCCCTCCTCGGTGGAGTTCTGCCACCGCGTGGGGATGAACTATGTGAGCTGCTCGCCCTACCGTGTGCCCATCGCCCGCGTGGCCGCCGCCCAGGCCGCCATCAAAGAGGAGATGGAAAAAGAGAAATGATCACATCTCACCCTTTCACGAAAAGATCCGCGGCTTGAGCCGCGGATCTTTTTTTGCAG
>JAMOUS010000292.1 GCA_027067975.1 Bacteroidales bacterium | reverse complement strand
AGGGTGACCCGCCGGCCGCTCTTTCTCCTGTTCCCCTTTGTCGTATCGTGCATTGTCATCTCTTCTTTTTTCATTCTTCGATTCTTTCTGCGATCCGCATCCGTGCACTTCTCGCCCGGGGGTTCCTTCTCACCTCTTCGTCGGAAGGGACGATCACCTTTTTGTTCACGGGCCGCAGCGGAGGTTTTTCCGTCGAAAAAGGGTCGGTCTCTTCCTCCTTGAAGTGCCCGGTACGGATAAAATGTTTCACGAGGCGGTCTTCCAGGGAGTGATAGGCGATCACCACCAATCTTCCTCCGGGACGGAGGACCTGCGGCACCTGCTGCAACATCTCCCGGAGCGCCTCCATCTCTCCGTTCACCTCGATGCGCAAGGCCTGGAAGATGCGCGAAAGGAACTTGTTTCCCGCTCCGCCCCGCAGAAATGACCGCAAGGCCTCCTGCAAGTCACCGGCCGTACGGAAGGGCCGTCCTTCCCGGAAAGCCACGATCCGCTCCACCAGCCGGCGGGGATGACGTACATCCGCATATTCCCGGAAGATCCGTTCCAACTCCTCCGGCGTGTAACCATTAAGCACATCCGCCGCTGTCAAGCGGACCGACCGGTTCATCCGCATATCCAACGGACCATCTTCCCGATAGGTGAACCCTCTGCTTGCATCGTCGAAATGATGCGAGGAAACCCCCAGATCGGCCAGAATGCCATCCACCTTTTCAATGCCTAAATATCTCAGATTGTATTTCAGAAAGCGAAAGTCTTGCTGCAACAAAACAAAACGTTCGTCGTCGATACGGTTTTCGGTCGCAGCCTCATCCTTGTCGAAAGCGATGAGCCGCCCTTCCTTTAAACGCGAGAGGATCGCACGGGCATGCCCTCCCCCTCCAAAGGTCAGATCCACATACACCCCCGAAGGGTCGACCTGCAGACCCTCCACACTCTCTTCCAGCAACACAGGTATGTGGTACGAACTCATTCTCCATGCTCTTTTTCCCCATCACCCATGATCTTTTCAGCCAGCTTTGCAAATGCATCTTCCCCGGCAGCAGCGGACTCGTACTCTTCTTCCGACCAGATCTCGATCTTCGACCCCATCCCTGCCAGCACGGCCGTCCTGCCGATCCCGGCAGCTTCCAGGAGCCGTTTGGGCAACAACATCCGGTTGTTGCCGTCGAGAACGATCTCCGCCGCCCCCCGGTAAAAATTGCGCAGGAAAGCATTATGCTCCTTGTTGTAAGGATTGATACGACTCCGGATCAACTCGTTCTGCCGCTGCCATTCATCCATCGGGTACAGCACCAGACAACGATCGAAGATATCCTTCTTCACCACGAAACGCGGCTCCTCCCCCGCAGCCATCTGCTTTTTCAGCGCCGCAGGGAACAGGATCCGACCCTTGCTGTCAACCTTGCATGTATATTCCCCGATGAAGCTCGCCATTCCTGCTCATTTTCAAAAAGTAAAAATAAACAAAATATTTCCACTTTCTACCATTTTTGCCCACTTTTTCCCACATTGTTGATAACTTTTCTCAAATCACGGGATATGTCCCCCACCTGTAAATGAAACAGAGAGAGGACAGAGCAAGGTCGCTGAAGGTCAACCTCATTCCATGAAGAAGCGGAAAACAGGAAGGTGGGTTCAGGGGATTTTTTTAATTTTGATTTTGGAATGGCAATGCGACCTCTATGGAAAAGGAACCGGTCAGGATCGATATCGAGAAGGCGATCGCCCAGAAGAATCCCAGGCTTTTACGGCTGTTGCCCGGTTTCGTGTTGCGTTATCTGAAGCGGATCATCCACGAGGAGGAGCTCAATGAGATTCTCTCACGGTACGGTCATTTGCGGGGCCTCGATTTTGTGAGTGCCGCCCTCGACTACATGGGGGTGACCTACACCACTTACGGAACGGAAAACATTCCCCGGCAAGGGCGTTTCATTTTTGTTTCGAACCATCCGTTAGGAGGATTGGATGGCTTGGTATTCATCAAGGTGATCGGAGAGATCTTCCCGGAGATCCGCTTTCCGGTGAATGATCTCCTGTTGAACATTCCGAGCCTCAATGACATCTTCCTGCCGGTGAACAAGCATGGAGCCCAGAGCCGGCAAGCCGTGCGGGCGATCGAAGAGGCTTACGCCTCCGAGGCACAGATCCTGTATTTCCCTGCCGGCCTCTGTTCACGAAAGATCAAAGGAAAAATCGTCGACCTGGAATGGAAAAAACACTTTATCACCAAGGCTGTGGAATATGAACGGGATGTCATTCCCGTCTTTTTCTCCGGGAAGAACTCCAACTTCTTTTACAATCTTTCCAATCTGCGGATCATGTTGGGCCTCAAGGCCAACATTGAAATGATCTATCTGCCGGATGAGATGTTCAAACAGAAAGGGAAGTCGCTCGCCCTGAAGATCGGGGAACCTCTCTCCTACAAGATGTTCGACCGTTCCCGGACGCCGGCCGAATGGGCGGCATGGGTAAAGGAGAAGGTCTATCGTATGGGTGAAGAGTTGACTCCCGGTAAAGAGCAACCCTGAAAAAACAATGATCATGGAAGAAGTGATCCCTCCCGTCCCGCGTGAGAAACTGCTTGAAGAACTCACCCCGGAAAAGTTTGTCAGGAAGACGAACAAAGGCAATAACGAAGTATACATCTTCACTTATCATGATTCGCCCCATCTTATGCAGGAGTTGGGACGCCTGCGTGAGCTGAGTTTCCGCATGGCTGGCGGGGGCACGGGAAAGTCCCTGGATATCGACGAATATGATCGGGGGGATGATCCCTATCAGCAGCTTATCGTCTGGGACCCCGAAGAACAGGAGATCATCGGCGGATACCGTTTTTACATCTGCGATGAAAAAACCGATCCCGCCAAGCTTGCCACGCATCATCTTTTCCGCTTCAGCGACAAGTTCGTCAAAGAATATCTCCCTCACCTAGTCGAGTTGGGACGTTCGTTCATCCAGCCTGCCTACCAACGCACCGGCCGGGCGGCCCGGAAGGGGATCTTTGCCTTGGACAATCTCTGGGACGGTCTCGGCGCGGTGGTCATCAACAACCCCAAGGTCAGATACTTCTTCGGCAAGATGACCATGTATCCCCACTTCCATAAAGAAGCCCGCAACCTGATCCTGTATTTCCTCCAAAAGCATTTCGGCGACCGGGAACAACTGGCAGTGCCCCGCTATCCCGTCACCCCCGACTGGGACGAGGAAAAAATGAAAACTCTTTTCACCGGCAAGGATTTCCGCGAAGACTACAAGATCCTTTCCACCGAAGTACGTAAACTGGGGGAGAACATCCCGCCGCTGTTCAATTCCTACATGAACCTCTCACCTACCATGAAAGTCTTCGGCACCGTCCTCCACAAAGAGTTCGGCGAGGTGGAAGAGACGGGACTGATGATCACCATCCGTGACATGTATATCGAAAAGGTATCCCGTCATCTCTCCTCTTATGACGAGAACTTCAGGCTGGAAGATCTGGGCAGTCCGGATCAATAGGCCCTTTCGTCACGTCCTTCGATAAAATTGACGAACGAACGGTTGACCACCCGGTTCCCGCCGGGAGTGGGGTAATCCCCTGTGAAGTACCAGTCACCCAGATTCCGCGGGCAGGCTTTGTGAAGGTTCTCGATCGTCTGATAGACGATCACCACCTCCGCTTCCACCTCCGGTGTCTTGAGCATCCGGGCGATCTTCTCTGAGATCTCCTCGGCCGTAAAGGGTCTGTAGATCTCCTTCACATAGTTGGGGATGCGCTCCTTCGGCAGACGGTCCTGTTCCCGGGCCATAAGGTATACCTGGTTGATCACCTCCTCCCGTCCTGTTTCCTTGAGCAACTCAATGGCTGCCCGGAAGGCAATGAAATCGGAGAGCTTGGCCATATCTATGCCATAACAATCCGGATAGCGGATCTGGGGGGAAGAGGATACCACCACGATCTTTTTCGGATGCAGGCGGTCGAGGATGCGGATGATGCTTTCCCGGAGGGTGGTGCCCCGGACGATCGAATCGTCGATCACCACCAGGTTGTCCTGACGGTCCCGTACGATCCCGTAGGTAACGTCATACACATGTCCCACCAGATCCTTCCGGCCCGAGTCCTGTGCAATGAACGTACGCAGCTTGATGTCCTTGATCGCCACCTTCTCGGCGCGAGGCCGTCGCTGCATGATCCGCCGGACCGCCTCCCGGTCCAAAGGGGACGGCAGGGCCATGATCTCCTCGATCTTCTGCTCGCTCATCCAGTTTTCTATCCCCTTGATCAAACCGTAGAATGCCGACTCCGCCGTATTGGGGATATAGGAAAAAACGGTATTGTCCAGATCGTTGTCGATGGTTTTCAACACGGCCGGGACGAGCAGCTCTCCCAATTTTTTGCGCTCGGCATAGATCTCCGCATCGCTGCCGCGGGAGAAATAGATCCGCTCGAACGAACAGGAACGCACCTGCTGCACTTCGCGGATCTCTTTCAGGAAGGTCCGGCCATCCTTCTTGATGATGAGCGCCTGACCCGGCGGCAGTTCCTTCACCTGATCGTAGCCAACGTTCAAAGCGGTCTGGATGACCGGTCGCTCGGAGGCACATACCACCACATCCTCATCCTCGTAATAATAAGCCGGCCGGATCCCCCACGGATCACGCACCACAAAAGCATCCCCATGGCCGATCATCCCCGTGATCACATACCCTCCGTCCCAGCGCTTGCTGGCTCGCCGCAGAATGTTGGCCACATCCATGTGCTCTTCGATGAGCGCCGAGATCTCAATGTTGTTGTACCCTTCCCCCTTGAAACGCCGGAAAAGCTCCTCATTCTCCACATCGAGGAAATGACCTACATTCTCCAGCACGG
>JAMOUS010000291.1 GCA_027067975.1 Bacteroidales bacterium | reverse complement strand
CGACCGTGCCCCTCGAAGTGCCGGAAGGAGTTTTCCTCGAAGAGTATGACCTCATCACATCGCTGGAAAAGGTGGCCTATTTCAGTCGTTGACCCGTCTAACGTATCAATTCCCGGAAGAACACCGCATTGGCGAACAGACGTTGCGTCCCGAGGAAATATCCCCGGAAAAGAGGGTCGTCGAGAAACGAAATGATCCTCCCCCCGCCGACCGGCGTGACGATCACCGACGGAGTGTTTCGAAGGCGTTCGAGGTTTCCGGACGAAATGTAGCCGCTGAGCAGGGGCTTTCCGGTGTAGGTGACGGGACGGTGATAATAGCTGATTCTATCATCCTCCACGGCAAGCGTGGTATTGCGGAACACCGGGAGTTCCTGGCGCATGTAGCCGTAGCACAACGGATGGGAAAGCTCCAGACGGGCATTCAGGATCGTGCCGTTGATCATCTCAAGGGCCCGGCCCCGGAAGGCATCCTGGTAAGGATCATGATGGGAACTGTCTACACGGGGAGAGGGGAGGAAATGAAGGGGGAGAAGATCCTGGGCGGCCAGGTAACGGTTGGCCCTCTTCAGTGCGATGACCGTTCCCCCTTTTCTTACCCAACGTTTGAGGTCTTCCAGAAAGTTGGCGGAAAGGCCGCTGTAACTCCCTCCCGCCATCAAGATGATGTTGTACCGTTCAAGGTTGAGGCTTCCTGCTCTGGCGTTATCGGTAAGGGTGAGAGGCATCTCCAGCACCCGGTCGAAATAGTGCCAAATCTCTCCCGCCTCGTAACTGGAAACCCCTTCCCCTGTAAAGAGAAGGGCTTTGGGAGCTTTCAACGGGACCATTTGTCCTGAGCCGAGATCAATGCCTGAGGGGGTAAGGCCGGTACGGACGGCAAAGATGCGTTTCCCTGTTCCTTTGACCGTTTCTTGTAATAGCCGGTACAAACTGTCGGCCGTCACCGTCTGGTTTTGCACGGGGATGAAAAGCGTTCCGTAGGAAAAAGACTTTTTGAGAGTGCCGTCATCATATTCAAAGGGGGCCATGGCCACCTTTATTTTTATCCCCCGGCTGAGGATCCTGGCGAGCAAGCGTGGTGTACGATAACCCGTCCCGTCGATCAGGTAGCCATAGTGGCTTGTTCCGCCTATGATCTCCTCCGCGGGGAGATGGGGGGTGTTCACAGGGGAGGTGCCGAAGGGGAGGACGCCTTTTCGTTTCGTGACCTCCCGGTACGGGATGTTATAGGCGAGAGGAAGGGTCCAGGTGGAAACATCGTAAAAAGTGCTGTCGCGAAAGTGGGTGCGTTTCTCGAAGAGAGCCTGGATGAGACGGTATTGCGGCTGGACGGCCGGAACGAAATAGTTCATGCCGTCACGGCTGTTCCCTTCCGCTTTTTCCACTCTGATCTGATGGGCCTGGAGGAGTCGGACAAAGAGAGCGGTCCGTACGGGATCGTCGGCGTCCCCGAAGAGATAGCCTGCCAGGGAGGAGTGGCGGGCTTCTTTCATGGCCTCGACAAAAAAGCTGCGCTGATAGGCAAGCAGTTCCTCCCGCAGGTGCCGGGCGGCCGCTAGGGTGGAAAGGCTTACCGTGAACTGGTTGCGGATGGCAAAGGGAAAGGTGAGGCGCCCGTTGGGGGTCTCGCGTACGTGGCCCCGTACCGACCCCTGCTCGAAGAGGATGCCGATACCTCCGTTGATATCGGGAAACGAGGAGCCTTTTCCATAGTAATAATCGTCAAACACTTCCTGGCTGAAGTATTGGCTGCCGATGCGGTCGAGGAAGGAGGCATGGTAGCGGGCGATCCGGGCGGTCAGGTCATAGTTCTTTCCGGGTGTGAGGGGGTTGTTGCGGGAGGGGATGCCGGGTTGAAAGAAGAAAGTGGAAGAGGAGCCCATCTCGTGGTGGTCGGTGACGATGTTAGGGCGCCAGCGGTAGAACTGCCGCACCCGTGCCCGGCTTTCGCGGTTGACCAGCAGGAGGTAGTCGCGGTTCATGTCGAACCAGTAATGGTTGCCCCGCCCCCGCGGCCAGGGTTCGTAGAACTCGTCATCCGACGGATCGCCGGAAGGATGCAGGCTGCGGCGGCTGTTCACCCACGCGGAAAAACGGCTGTAACCGTCGGGATTGATCGTGGGATCGACGAGGATGATGTTCTTCTTCAGAAAAGCGGTGAGGCCGGGATCCTGCGCTGCGGCAAGGTAATAGACCGTGAGCAGGGAGGCATTGGCGCCGCTGGCCTCATTGCCGTGGATGGTGTAGCTGAGCAGCACCACCAGGGGCACCTCCCCCGCCTCCGTGGCGGCGGAGCGCTCCGGATCACACCATGCCAGATGTTCCTGACGTATCTCCTCCAGACGGTCACGGTTTTCCGGCGCTGTGATGATCACATAAAGCAGAGGGCGTCCTTCGTAGGTGCGGCCATATTCTTTTACCGTTACCCGCGGCGAGGCCGCCGCCATCGCATACATATATTCAACCAGTTTATCATGAGAGACATGCCATGTGCCTGGCTCGTATCCCAGAATACGGGAAGGCGGAGGCACCGAAGGGTCGTACGGGATGCTGTCGGGAAGATAATAGCTCAGATCGACAGCCGGTAGGATTGACGGTATCGCCGTCCACAACATGAAGGCGAGCATCAGCCTGGAGGTTCGGTTCTTCATGGTTATAGAAGATCGGTTCGGGGCGCTAAAGATACCAATTCCTGACGAAAGGATTTTCCCCTCATCATTTCCGTTACCTGTTCTTCACTATTCAATGACATCTTACGGGCGGTACCTTAAAATCATCCGGTATTTTTCGGAATCACGTTCTTTTTTTGCATTTTTCGAGAAAGATATTTTAGACTCGTATGCGTTTTTTCCGTCCTATTCTTGCCGTATCGCTTTTTTTTATGTTGTTTTTTCTTCCTGTATCCGGTCAGGGATCACGGGTTGCGCGGAAAGCGAAGCGATTGACGAACAAGCTGAAATTTGAGAAGGCCCTGGCCCTTTGCAATCGCTGGCTGGAGGATCATCCCTTGGATGCTGAGGTATATCTCGCCCGTGGAGATGTTTATTTCAATCTTTTCGATCTTCTGGATGCCGAAGAAGATTATGACCGTGCGACCTCTCTGGGATATTGGGGAGAGGACACGACCTTCCTGCGGATGATGTGCGACACAGCCTGGATGGTGAAGGTGTTCGTGGGTGATTCGCTCAAGCGTGCCCGGCTTGATCCTTTGGACGATTACCGGTACCGTCCTACCCATGCAGACACTTTGCGGGGGATGCTCACTCCTCTGCGTCGTTGTTATGACATCGTCCATGAGCGGTTGCATGTAAAGGTGATGCCTGAGGACAGCAGCATTGCCGGCAGCAATGATCTTCTTTTTCGCGTAGTGGCCGACAGCTGTTCCCGTATGCAGATCGACCTTTTTACCTGTTATGGGATAGACAGTATCCTTCTGGAAGGAGAGACGGTTCACTGGGAACGGGACAGCAATGCGATCTTCGTTACGTTCCCGCAAGTTCTGCGACGGGACACGCTCGTCACGTTGCGGGTGGTGTATCACGGCCATCCGCCTGTTGCTCCGAACCCGCCCTGGGACGGAGGGTTTGTCTGGAAAAAGAAGAACGGCCGTTACCAGGTGGGAGTGGCCTGTGAACAACTGGGTGCCAGTTCGTGGTGGCCGACGAAAGATCATCTCTCCGACAAGCCCGACTCGATGGATATCCTCATCACGGTTCCCGCCGGATATGCCGCCGTGGCCAACGGAAACGCCGTGGACACCCTCCGAGAGGAGGGGTGGGATACCTTCCATTGGCATGTCAGCTATCCCATCGTCAACTATGACGTATCTTTTTATATGGGCGATTATCTGGATATTTCGGAGCCCTATACCACACTGGCTTTCCACCGGACACGTATCGATTATTATCTGGGCCGGGATCATGTAAAAAAGGCCAAGGCCTTCTATGCCCCGACGAAGAGGATCGTCTCGGATATAGAAAGCTTTTACGGGGAGTATCCTTTCCCACGTGACGGACTGGGGTATGTGGAAGCTCCCTACACCGGCATGGAACACCAGGGGGCGATCGCCATCGGCGCTGTTTATGACGATGATACTTCGGGCTATGAGGTGGTGGAGGGTTATCCTATGCTGGTGGTGCATGAGACCGCCCACGAATGGTGGGGCAATGCCGTCTCTCTCGAAGATATGGCCGACCTGTGGCTCAACGAGGGGCTGGCCACCTATACCGAACATCTTTTCCTGGAAAAGGAGTTCGGCCGGAAGAAATATCTTGAAGAGACGGGGAACAGTATGTTACGGGTGAACAACATCTGGCCGGTGGTGGGCCCCCGGGATATCAACTACGACGCTTTCATGGGCCAGGATGTCTATTACAAGGGGGCGGCCATGCTCCATTCGCTGCGATCGGTGTTCAACGATGACGAAGCTTTTTTCAAGATGCTGAAAGATTTTTTCGAAAAGTACCGCTACCGCAATGCCAATACCTTCGATTTCATCCTGCACGCCGAAAAATACACGAAGAAACCCTTGCGGGATTTTTTCTTTGCCTATCTTTTCCAGAAGCATCCGCCCGTACTGGAGTATTCGATGTACCGTTACCGCAAAAGCTATATCTTCCGGTATCACTGGAACGGTGTGCCGGAAGATTTCCAAATGCCTTTTCTGGTGTTGGCACCTACTCTCCACCGTCTGGAGGCCGGTACGGAAATGTCGGTGGTGAGGGTGAGCGATTGCAAAAACCTCACGATCGTCACTCCACTCATTTTGGAGTTGGGGTTTTTACCGGATGATCTGAAAAGTTCGACCTATTTTTATACGCGGTATGTTCCCTTCTCTCAGGATGAGATCGAAAGCATCCGTAAGTACCTGAAAGAAGGGGAGGGGAAAGACAAGAGCAAGCAATAAACCGGAAAGAGAGTGGAAAATGATCAATGACAAACTTATTTCTCCGCGGAGCATTGTGGTGGTGGGGGGGTCGGAGGACACCCGCAAGCCGGGAGGGAAGGTGCTGGAAAATCTTCTACGCAGTGGCTTTGAGGGAGAACTGTATGTGGTGAATCCCCGTGCCGACGAGGTACAGGGTGTCCGTTCCTGGCATGATGTGAAGGAGTTGCCGCAGGTCGACCTGGCCATCCTGGCGATAGCGGCGAAATACACCTTACCGGCCGTGGAGGTGCTGGCGGCGGAAAAAGGAACGAAGGCGTTCATCGTTCTGTCGGCCGGCTTTGGGGAGGAGAGTGAAGAGGGTGCCCGTCTGGAGCGGGAGCTGGTAAGGGTGATCGAGGCGCATGGGGGTACCCTCATCGGACCCAACTGCATCGGGGTGATCACCCCTGCTTACAGCGGAGTCTTCACCACGCCGGTGCCCCGTCTCGACCCGCAGGGTGTAACCCTCATCTCGGGTTCCGGGGCCACGGCCGTCTTCATCATGGAAGCGGGCATGCCCAACGGTCTTTCGTTCGCTTCGGTGTTTTCCGTGGGTAACAGTGCCCAGAACGGGGTGGAAGAGGTGCTGGAGTATCTCGACGAACATTTTGATCCGGAGCGCTCTTCCCGCGTGGTCTTGCTGTACATGGAGAGCATCCGACGGCCGCGCAAGCTGTTGCGGCATGCAGCCTCGTTGATCCGCAAGGGCTGTCGCATTGCAGAGGTGAAGGCGGGGGTGTCGGCTGCCGGCAGCCGCGCCGCCTCTTCCCATACCGGCGCCATGGCGGGCAGCGACGAGGCGGCCGCCGCCCTCTTCCGCAAGGCAGGCATCGTCCGCTGCCACAGCCGCGAGGAGCTCATCACCATTGCCGGTGTGATGCTCCACCCGCAGCCGGGCGGCCGACGTTTTGCCGTGATCACCCATGCCGGCGGGCCGGCGGTGATGCTCACCGACACCCTCTCCCAGGAGGGGCTCGAGGTGCCCCCCCTCGAGGGACCGGCGGCCGAACGTCTCAAAGAAAAGCTCTTCCCCGGATCGTCGGTGAAGAACCCCATCGACTTCCTGGCCACGGGCACGGCCGAACAGCTCGATGCCATCCTCGAAGCGTGTGAGAACGACTTCGACGAGATCGACGCGATGGTGGTGATTTTCGGGAGTCCCGGCCTCTTCCCCGTCGACGATGTGTATGAGGTGCTGCACCGCCGTATGGTGAATGCCCGCAAGCCGATCTTCCCGGTGTTGCCGTCGGTGATCAACGTAAAGCGTGAGATCGAGGCTTTCATTGCGCGGGGGCATGTCAACTTCCCGGACGAGGTGGTGCTGGGCCATGCCCTGGGGCGGGTGCTGAACACGCCACCGCCGGCCCCGCCCGCGGCAGACGCGACTGCCGGCAGCCGACAGAGAAAAGATCTTCCCGCCCCCGGCTACCTGGATCCCGTGACCGTCCATCGTCTTCTCCAGGAGGCCGGTATCCCCGTCGTCGACGAAGCGGTCTGTGATACACCTGCCGCCGCCCGGGCGTTCGCCCGCAAGGTGGGTTACCCCGTTGTGATGAAAGCGGTGGGACTGCTGCATAAAAGCGATGCCGGCGGCGTCATCACCGGCATTGCCTCTGACGAGGAGCTGGAAAAGGGCTTTTCACGTCTCACAACCCTTGAGGGGGTCTCGAAGGTTCTGGTACAACCGATGTTGTCAGGCAGCGAGCTCTTTGCCGGCTTGAAACGGGAAGAACCCTACGGCCATCTCATCCTCTGCGGACTGGGCGGGATCTTTGTGGAGGTGCTCCATGACTACGCCGCGGCGCTGACTCCCTTGAGCGAAGAAGAGGCCCTGCAGATGATCCGCAGCCTCCGCGGCTATCCTCTCTTTAAAGGGGTGCGGGGAAGAAAGGGGATCAGTGAAAAGAGTTTTGCCTCCATCCTCGTCCGGCTCGGACATCTCGTTCAGATGTACCCGGAGATTGAAGAGATGGACCTCAACCCCCTTATTGCGGAAGGAGAGAGGATCACCGTCGTGGATGCCCGGATCCGGATCGGGAGGCGGGAGGAAGAGTGAATGACCGGAGAGGGAGTACGAACTTTTTTGTATATTCGTGCACAAAATGAAATATGAGAATATGGAGAAAATAGGTTTGTTCTACGGTCCCAAAGGAGGCTCGGTGGAACGTGTGGCGAAAATGATCAAGGAGCGGCTGGGCGAACGGGTCGACCTGATCCCTGTGGAGGAGGCTACCGTCGAGGATATCAACCGGTATAAGAACATCATTATGGGACTCTCGACCGTGGGAGCGGATGCATGGACCGCCGACCATACCAGTGATGTGTGGTCGAAGATCCTCTCCGCGCTGGACAAGATCGATTATCACGGCAAGACCTTTGCCTTGTTCGGTTTGGGCAATCATGTGATGTATCCCCAGCATTTCGTCGATGCGATGGGGGTGTTGGGCAGAGAGCTCCTGCGCCATGGAGCCCGCATTGTGGGCCAGCGTCCGGTGACCGATTATGAGTTTGAGGATTCCCTCGCTGTTATCGACGATCATTTCATCGGTCTTCCCCTTGATGAGGATACCGAACCGGAAAAGACGCCGGAAAGGTTGGAGAAATGGTTGCAGGATGTGCTAAAAGAGTTTGATCGCTAAGCAAGAAGGAAGGGCAGCGTATGCTGCCTTTTTTGTTGTATGGAGGAGAGAGAAAAGATGAGAAACACACCTGTTGATGCGGCGGTGGTGGATGAGGTGATTCGTACCAGCTGCCTTGAGCGCGTCGGACGGGGCACCATCCGGGAGATCGTCCGCACGGTCAATGAGTTGGAAAAACGCACGGGGGTGCGGTATGTCCGGATGGAGATGGGGGTGCCCGGCCTCGAGCCCGCTCCCCCGGGCGTGGAGGCCGAGATCGCCGCCCTGCAGCGGGGTGTGGCGGCCAAGTACCCCATGATCGAAGGGGTGAAAGAGCTGAAAGAAGAGATCGCCCGCTTTGCCAAGCTCTTCATGAACATCGAGGTCAACCCTCAGGGCTGCCTGCCCACCGTCGGCAGCATGATGGGTTCCATGGCTGCTTTCATGGTCGCCAACCGTACCGACCCTTCCAAAGAGGGAACCCTCTTCCTCGATCCCGGTTTCCCGGTGCAGAAACAACAATGCCATGTGCTGGGACACAGCTTCATGTCGTTCGACGTGTATGACCATCGGGGACCCAAACTCAAGGATAAACTTTTCGAATACCTCGAGACAGGAAAGGTTTCGAGCATCCTCTATTCGAGTCCCAACAACCCGGCCTGGTTCATCCTGACCGAAGAAGAGCTGCAGATCATCGGAGAGATGGCCACCGAATACGGCGTGATCGTCATCGAAGATCTGGCCTATTTCGGGATGGACTTCCGGAAGGATTATTCCAAACCGGGCGAGCCGCCTTATCAGCCTACGGTGGCTCGCTATACGGACAACTATCTGTTGCTGATCTCCAGCTCCAAGGCGTTCAGTTACGCCGGTCAACGAGTGGGGATGATGATCATCAGCGACTATCTATATCACCGGCGCTTTCCTGCGCTGAAGCGGTATTTCCCGTCGTCGGAGTTCGGGTATGCGATGATCTACGGGGCCCTCTATTCCCTTTCGTCGGGGGTGTCGCATTCGTCACAATGGGCTTTACAGGGGATCCTGAAAGCGGTCAACGACGGGGAATACAATTTTATTGAGGAGGTGCGGGAGTACGGACGCAAGGCAAAGATCATGAAGGAGATCTTCCTGCGTCATGGTTTCCATCTCGTCTATGACAACGATGTGGGGGAGCCCCTGGCCGACGGTTTTTATTTTACGGTCGCCTACCCCGGACTGTCGGGGGTGGAACTGGTCGAGGAGCTTCTCTATTACGGTATCGGTGCCATCTCCTTGGAGATCACCGGCAGCACCCGCACGGAGGGGATCCGTGCCTGTGTTTCCCAGGTGATGCCCGATCAGTTCAATGACCTGGAAGAGAGGCTGAAAAGATTCGAGGAGGATCATCCTGTGTAAGACTCTCTTGCTGCTGAACATCCTTTCGTATGATAAAAAACAGGAACAGGTTGCCGGGGAAATGTTACTTTTGACAGTGAGAAACCAATTGATACGATCATGGCAAAAGTGAAAGGAGCGATCGTGGTGGACACGGAAAGGTGCAAGGGATGCGAGCTTTGTGTCATCTCTTGCCCTACGAACGTGATCGCCATGTCGCGCAAGGTGAACAGTAAAGGGTACCATTATGCTTATATGGCCAACCCTGATGCATGCAACGGGTGTACCAACTGTGCCATCGTTTGTCCCGATGGTGTGATCACGGTGTACCGGAAGAAGATCGAGACCACTGAGGTCTGAACGAACCACTAACCACGAGACACTGAACTATGGACGAAGATTTTGTATTGATGAAGGGTAACGAGGCGCTGGCCGAGGCGGCGATCCGGGCCGGTGTCGACGGTTACTTTGGTTATCCGATCACCCCGCAGAGCGAGGTGATGGAGTATCTGACGGCGGCGCGTCCCTGGGAGCGTACCGGCATGGTGGTCTTCCAGGCCGAGAGTGAGGTGGCAGCCATCAACATGCTGTATGGCGGCGCCGGCGCCGGCAAAAGGGTGATGACCTCCTCTTCGAGTCCGGGGATCAGCCTGATGCAAGAGGGGATCTCCTACATCGCAGGAGCCGAACTGCCGGTGGTCATTGTCAACATTGTCCGGGGCGGGCCGGGGCTGGGTACCATCCAGCCGGCCCAGTCCGACTATTTCCAGGCAACCAAAGGAGGGGGCCACGGCGATTACCACCTGCTGGTGCTGGCTCCCTCGTCGGTGCAGGAGATGGCCGACTTTGTGGAGCTGGCTTTCGACCTGGCCTTCAAATATCGCAATCCGGTGATGATCCTCTCCGACGGGGCCATCGGTCAGATGATGGAAAAGGTGAAGTTCAAACCTCAGAAACCCCGCTGGCGTGACGATGAACTGCCGGAATGGGCCACCACCGGTAAGAAACCTGACCGGGAGCGGAACATCATCACCAGTCTCGATCTCGATCCATACCGTCAGGAGCGCTTCAACCGGCATCTTCAGGAGAAATACCGCAAGATGCGGGAGGAAGAGGTACGGTTTGAGACCTTCCAGACCGAGGATGCCGAATATCTGTTGGTGGCTTACGGCACCAGTGCCCGCATCTGCCAGAAGGCGGTGCAGCTGGCCCGGGAAGAAGGCATCCGCGCCGGCCTCCTTCGGCCCATCACCCTCTATCCTTTCCCCGAGAAGGAGATCGCAGCCCTTGCCGGCCGGGTGAAGGCGATGCTGAGCGTGGAGATGAGCGCCGGCCAGATGGTCGAAGACGTGCGTCTCGCCGTCAACGGCCGCGTGCCCGTAGAACATTTCGGACGCTTCGGCGGAGTCGTCCCTTCGCCCGAAGAGATCGTAGAAGCTTTGAAACAAAAACTGATCAACGACTGACCATGGCAGAAGAGAAACTCAATATCATCAGCGAAGAGAATGTGGTCTATAAAAAGACCAAGGTGCTCACCGACAAGCCGATGCACTATTGCCCCGGCTGCGGTCACAGTACCCTGCACCGCATCATCGCCGAGGTGATCGAAGAGATGGGGATCCAGGACAAGACCATCGGGATCGCCCCCGTGGGGTGTGCGGTGTTCATGTACGATTATATCGATGTGGACAGTCAGGAGGCGGCCCACGGCAGGGCTCCGGCCCTGGCCACGGCGATCAAGCGGCTGATGCCCGACCGGTATGTATTCACCTACCAGGGAGATGGCGACCTTGCGGCCATCGGGACGGCCGAGACCATCCATGTCTGCAATCGCGGAGAGAACATTACCATGTTTTTCGTCAATAACGGCATTTATGGGATGACGGGGGGGCAGATGGCTCCCACCACCCTGACGGGCATGCGTACCTCCACCACTCCTTACGGCCGCGATGACAGCCTCATGGGGCATCCCATCAAGATCACCGACCTGGTGGCCCAGCTGCCGGGAACGTATTATGTCACCCGCCAGGCCGTCCACACTCCGGCCTATGTGCGCCGTACCAAAAAGGCGGTCCGGAAAGCCTTCGAATATCAGATGCGCGGGAAGGGGGTCTCCTTCGTCGAGGTGGTGTCCAACTGCAACTCCGGCTGGAAGATGCCACCCGTACAGGCTGTCAAGTGGCTCGACGAAAACATGCTTCCTTATTATCCCCTGGGAGATATCAAAGTGCCGGAGGAGTAAACTAACCAATCCATCAGACCATGACAGAAGAGATCATCATAGCAGGTTTCGGAGGACAGGGAGTCCTCTCCATGGGCAAGATCCTGTGTTATTCGGGAGTGATGCAGGGGAAAGAGGTGAGCTGGATGCCCTCCTACGGTCCCGAGATGCGGGGAGGAACCGCCAACGTGACGGTCATCATCAGCGACGAACGGATCAGCTCTCCCATCCTCAATGCCTTCGACTCGGCCATTATTCTCAACCAGCAGTCGATGGACAAGTTCGAGCCGAAAGTCAAGCCGGGAGGAGTGCTCCTGTACGATCCCAACGGGATCACCCGCCATCCGGAACGCCGCGATATCAACATCTATCGCTGTAACGGAGCGGAGGAAGCTGCCCGGATGGGAGCCATCCGGTCGTTCAACATGATCATGCTCGGAGCCTTCCTCAAGATCAAGCCTATTGTCGAGTTGGAGAATGTCCTCAAAGGATTGAAAAAATCCCTGCCGGAGCGCTACCATCACCTTATCCCCCAAAACGAAGAAGCGATCCACCGCGGGATGGAGATCGTCGAAGAGGTGTATGTGATGGAGAAAGCGTAAGCCGGGACCGGAGGCTGTTTGGTTTTCACATGAAAAAGTGTGAAAATTGTTCTATGAGACTCTTCACACTTTTTTTTCTTTTCCTGCTCCTGTTTTTGTCGGCTTCGGGGGAGGGGCAGTCACGCCATACCATCAGCGGGTACATCAGCGATGCGGCATCGGGGGAGAAGCTGATCGGCGCCAATGTTTTTGACGCGCGTACCCAACAGGGTACAGCAACCAATGTTTACGGTTTCTACAGCCTCACCCTGCCCGAAGGAGAGGTGGAGTTGGCAGTCTCCTATGTCGGCTATGGGCGGAAACGTTTTTCTTTTTTTCTGAAGCAGGATACGGTCCTGAACATTTCCCTGGAGGAATCGCTCGAGATCGGCGAAGTGACCGTGACGGCCCGGGAACAGCAGCGGATCGAGCGATCGAGCCAGATGAGCCTGACCGACATTCCCCTGAAACAGATACGTGCCCTCCCTTCTTTGTTGGGAGAGACCGACTTGCTGAAGACGGTACAGCTGTTGCCCGGCGTGCAGTCGGGCAACGAGGGGCAGAGCGGCTTCTATGTCCGGGGAGGCAGTCCCGACCAGAACCTTATCCTCCTCGACGGCGTGCCGGTGTATAATGCTTCCCACCTTTTCGGTTTCTATTCGATCTTCAATACCGATGCGATCAGTGATGTGAAGCTGATCAAGGGAGGCTTCCCCGCCCGCTATGGCGGCCGGCTGTCGTCGGTGCTCGATATCCGCATGAAAGACGGCAACCAGAAAGAGTTTCATGGTGATGTCACGGCCGGACTGGTCTCTGCCAAGGCAACCCTTGAGGGACCGGTCGTCAAGGAGAAAACCTCCTTCATTGTGTCGGGACGGCGTACTTACGCCGATCTTGTCGCCCGGCCATTCATTAAGCGCGGCTTCAGTGAGGGGGGCGAGGAGGGAAACGCCGGATACTATTTTTACGATCTCAACCTGAAACTCGTACACAATCTTTCCCGCAACGACCGTTTTTTCTTCAGTGCCTATAATGGTGACGACCGTTTTTATTACCGCAGCCGTTATCAACCCGGAGGTTTTGAGGAGCGGATGTCCAACGAACTGGAGTGGGGTAATACCATTGTGGCGGGACGGTGGAACCACATCTGGTCGGGCAAGCTTTTCTCGAACACCACCTTCACATGGAGCCGCTACCACCTCGGTGCCGACATGAGCTATTTCTACCGTGAAACCTCGCCCGACAGTGTGAACGAGGATACCCGCCTGAAGTATACCTCCGGTATCGACGACCTGGCCCTTCATGTCGATCTCGATTATATCCCCACGCCTGCCCATTATGTTCGGATCGGGGCCAAGGGGATCCGCCACCGTTTCGATCCCGGGGCTTACTCTTTTCACTATCTCACCGACAGCGAAGAGTCGTTCGACACCTTGTTGGGGCAAAGGAAACTGTCATCCACCGAGCTGGCGGTGTATGTGGAAGACGACTGGCGCATCAGCGGGGTGTTGCGGGCAAACGTGGGGTTGCATTACTCTTCGTTCATGACGGGACACTACCAGTACCATTCGTTGCAGCCCCGTTTGAGTGTGCGGTATCTGTTACCGGGAGAGGTTGCCTTGAAAGCCAGTTTTGCCACGATGCGACAGTATGTGCAATTGTTGGCTTTCAGTAGCATCGGCCTGCCCACCGACCTGTGGCTGCCCACCACCGGAACGGTGAAGCCCCAGGACGCCTGGCAGGTGGCCGCCGGCGCCGCCCATACCTTCTTCGACGGGATCCTGGAGGTGAGCCTCGAAGGCTATTACAAGGTTATGAACCACGTGCTGGCCTATAAAGAAGGAGCCGGGATGATGCAGTTCGACGACTGGCAGGAACGGGTCACCCAGGGTCGGGGATGGGCCTATGGTGCTGAGCTGTTCGTGAACAAGAAAAAAGGGAAATGGACCGGCTGGCTGGGATATACCCTCGCCTGGTCGTGGCGGCAGTTCGACGACCTGAACTTCGGGAAAAAGTTCCATTACAAGTACGACCGGCGACATGATATCTCCCTGGTCTCCGTGTATGAGATCAACGACCATGTACACCTCTCCGGAACATGGGTGTACGGGACGGGGAACTGCTATACCCTCGCCAATTCCACCTATTACGGTTTCTTCCCGAGCGGTTACCAGGAAAGTCATCAGGATACCGAGGTCGATTATTACGAACAGCGAAACAATTATCGGATGCGCCCCTATCACCGTCTCGACCTGGGGGTCGATCTGATTCGGAAAAGGGAACATTTCACCCGGAAGCTTTCTCTCGGAGCTTATAACGTCTATTCCCGCAAGAACCCTTTCTATATGAACATCGAAAACGACTATGTCTGGGATGACAATACCCAGCAGATGGAGCCGGTACGACGACTTGTACAGTACAGCCTTTTCCCCGTCATCCCTTATTTCAGTCTCAATTTTCATTTTTAGCATGATGAAAAAGATTCGCTACATACCGCTCCTTTCCTTATTGATCCTTCTGACTGCGTGTGAAGATTTTTTCCGTACCACCGTGGAAGTGGATCCTCCATCGTATGTGAAAGGGATTGCGGTGAACCTGTATATCGACGACAGCGATACGGTGGTCTATGCCATGGTAAGCCACAATACCGGATCCCTCGAGACGGTAAGAGACCGCAAAAGCCTGCTATTGCCCGGTGCGGTGGTCACTGTACAGGATGAGAAGGGGGACGTTTTGTTCGTGATGGATACGATCATGCCGGCCAATGATGTGGTACCTGTAAATTTTGTTGCTTATCTCGACAGCGCTTTTGGCGGGAATGGACGCACTTTTACGCTTGAGGTCATCCATCCCGGCTATGAGAAGGTCACCGCCACACAGACCATGCCTCACAAGCCGGAGGTGTCCCATCCCCTTTTCAATCCCGACGGGGGTTTTGACGATTATATCGGCCATTACGGCATCCTCTCCTTTACGGTCCATGACCGGCCCGGTGAGGAGAACTTTTACGCCGTGCGCGTTTATGTGGAAGATCCCGTCCAGGAGTTCAACTATTTTGCAAGTATCGTCACGGACGACCCTTTGTTCGAGACTTCGTACGACTGGGATGCACTTTTGCTTACGGACAAGACTTTCGACGGGGAGGCCTATCCGGTGCGCATCAAAGTGGCTGCCATCTTTGCCGGCGACGATCAGACTTTTCCTCCTGGCGTCCGGGTGTTCCTGGATATCCGGGAGATCACGAAAGACATGTATCTTTATGACCGTACCTTGGAGAAGGCGATGGAGGCCCGGGACCTGGGTTTTTACGTCGAACCCGTTCAGGTGTGGGACAATATCGATCATGGTTTCGGGCTTTTCGGCATGAGCGCCCGGAGGGTGGTCCTGGCCGGGAGAGAGTGAGATTTTATCCTAATTTTACAGGCAGACCATCCTGCCCATGCGTTCAAAAGGTTCATACCGATCCCGCCTGTTTATCAACATCTTCCTTGTGCTGGTTGTGGCGATCCTGGTGATCACCCTGTTCCAGTATCACAGGGAGAAAGAATATCGTCGTTCGCTGGTGGAGAACACTCTTCGGACGGTGGGGGAGACGGTTTCGCGATACCTGAGAAACAATCATCTCCTTGAGGCCGGACGTTTCCATCTCCTGGATTCCCTGGGCCGCATCCTCCCGGCCCATAACATCCGGATCACGGTGATCGACCGGGAAGGAAAAGTGTTGTATGATAATTTTGTGAAGGAGTACGAAAAGATGGAAAACCATCTCCGCCGCCCGGAGGTGCAGAAAGCTTTGAAAGAGGGGGAGGGGGCCGATATACGACGCTCGGCAACCACGGGTCAGAAGTTTTTCTATCTGGCTCACGACTATGGGGACTATCTCGTCCGGACGGCCATGGTATATGATATCTCGTTGGTCCGTTTTTTACGGACCGACCACCTGTTCATCTATTTTACCTTGATGATGTTCCTTGCCACCGCCGGGATATTGGTGTACATGACCGACCGGTTAGGGAAGAGCATCTCACGCCTGAAAGATTTTGCGGTGCGGGCCGGCCACGGTGAGGCGGTGAAGACGGATATCCCCTTCCCGAACAACGAAGTCGGCACCATCGGCCGACAGATCGTCCAGATATATGAAAATCTGCGGCGGACGAAGGAACAGCTTTCCGCCGAGCGGGAAAAACTGTACCGCCACCTGCAGGCTATCGGGGAGGGTGTGGCTTTTTTTTCGCCCGACAGGAAAATGCAACTGGTCAATCATCATTTTATCCGGTATGTGAACATTCTGACGGAGAGCACGGAAGTGACCGCCGAGATGTTCATCACCCGGAAGGCTCCCGCCCCCTTGCGCCGTTGTGTCGAACATACTTTGGATGCGGGGGAAAGCCCTTCCAACGGAGAACTTACACTTTCCGCATCAGGGCGTTACTTCCGCATACAATGTATCGCCTTCCCCGACGGAAGTTTCGAAGTGTTGATCAACGATGTGACGGAACAGGAAAAGAGCCGTTTGATCAAACAGCAGATGATCTCCAATTTGGCTCATGAACTGCGTACTCCCGTGACCTCTGCATTGGGTTATCTGGAAACCCTTCGTCAGGGAGACCTTGACGAGACCACCCGGGCCCATTTTATCAAAAGAGCCTATAAGCAGATCTATCGGCTGAGTGCGCTGTTGAGGGATATCGCGGTGTTGAACAAGATGGGTGAGGCCGCTGACCTTTTTGAAGTGCGAAAGATAAAGGTGTGGAAGGTGGTCCGTCAGGTCATCGAAAGCCTTCAAATGAGGCTGGAAGAGAAAAACATCGCTGTCGAGGTTGGGTTGAATAGAGATGTGATCCTTGAGGGAAACCGGGAACTCGTCTTCTCCATTTTTCAGAACCTCCTCGAGAATACCATCCTACACGCAGGTGAGGGGGTGAAAGTCACGATCTCCCACTACCTCGAGGATGAGCATTATTACTATTTTTCCTATGCAGATACAGGGCCCGGTATCCCGGAAGTGCATCAGGCACGTGTGTTTGAGAGGTTCTACCGGGTGGATAAGTCCCGTTCCCGCAAGGAGGGAGGGACCGGACTGGGACTTTCGATTGTGAAAAATGCAGTGCAATTCCACCAGGGTGAGATTACCGTTCGCAACCGAGCGGGAGGGGGAGTGGAGTTTCTCTTTACATTGGCTAAGAAAAGAGGGAAAACATAGAAATATTCCGGTTAATGAAAAAAGAGAAATACCGTATCCTCTTGGTGGATGATGAAGAGGACATCCTGGAAGTCTTGTCGTTCAATTTGCGGCAGGAAGGATACCGGGTTTGGGAAGCCGACACTGGCGAGGAGGCTCTCCGTCTGGCCCCTGAGATCGTGCCCCATCTTGTCTTGCTGGATGTGATGATGCCCGGCATGGACGGTTTTGAAACATGCCGGGCTTTGCGTCGACAAGGAGAGACGGGGGAAGCGGTCATCGTCTTTCTCACGGCACGCGGAGAAGAGTATGATCAACTCGAAGGATTCGACGCCGGCGGGGATGATTACCTGGTTAAGCCGGTGCGTATCAAAGTGCTGCTCAAGCGGGTTGCAGCACTCCTGAAGCGGGTGAGTCTTTTTTCCGAGAACAGAGCCCCCTCTGTTCTGGAAGCGGCCGGTATCCGCATCGACAGGAAACGTTACCAGGTGATCCGTGGCGACCGTTCCCTGACCCTTCCCCGGAAAGAGTTCGAACTGCTTTTTCTCCTCGCTTCGGAGCCCGGAAAGACCTTTTCCCGGGAGGAGATCTTTGCCCGGGTGTGGGGAGAGGGAGTTGTTGTGGGAGACCGGACGCTCGATGTCCATATCCGCCGCCTCCGGGAAAAACTGGGAAATCAACTCATCGGAACCGTGAAGGGCGTGGGGTACCGCCTCAATGGATAAAAACACAGGAAAAAAGTAAGATTTTCCCGGAACGGGGGTTGACTTTTCGGGAGATCTTCCGTAACTTGTTCATCGTAAGCAGATAATACAAACTATTGGCACGGTCGGATCGCGAGGCCTGACCGAAAGGGAAAGGTCTGCAAGCCCTTCCCGGAATTCGTTCTTTGTGTCATACCGTTGAAAATTTTCTCTAACTGCGAAAATTTATCCACGGTGCCGAAATTATCTTAAAATCATCATTTCCATGAAAGCTTTTGCTGTCTTACTGAAAAAGAGGGGTGAGACGTATTGTGCCTCTCTTATGTTGATCTTTCTTATCGTTTTTGGTCCTTTTGACGGCCTGTTTGCCCAGGTGCCCCGTTATTTCAATTATCAGGCGGTATTACGTGATGCTGAAGGGGATCTTGTGAAAGATCATGGGCTGGATGTCCGGTTGTCGTTGTTATTGGGATCTTCCGAGGGTGAAGAGGTATGGTCAGAGACGCAGGGGGTTACGACCAATTCTGAGGGACTGTTCTCGTTGCAGGCAGGGAAAGAGGTTCCCCTGGAAGTAGACTGGACAAAAGGTCCTTATTGGCTGAAGGTGGAGATCGATATGCATGATGGGCAGGGGTTTCGTCTCTTGGGAAGCCAACAATTGGTAAGTGTTCCTTATGCACTCATGGCCGACCGGGTGAGTGACTTGGACCACCTGAGGATCCGGGGGAAGGATCTGGAAACAGATTCCGCCCTTTTTGAGGTGAAACGCAAGGATGGTCAGACGGTCTTTGCCGTCTATAACGAGGGGGTGCGTATCTATGTGGATACGGCTACGATAGGGAAAGGTTCTTTTCGCAGCGGTTTTGCCATCGGCGGCTTCGGCATGACGAAGGGCGAGCCGGTGGAGTTTTTCCGGGTGACACCCGACAGTACACGGGTATACGTGCGGGAGTCCTCAAGCAAAAGACCCTACCGGGGAGGTTTCGCCATTGGCGGCTACGGGATGACCAAAGGAGAGAGTTACAAGTTCGTGGATTTTACCTCAGATAATTATTTCATCGGATATCTTGCGGGCAGCAATGTGACCACAGGCAAATACAATTCGTTCCTGGGATATCAGGCAGGTTATTCCTTGACCACAGGGATGAACAGCCTCTTCCTGGGATATGAGGCCGGTTACAAGAGCAGCACTACTTCCTTTAATGTTTTCATCGGGAACAGGGCCGGTTACCATACCCAGGCGTATTTTCCCTATGGATCTTTCAATATCTTTCTGGGAGACTCTGCAGGTTTCAGCAATACGAGCGGTTACGGGAACACTTTTATCGGCCTGAAATCCGGAAAATCCAACACAACAGGATCAGAGAACACGTTTGTGGGACCTGTCACAGGGATGCGTCTGACGGGAGGAAGTTATAACATCCTGCTGGGATCCGGTGCAGGTGCGAACCTGACTACTGGCAACAAGAACATCCTGATCGGTTGGATGTGCGGTGGGTATCAGGACCGTGATATTACCGGAGACAACAATATTGCCATCGGGACCACATTTATATACAATACCACGGGAAGCCGGAACGTTTTTGTCGGGAATAGTGCAGGCATCTTCAATAACAAAGGAAGCTACAATGTGATGGTGGGAGAATCGGCAGGCCGGCTCAATGTAAATGGGAATTTCAATACCTGTGTCGGATACCGTGCCGGTGGTAGGAACAACGGCAGCAACAATGTTTTCATCGGGGCTTCTGCTGGATACGGGGGAACGAACTGGAACAAGAAACTGGTGATAGAAGGGGACGGAGGAAATTATACTTCTCCGTCATCAGTACTGATTTATGGCGATTTTGCAGCCCGGACCCTGACCTTCAACGGAAAGGTTGGGATCGGGACGACCACTCCCTCCTATCCGCTCTATGTTGCTGCCTCCGTAATGTCGGGTACCTATACTTATGGCTACCTCAATTCGAACGGGGATGTGGGAAAGGCTACTAGCCATGGTTATATCTCCATTTATGCCACAGGACGCGTGCGTGCCGCTGAATTCAATGCAGCCTCCGATGCCCGGATCAAACACGTTGTAGGCCGTACGAATCCGGAGCGGGACCTTGAGATATTGCGTCGGATACGGGTGACGGATTATCGCTATATCGATACCATCGGCAAGGGCTCCGGATTGCACAAGAAAGTGATCGCCCAGGAACTGCAGGAGGTATATCCGGAAGCGGTACACCAGTCCCGAGGCTTTATTCCCTCGGTATATTGTTCGGCTGACAGACTCAGCTATGACTGGGAGGCTGGTCTGATGACCGTTCATGTGCCGCGGGATCACGGCTTGCACGAAGGTGAGAAGGTGCGGCTGATCCTTCCCGGTGAGATCATCGATCGGAAAGTAGAAGAGGTGGTATCTGGACAGATATTCCGTGTTACCGCCTCTCGCCCCTGGAAAACGGTCTTCGTCTTCGGTAAGGAGGTGGATGATTTCCTGACGGTCGATTATGAGGCGGTGGCTATGCTTAACGTGAGTGCCACGCAGGAACTGGCTCTTCGGAATGAGGTGCTAC
>JAMOUS010000290.1 GCA_027067975.1 Bacteroidales bacterium | reverse complement strand
TTGCCCGAAATTAACTATTTTTGGCAGAGCGTTCAAAAAGCGATTGCCATGAAGATCACCATCATCAACGGACCCAACCTCAACCTCCTGGGGAAAAGAGAGCCGGATACTTACGGCCATGTGGCTTTTGAGGATTATCTGAAGCTGCTGCGGGAGCTGTATGCGGACATTGAGATCGACTATTTCCAGAGCAATGTGGAGGGGGAGCTGGTGACGAAGATCCAGGAAGCCGGCTTTTCGGTCGATGGCATCGTGCTGAACGCAGCCGGCTATACCCACACTTCGGTGAGCCTGGCCGATGCGGTGGCGGCGGTGCCGGCGCCGGTGGTGGAGGTGCATATTTCCAATATCCTGAAGCGGGAGGAGTTCCGGCACACTTCGCTCATTGCTCCCGTATGCATCGGCAGCATCATGGGCTTCGGCCTCGACTCGTACCGTCTGGGGGTGGAGGCGCTGCGGCTTCACCTGGCACGTCAATGATCCTTTGTTTTGTTCCATGCGGCGTTTTGTGATCGGCGACATACACGGACGGGCGGCAGCCCTGGAGGAGTGTCTCACTCTTGCCCGTGTCGACCGTGACGACGACCTCCTCATCTGCCTGGGGGATGTATGCGACCGGGGTCCCGACACGCGCCGCAGCATCGACCTGCTGCTGACGGTGAAGCATCTGGTCTATGTTCTGGGAAACCATGACAAATGGTTTCTCCGGTGGACCGAGACGGGTGAAGGCGACTTCTCCTGGACCGCCCAGGGGGGAAAGGAGACGATCCGGAGCTATGAGGGCGGACCCGTGCCCGGCGAGCATGTCCGCCTGCTGCGCGAGGCCCGGCTCTATTACCTGTTGGATGAGGGTACACGCCTCTTCGTCCATGCCGGCATCGACCCCGACAAGCCTTTCGAAGCGCAGGAAGAGTACGACTTCCTCTGGTCGCGTACGCTGGTGGAGCGGGCGATGGACCTGATCGATGATCCGGATGTGGATAACCTCACGCCGTTCAAGGAGGTGTATGTGGGTCATACCCCCACGCTCAATTACGGTTTTGACGTACCGCTGTTCATCAAAGGTGTGTGGATGCTGGACACGGGGGCGGGGTGGGGCGGACCGCTCACCCTCATGGATGTCGACACGCACGAATACTGGCAGAGCCGCCGGTAGGGGAGACCGCTATTTGAGCATCATCAGCATGATGTTGATCACCAGGGCGTTGCTTACCTGGATGATGAAAGCTCCGACGATGGGGATGACGGCGAAGGCGATGGGGGAGGGACCGTGTTCCTGGGTGACGGCGGCCATGTTGGCCATGGCGGTGGGGGTGGCGCCCATGGCCGAGCCGAGAGGACGGGACAGTTTTGTGCTATAGCGATGATGCGATCCGCCTTCGCTAAAGCTACGACGGACGAGGAAGGCCAAAACAAGACAAAAGGCAACCGTTTTTAGTATCGAGTTCGGAGTAGGTAGTATGGAGTATCGAGTCAGGCCCACCGGCAGATTCCGCTTCTTCTACGCCTCGCACGAGGTGGGTGTCATTGACGTTAGGCACTTGTAACTTGCCACTTTAGTCACTCCTAATAGTACTCTAAGTACTCTAAGTACCCGAGAAACTCCAGGCACTTATTGATATCCCGACGCTCCCCTCCGCCTGTTTCCCATCGTGATCCAAATAGGCCTGTTCTTCCCTTACGCCGCTTATCTGGATTGGACAAAATGCACTTTCTTATCGATTGCTTATCAAAAAATGTTGAATATTGAAGATTTCCCGAAGGGCTGCCTTTGGCAGGAATTTCCAATCCCATATTTCACATTCGAAACTGAATTTCCTGCCGGGGCGCTGCCCCGGACCCCGGTCACTTTCTTTCCAGCGCCAAAGAAAGTGACCAAAGAAGGCGCTTCAGGCCGCATTTGGATTCCGGGAAAACTACGCTCCGGGGAGCCTCCCCGAAAACAATATCCGGCCTGTGGCCGGATCAGAGTTTTCGTAGCGCCAGCCTGTCCCACGCTCCCCTCCGCTTGTTTTCCGGCGGCATCCAAATAGGCCTGTACTTTCCTTACGCCGCTTATTCGAATGGAACAAAATGCACTTTCTTATCGATTGCTTATCAAAAAATGTTGAATATTGAAGATTTCCCGAAGGGCTGCCTTCGGCAGGAATTTCCAATCCCATATTTCACATTCGAAACTGAATTTCCTGCCGGGGCGCTGCCCCGGACCCCGGTCACTTTCTTTCCAGCGCCAAAGAAAGTGACCAAAGAAAGCGCTTCAGGCCGCATTTGGATCCCGGGAAAACTACGCTCCGGGGAGCCTCCCCGAAAACAATATCCGGCCTGTGGCCGGATCAGAGTTTTCGTAGCGCCAGCCTGTCCCTCGCTCCCCTCCGCTTGTTTTCCGGCGGCATCCAAATAGGCCTGTTCGTCCCTTACGCCACTTTGGACAAGACAAATTCGATAATAACCTAAACCCTATTTAGCAGTAGCACTTGAACATTGGCGACTCCCCGGAGGAATGTCTATGGCAGTAATTTAAGAAACTCCATAAACCGAACCCGGAACTATGCCGATAAGGCAAAAGGGTCAAGGCAAAAGGCAAAAGTGAAATAACTCCATACTGGAAACTCCCAACTCGGAACCGAATTATTCTTCTTTTTCTTCCCATCCTCCTGCCGAGGTGTTGATGCCGTCGGCATTGTCGACGCCGCCGTAGGTATAGACGGGCAGGCCCATGATCTCGAGTTCTTTTCCGGGCACGGGCAGGTGGAGGGGGGTGCCTTTTTGCAGGAGGTCGCGCCGGCGCATGTCGAAGAAGGAGAGGCCGAGGCCGGTGGCGGTGAGTTCGATCTCGCGTTCGTAGAAGATGGCCTCGAGCACCTCGCTGAGGGGCAGGGAGGCGTCGAGGGCGGGCAGGTGGCCGCGGCTTACGCGGGTGCCGTGGTTGAGGATGTCGACGGCAGCGGCGGTGTTGCCGGTACGTGCGAGGGCTTCGGCGGCGAGGAGGGCGGTCTCGGTGACCGTCATCTCAGGCACCGGTCCGGCGGCGTCAACGGCCCAGTCGTCGTAGCGTTTCAGACGGTAGAAGGTGTTGAGGTAGTAAGGGGTTCCGGGATGGGGGTTGTCCATCCACTCCAGGTCGCTGACGGCGCGTGCGTCGGCGCTGTTGAGGTAGGCGCTGTCGGGGGCCTGGCCGTCGGGGGTATCCCATGAGCTGTTGTCGGCAGGCCAGTGGGCCGGATAATCCGGGTCGAGCAGGTGCATCACCCGTAGGTCGATACCGCCCCAGCGGGGGGAGATGAGGTACTGGCGAGCCTCGTCGAGCCAGGTAAGGTTATCGGTCACCGGCATGAAATCGTCATTGACGCCCTGCCGGGCCCTGGCGAGCACCTTGTCCCAGTCGACGTATTGCATGTCTTGGCCGTTGCGGGGCCAGGAGGCCAGGATACGGGCTTCGTACGAGGCGGCCAGGCGGGCCAGTCCCTGTGCGTCCATGGTGACGCCGTTGATGAAGGTGGCGGGGAGCTCAAAGGTGTGCGACGAGGCGATGGCGATGGCCGTGTCGAGCGACTGCTCGGCGAAGGCGACCACCTGGCGGTAGTCGGAGAACTCCAGCACCGGCAGGGGGGAGTGCACATCGACGATGTTGGCCTTGTCGTAGAGGAGGCCGAGGTAGCCATAGCCGATGCCGCGGATGAAGTAAGCCCAGGCGGTGAGCATCGGCTTGATGTCCTTTTTGTCGTAATAGATCGTCTCCTTGTCTTCCATGGCGCGCAGGATGTCGTTGGCGAGGAGCACCACCTGGTAGCTGGAGGCCCAGAAGTTCTCCGACACGTACATGTAAGGATAGTTGCTGTTGTTGTTGAAGGGTTGCCGCGGCTCGAGGGCCATGTCTTTTGCGGCGGCGAGATCGTCGGTGGTGGTGAGCCTGTCGGCGGCGGTGGCCAGCATCAGGTAGGGACCTTTCACCGCATGGGCGGCGTTGAACCATTGCTGGTACAACGTGTCGGCGGCGTCGAGCAGTTCGTCGGGGGTGTCGAGCACGTCGCCGGGGCCCGGCAGGTGGGGGTTGACATCAAGGCTGCCGCAAGCGCTCATCATCATCATCACGGCGGCCCACAGGGCCGGCCAAGCATTCCTCCTTCTTTTCATCGTCTCAGACTTTTTAATGAACGGTCATCCCTACCTCAACAACATTCATGCCGGCAGGGTTCAACCGCCGAGCAGTTTCTTCATGGCCTCGCGGTTGCGGGGGTTGGTGATGTCCTTGGCCTCGGGGGTGTAGAGGTAGTCGATGAGTTCCTGGTAACGGTCGGTGATCTTACCGCGGATCATCTTCATGGTGGAGTTGAGGAGGCCGTTCTCTTCGGTGAACCCTTCGGAGAGTATGCCGACGGCGGCGGGCATCCATCGCTGGGGGAACATGTCGGCATATTTCCCGCCGCTGCGGTATTCACGCAGCTCGGCGTCGATCATGCGCAGGGCGGCGTCGATGCCTTCGTCGCTGGCGGGGTCGAGGCCCTGGTCGCGCAGGCGCTTCTTCAGTGCCTCGGCATTGGGGAAGAGGAGCACCACCGTATAGGGGTTTTGGTTGTTATAGAGCATGGTCTGCTCGATGAGGGGCGACTGGTCGGAGAAGGCTTCTTCGATGCCTTCGGGGCTGTACTTCTCGCCGTCGTCGGCGATGAGCAGGCTCTTGAAGCGTCCCAGCACGTAGAGGAAGCCGTCCTCGTCGAGGTAGCCCATGTCGCCCGTGTGGAGCCAGCCGTCCTTGAGGGCTTCGCGGGTGGCCTCTTCGTTCTTCCAGTATCCGGCCATCACGTTGTCGCCTTTGACGACGATCTCGCCTTTCTGGCCGGTGGGCATCTCGTTACCGTCTTCGTCGAGGATGC
>JAMOUS010000289.1 GCA_027067975.1 Bacteroidales bacterium | reverse complement strand
TGCGTTCCTCCCCGGTGACCAGTGTCACCGCACGACCTTTGCGTTGAGCCCGCGCCGTACGTCCCACCCGGTGGACATAGTCCTCGGGGTCTTGCGGCACATGGTAGTTGATCACCATGTCGATGTTGTCGATGTCGATGCCGCGGGAGATCACGTCGGTGGCCACGAGGATGGGTACCTCACCGATCTTGAAGCGGCGCAGGATCTCATTGCGGTCGCTCTGCGGCAGGTCGGAGTGGATCGCCTGCGCCGGCAGCCCCTGGCCCCGCAGGTCGCGCTCCAGCTGCCGCGCCCCCTTCTTCGTCGACGAGAACACCAGCACCCGGTCGAGCTTCTCGGCCGTGAGCAGCTCCTTCAACACACGGAATTTTTCTTTCTCGTTCAGGAAATAAACCCCTTGTTTCACTCCTTCGGCAGGCTTGGAAACCTCGAAGTTGATCTCCTCGACGGGCTCACGCATGATGCTCTTGGCAAAACGGCGGATGTCGGGCGACATGGTCGCCGAGAAGAGCAGCGTCTGACGCTCCTCCGGCAAACGCCCCAGGATACTCATGATGTCGTCCTTGAATCCCATGTCGAGCATCCGGTCGGCCTCGTCGAGCACCACCTTGTGGATGTTCTCCAAGCGGGTGTATCCCAGCTTGATATGGGCCAGCAGACGTCCCGGTGTGGCGATGAGGATGTCGGCCCCCTTCACGATCGCCCTCTTCTGCTGCTCGAACTCCATCGCATCCCCTCCGCCGTAGATGGCCATGGAACTGATGTCCATGAAATAGGTCAGGCCGGTGAACTGGGTGTCGATCTGCTGGGCCAGCTCGCGCGTCGGCGCCAGCACCAACACCGACGGATGCTGGCCCCGCTCCTTATCTTCCAGCAACCCCTGGATCACCGGCAAGGCATACGCCCACGTCTTGCCCGTGCCCGTCTGCGCACAGGCGATCAGGTCCTTGCCCTCCAGCACCACCGGGATGCTCGCCTGCTGGATCTTCGTCGGCTCTTCAAAACCGAACGACTCGATCCCTTCCTGTAGGGCTTTGTCAAATGGGAAATCTGTAAATCGCATAGATATTTCGGATCTTTTTGCACGGCCGCCGAACGGCATGCGGCACAAACCTACGCAAATCCGCCGTAAAGATACACAGGGATGAAAAAATATTCGAAAATTTTCCCCCTGAAAAACTATTCTTTACTTTGCAACTCACATCCGCCATGACCCTTATGAAAAGGTACCGCACCCTCTTCTTCGACCTGGACAACACGCTGTGGGATTTCACGGCTAACTCCGACGAGGCTTTTGCCATCCTTTACGGGCGCTACGGTCTGGCACGGCACGGCATCCCTTTGGAGAAGCTGTTGGAGGTATATCACCGCCACAACGACCGGATGTGGGAAGCCTACCGCCAGGGCCAGCTCGACAAGGAGACGCTGCGGTGGAAGCGTTTTTACCTCACCTTTGCCGAGTTGGGTGTCAGGGATGAGGCGCTGGCCCGGCGTTTTGAGAAAGACTACCTCGACACGGCCAAGCGGATGACCCGTCTGGTGGAAGGGGCCCGTGAGGTGCTCGACCGCCTGCATGCGCGCTATCCCCTCTATCTTGTCACCAACGGCTTTAACGAGGTGCAGTTCTTCAAGGTGCGGAACAGCGGGCTGGAAGCATATTTCGAGAAGGTGATCACCTCCGAGATGGCCGGGGCGCTGAAGCCTCATCCCCGTTTCTTTGCCTACGCGCTCGACGAAGCCGGTGCCGACGTTGCCACCACCCTGATGATCGGCGACGACGTGGCCTCCGACATTGCCGGCGCGGCTGCCGCCGGCCTCGACACCGTCCTCTTCAACCCTCATCGCCGGCCACACCACGGCCATCCCACCTACGAGATCACCCGCCTGCAGGAACTCCTCACGATCGTCTGATTACGCTCAGAAAGGTGTCGTCCCTTCCGGAGGAGGCTCCTCGCTGTAGAAATCGTGCCCCGGCACGGCCGGCTCCTCGTTCATCTTCGACCCCAAGGTCACGGTGCGCGGCAAGAGATCATCTTCCGGATCCTCTTCCCACTCTTCCAGGTCGACGAACTTGGCCAGCTCCTCCTTGAAGCGCAACCGCACATCGCCGATGGGACCGTTGCGGTGCTTGGCCAGGATGATCTCGGCGATACCCTTGGTCGAACGACCGTCCTCATCCTCATGGATGTTGTATTTCTCCGGCCGGTGGATGAAGAGCACCATGTCGGCATCCTGTTCGATGGCGCCCGACTCGCGCAGGTCGGACAGCTGCGGCCTTTTGTTGCCCGAGCGCAGCTCCACCGAGCGGTTCAGCTGACTCAGCGCCAGGATGGGCACGTCCAACTCCTTGGCCACGGTCTTGAGCGTCCGTGAGATGGTGCTCACCTCCTGCTCGCGGTTGCCGCGGTGGTCCCCCGGCGCCGTCATCAGCTGCAGGTAGTCGACGATCACCACCTGCACATCGTACTGCATCTTCAGTCGCCGGCATTTCGCCCGGAACTCGAACAGCGAGATCGCCGGCGTATCGTCGATATAGATCGGCGCATCGATCAGCTGCTTGATGTTCTCCTCCAGCCGCTTCCACTCTTCGTCGGTGAGCTTGCCGTTACGCACCTTGCTCACCGGCAGCTCGGTCTCGGCCACGATCAGACGGTTGACCAACTGCAACGACGACATCTCCAGCGAGAAGATCGCTACCGGCTTCTCATGCTCGATGGCGATGTTGCGGGCCATCGACAAGGCAAAGGCGGTCTTCCCCATCGAAGGGCGGGCGGCAATGATCACCAGGTCGGAAGGCTGCCATCCCGAGGTGAGACGGTCGAGCTTGGTGAACCCCGACGGCACGCCGCTGAGACTGTCTTCCCGCTTGCCCGCCTCCTGGATCTGCTCAATGGCCTTATGCACCAGAGTGTTGATCTTCTGCGTCTCTTTCTTGATGTAGCCTTCGGCGATCTGGAACAGCTCCTGTTCGGAAAAGTTGAGCAGCTCGTCCACGTCGATGCTCTCGTCGTACGAGCGGCGCTGGATCTCCGACGAGACGCGTATCAGCTCCCGCTGGATGAACTTCTGCGCGATGATGCGGGCATGGAACTCCACATGCGCCGCCGACACCACCCGCGCCGTCAGGTTGGAGAGGTAATAGGCCCCTCCCACCTCCTCCAGCTCGCCGCGCTTCTTCAGCTCCTCCTTCACCGTCAGCAGGTCGACCGGCTTCTGCTCGCTGGCCAGCTGCTGGATCGCCGCATAGATCTTGCGGTGCTCGTCCTTGTAAAAACTTTCCGGCGTCAGCAGGTCGAGCACCGCCAGGATGGCATCCCGCTCCAGCATGATCGCCCCCAGCACCGCCTCCTCCAGCTCGACCGCCTGCGGGGGTAACTTGCCCAGGTCGGGATCCACCGGCAACGCACTGCCACTCACACCATTCCGCATCTTCCTTTTCTCCGCCATCAGGTTCCGGTTTTGTTTTTTCAAAATTACGAAAAGAACCCCACCCTTCTTTCCCTCACCCCCACCTTTTACTAACAAAGCCGAAAAAGATGTTGAAAGATTGTGGAAAGATCGCCGGAGCTTTCACTATCTTTGGCTTGCAAAGGGGTTTGTCATGATCTTTTATCCCAATGCCAAGATCAACCTGGGCTTGCGTATCGCAGGGCGGCGGCCCGACGGCTATCATGATCTGGAGACGGTCTTCTACCCCGTCGGCTGGTGCGATATCCTGGAGATCGTGCCGGCGCCGGGGCGGTCGTACCGTGTGCGTTTCACGGTGAGCGGACTCCCGCTGCCGGGGCGGCGGCGCGACAATCTTGTGGTGCGGGCTGTGGAGCTGTTGCGTCAGCGCTATGCGCTGCCGCCGCTGCGCATCCACCTGCACAAGCAGATCCCTGCCGGCGCGGGCCTGGGCGGCGGCTCCGCCGACGCCGCCATCACCCTGCAGGGGGTGGTCGCCCTCCTGCAGCTGCCCGCCGGCGACGACGACCTGCACCGCATGGCTCTCACCCTCGGCAGCGACGTGCCCTTCTTCCTCCTCAACCGCCCCGCCCTGGCCACAGGCCGCGGCGAAGAGCTCACCCCCCTCCCCCTCTCCCTCGAAGGCTACCACCTGCTCATCGTCTTCCCCGCCATCCCCCTCAACACCGGCAGGATGTTCCGGGAAACTCGCCCACAAAAACACCCTCTCCCGCCCCGGCGGGCGGTCGCCCTCCCGCCGGAACAATGGAAAGGAAAGCTGGTGAACGACTTTGAACCCACGGCCACAACCCTCGCCCCTGCCATCGGCACGATCGTCGACACACTCTACCGCGCAGGGGCCGTATATGCCTCGCTCTCGGGCAGCGGCTCGGCCGTGTACGGGATCTTCAGGGAGGCTCCGCCTCCTCTCTCCTGGCCGGAGGGATATCTCATCTGGTCGGAGGAACTGTGATCAATAAAGATCTTCCTCTTCTTCACGGGGGTCGGGGCGCAACACCACCAGCGGCTGGTCTTTCCCCACACGGTCGCCCTCGGCGACGAGCACCTCGGTAACCTCCCCCGCCACATCCGCCAGCACACGGTTCTTCATCTTCATCGCCTCCAGGGCAACCACCTTGTCGCCCTCCCGCACATGCTGTCCTTCCTTCACATACACCTTCACCACCGTGCCGGGGATGAAGGCCTTCACCACCCCCGGCGTCGTGGGCCGCGGGAAAGGCCGCCGTCCGTACCCCTCAGGCAGGTAGGTCTTGTACTCCGTCCCGTCGATGACGAAAGGGACCCGCTCTTTTTTCTCTTTGTTTCCCATGCTCCGGAAGGTTTAGAGTGGTGGCAGACCGTGTTTCTTCTTCGGCCCAGCGACGGCCTTGCGCTCCGACACCTCGAGGGCATGCGCCAGACGCCGCCGCGTCTCGGCCGGTTCGATCACCGCGTCGATATATCCCTTGGCTGCAGCCACATAGGGATTGGCAAACTTGGCCTTGTATTCCTTCACCTTTTGCTTGCGCATCTTCTCCGGGTCGTCGGCCTCCTTGATCTCCTTGCGGAAGATGATGTTGGCCGCCCCCTCGGGCCCCATCACGGCGATCTCGGCCGTCGGCCACGCAAAGACAAAGTCGGTACGCAGATGCCGTGAGCCCATGGCGATATATCCGCCCCCGTATGCCTTGCGCAGGATTACCGTCATCTTGGGCACCGTCGCCTCACTGTAAGCATACAACACCTTGGCCCCGTGACGGATCACCCCGGCATACTCCTGGTCGACACCCGGCAGGTACCCCGGCAGGTCGACAAAGGTGATGATGGGGATGTTGAACGCATCGCAATAGCGGATGAACGAGGCGGCCTTGTCCGACGAGTCGACGTCGAGGACGCCGGCCAGGTAGAGCGGCTGGTTGGCGACAAAGCCCACCGTGCGACCGTCCATGCGGCCGAAACCCACGACGATGTTGCGGGCCCACCGCTCGTGCACTTCGAAAAAGTCGGAATCGTCCACCACCGCCCGGATCACATCGCGCACATCATAGGGCAGCTTGGGATCCTCGGGGACGATGTCCTCGATCTTGTAATCCCGCCGCGGCGGCTTGCGCTCGACCACGCGCGGCTTCTCGTCATTGCTCCAGGGGATGAACGACAACAGTTTGTGGATCTGCATGAAACACTCTTTCTCGTTGCGGGCAAAGAAATGGGCATTGCCCGTCACCGTGGCATGCACGTCGGCACCGCCCAGCTCCTCCATCGAGATCTCTTCGCCCAGCACCGTCTTGATCACCTCCGGGCCGGTGATGAACATCTTCGAGATGTTATCGACGACAAAGACAAAGTCGGTAAGCGCCGGCGAATAGACGGCCCCGCCGGCACAGGGTCCGAGGATCACCGAGATCTGGGGGATCACGCCCGAGGCCAGGGTGTTGCGGAAAAAGATCTCCCCATAGCCGGCCAGCGAGTTGACCCCCTCCTGGATGCGGGCGCCGCCCGAGTCGTTGATGCCGATCAGCGGCATGCGCATCTTCAGCGCATGGTCCATGATCTTGGTGATCTTGCGGCTGTGCATCAGGCCGAGCGAGCCGCCCGCCACGGTGAAGTCCTGCGCGAACACCGCCACGGGACGGCCGTTGATGGTGCCCGTGCCGACGATCACCCCATCCCCATGAAGCACCTTCTTGTCCATGTCGAAGTCGCGCGCCTCATGCTCCACGAACAAGTCGTACTCGTTGAACGAGTTCTTGTCGAGGAGTGCGACGATACGCTCACGGGCCGTCAGCTTGCCCATCGAGAGCTGCTTCTGCACCGCACGCTCATCCCCGCCACGCAACGCCTCCTCACGACGCTTCTTCAGTTCCTGGATCTTCCTTTTCAGTCCCATAGGAAAAAGATTTGGTTGTATGCAAACACTTCCCCTCCCGGGAAAGCCTACCTGCAACATTACGAAATACCCTCCTTTCAACAAAAGATATCCCGGGAAAAGTGATCCTACAGGAACAGAACCATCTGTCCTACTGACACTTATTATTTCGGGGTCATCATAAAGAGGATGACGGCGATCACGGCGAAGATGATGTTGGGCAGCCAGGAGGCCAGCAGGGGGCTCATCGAGCCGCCGATGGCGAACTGGCTGGAGAACTGCATGAAGAAGATATAGGCAAAGCTCAGGCCGATGCCGAAACCGATCTGCATGCCGATGCCCCCCTTCATCTTACGGGCCGAAAGGGCCAGACCCATCAGCGTAAGGATGAACGCCGAAAAAGGATTGGAGAAACGGTCGTAGTAGGCGATCTCATACTCCTCGATGTTCTCCGCCCCCTGCAGACGCTGCTGTTTGACGAACTCCCGCAGCTCACCCAGGTTCATCGTCTCGGTCACATGCTTGCGCTGTTCCAGGTCCTTGGGCTCCAGGTAGAAGACCGTGTCGATGCGGTAACCGCTCTCGATATGTTCATGGAGACTGTCGGGCAGGGTGCGGATGTAATACCGGTGCGCCACCCATTTGTTCTTCGAGGTGTCCCACTTCACATAGTCGGCCATCATCTTCGAGAGGAGATGTCCCCGGTCATCGAAATGCTCAAGCGAGAACTTGCGCCCCAGCTTGTTCATCTGTTGATAGTCTTTCATGTAAACGTAGATGTTGGGTCGCACCTGCCGGTGGATGTCGAAATGTGTGAAATACTTTACCCGCCGCCCCACGTACACCTCCTCAAAGGCCAGCCGCCGCGCATTGGCATGCGGCAAAAAATAGTTGGAGATCAGGAACGAACCCACCGCGATCACCCCCGCCGCAAAGAGATAAGGGAACAACAACCGGTAAAAGCTGATGCCGCTGCTGATGATCGCGATGATCTCCGAGTTGTAGGCCATCTTCGAGGTGAAGAAGATCACACTGATGAAGACGAACAACGAGCTGAAGACGATGCCGAAATAGGGGATGAAGTTGAAATAGTAATCGAACACCACCGCCTTCCAGGGAGCCTGGTGGTCGATGAAGTTGTCGAGCTTCTCGCTCAGGTCGAACACCACCGCGATCCCCAGGATCATGATCAGCGAGAAGATGAACGTCCCGAGGAACTTGCGGATGATATACCGGTCGAGGATCTTCATCTTTGTTTACAATCTTCTTCCCACTTTTTCGGTCATCTCTTCTTTCCAACGGCCGAACGTGCCGTCGAGTATGTGGCGGCGGGCCTCTTTCACCAGCCAAAGATAAAAACTTAAATTGTGGATCGTGGCGATCTGGGCGCCGAGGATCTCTTTCGAGATGATGAGGTGGCGCAGATAGGCTTTCGAGTAGTAGCGGCTGTAGAGTGAGGGTCCTTCGGCGTCGAGGGGCGAGAGGTCGTCAGCCCACTTGCGGTTGCGGATGTTGATGATCCCCTCGCGGGTGAAGAGCATGCCGTTGCGGGCGTTGCGGGTGGGCATCACACAGTCGAACATGTCGACGCCGCGGGCGATCGACTCGAGGATATTGACCGGTGTGCCCACGCCCATCAGGTAGCGGGGTTTCTCACGGGGGAGGATGTCACACACCAGGGCGGTCATGCGGTACATCTCCTCGGCCGGCTCGCCCACCGACAGGCCGCCGATGGCATAGCCTTCGGCCGGCACCGAGGCGACAAAACGCGCCGACGCCTCCCGAAGATCCGCAAAGACACTCCCTTGCACGATGGGGAAAAACACCTGACGGTGTCCGTACAACGGCTGCGTCGCAAGATAATGCTCCCATCCCCGCTCCAGCCAGCGGTGCGTCAGCTCCATCGACCTCCGCGCCTCCTCATAACCCACCGGATACGACGTACATTCGTCCAGCGCCATCATGATGTCCGAGCCGATCGAACGCTGCAGCTCCACCACCTTCTCCGGGGTGAAGAGATGCTTCGAGCCGTCGATGTGGGAGCTGAAAAGATACCCTTCCTCGGTGATCTTGCGGTTATCGCTGAGCGAGAAGACCTGGTATCCCCCGCTGTCGGTGAGGATGGGACGGTCCCACCCCATGAAACGGTGCAGTCCGCCGGCCTGCTCCAGCACGGCCGTCCCCGGCCGCAGGTAGAGATGATAGGTGTTGCCCAGGATGATCTGCGCCCCCACCTCCTTCTTCAGCAGCTGCTGCGACACCGCCTTCACCGTCCCGGCCGTGCCCACCGGCATGAAGATGGGCGTCTCCACCTCACCATGGTCGGTGCACAACAATCCCGCCCGCGCCGCCGTCATCTTGTCCTCTCCCTCCAGAATGAAGAACATCTTGTCCGTTTTGCGGCAAAGATAACGATAATGCCCCACACTCCCCCCGAAGGCCCAGGATTTGCTTCGACGCAAAAACTTTGATAAACTTGCGGGCAATTTCCGGGATATGCTCACTGCCGACACCCTCATCACCGTCCTGCTTGCCGTGACGGGCTTCGCCCTCGTCATGCAACTCTTCTATTACCTCTACTTTTACGGGGCGGTGGCCTTCCGGCGTCCCACCCCTGCCGCGGACGACGGGGCGGCACTCCCTCCCGTGTCGGTGATCATCTGTGCCCGCAACGAGAAACCCAACCTCGAAGCTTTGCTGCCGGCCGTACTGGAGCAGGACTACCCCGACTATGAGGTGGTGGTGGTCAACGACGCCTCCGACGACGGCACCGCCGCCCTGCTCGAGCAGCTTGCGAAAAGATATCCCCGTCTCCGGCACACCGCCCTCCCCCACGACGAGCACTTCTCCCATGCCAAGAAGCTGGCCGTGCTGGTGGGCGTGAAGGCCGCGCGCCACGAGTGGCTCCTCTTCACCGACGCCGACTGCCGGCCCGTCTCGCCGCGCTGGATACGCACCATGGCCCGCCACTTCACCGACGGCACGGCGATCGTCCTGGGCTATGGCGGCATGATGCCCTCCCGCGGTCTCCTCGACCGTCTGGTGCGGTACGAGACCCTCTTCATCGCCCTGCAATACATGGGCTTCGCCCTGCGCGGCATCCCCTACATGGGCGTCGGCCGCAACCTGGCCTACCGCAAGCCCCTCTTCTACGAGATCAGCCGACGTCCCTGTTTCAACCGCACAATGTCGGGCGACGACGACCTGCTGGTCAACCGTCTCGGCACCCGCACCAACATCCGCGTGGAATACCACCCCGACGCCCACACACGCTCCAAGCCCCCCGCCACCTTCCGCGAATGGTTCAAACGCAAAAAACGCCACATCACCACCGCCCGTTATTACACACTCCGCAGCCGCTGGCTCGCCGCCGGCGAACCCCTCTCACGCCTCCTCTTCCTGGGCGGTACCATCACCCTCTTCTTCCTTCCCGTCACCCCCCTCCTCCCCGCTGGCCTCCTCACCTTCCGGACAATCGTCCAGCTCATCGTACTCCATTCTGCCGCCAAGCGTTTGTCCGAAAAACAAATATTGTTAACTTCGCTCCTTTATGACCTGGTGATCCCCTTCTTGTACCTGGCCGTCTGGATCTCCAACCTTTCCCGCACTGCTGAAAAGAACTGGACATGAAAAAGAAGGATGTCAACAGCAAGGGACTCACAGAGAACGCCCGGCAGGACATGGAGCTTGTCGAGCGGGCCTTGAAAGGGGACCAGCAGGCTTTCTCCCGGCTGATGAGCCGTTACCGCGACGCCATCTACTATGTTCTCCTGAAAATGGTCAACAACCCCACCGACGCCGAAGACCTCACCATCGAAGCTTTTGGCAAGGCCTTCCGCAACCTCTCCCAGTACACCCCCAACTACGCCTTCAGCACCTGGCTCTTCAAGATCGCCACCAACAACTGTATCGACTTCATCCGCAAGAAACGCGCCTCCATGATCTCCATCGACGGTGAGAACAACGACAAGGAGACGATGCCTCCCACCATCCAGGAGGAATCGCCCGACCCCGAGGAGCAGATGATCCGCAACCAGAAGGCCAAGCTCATGCGCGACGTGGTCGGCCAGCTCAAGCCGCGCTACCGCGACCTGATCATCCTGCGCTACTTCAAAGAATACTCGTACGAAGAGATCGCCAGCGAGTTGGGACTCCCCCTGGGGACGGTGAAGGCCCAGCTCTTCCGCGCCAAGGAACTGCTCTACAACATCCTCAAGAAGAGCCAGAACAAGCCCTAGACGATGACCGAAGGGATCGCCCTCATCCGGAAATACTTCCCCTCGCTCACCCCCCGCCAGGAGGAGCAGCTACAGCTGCTGGCCGACGGTCTGCGCTACTGGAACCGGCAGATCAACGTCATCTCCCGCAAAGATATCGACCACCTGTGGGAGCATCATCTCCTGCACTCGCTGGCGCCGGCGCGTGTGCATCCCTTCCCCGAGGGCACCGCCGTCGCCGACATCGGCACGGGCGGCGGCCTGCCCGGCCTGCCGCTGGCCATCCTCCTCCCGGCCTGCCGCTTCACCCTCGTCGACAGCACCGGCAAGAAGATCCGCGTGGTGGACGAGCTGGTCCACCTCACCGGCCTCACCAACGTCACCACATGCTGGAGCCGCGCCGAAACGATGCAAGGCTCCTTCGACATCATCACCGGCCGTGGCGTCACCCGCCTCGACCGCTTCTATACCCTCACCCGCCACCTCCTGGCCCCACACGGCGAGATCCTCTACCTCTCCGGCACCGACCAGGCCGCCGCCATCACCCTCCCCGGAAAAGAACTCACAGTCACCCCCCTTACCAACATCTTCAAAGAACCCTATTTCGAAGGGAAAGCGATCCTCCGCCTCAAAAACTGAAGCGCTTTGTTTTGCGGATTGAAAAAAAACATTACTTTTGCAACCTGTTTTGAAAAAGCCCGCCGGGCCTCATTGTCTGACGAATAGAAGAAGAAGGATATGAAAAGGACTTACCAGCCCTCCCGCCGCAAGAGGAAGAACAAACACGGTTTCCGTGAGCGCATGTCCACGGCCAACGGCCGCAAGGTGCTGGCACGCCGCCGCGCCAAAGGACGGAAAAAACTGACCGTCTCCGACGAGCCCAGACACAAGGTCTGAGCCCCGCCGGCATTTCCTGAAAAGATACCAAGAAGCACGAAGCGGCACACGCCGCTTCTGCTTCTTTTTTTTGTCCCTGCCGCACCCTTTCCTGAAAAGTAAAAACGAATCCCCTCCGGTATCGGGGATAATTTTATCTTTGCTCTAGCGTTTATTCTTCAACCACACAACATTTCGCGGAGATGGGCCTGAGACGTTTCCTCTTGAGCAAGACATTCTTCAAGCAACTCCTCTACGCGGTGCTGCTCACGGCAGCGCTGATCCTGCTTACCCTCCTCTTCCTGAACCTTTACACCCGTCACGGCCAGAAGCGCACGGTGCCCGACCTCTACGGCCATACCCTCGCCGAGGCCCGCAATATGGTGAAGAAGAACCGCTTCGTGCTGATCGTTCAGGATTCCGTCTACACCCATGAGGTGCCGCCCGGCACGATCGTCGAACAGAACCCCAAAGCCGGCTATCAGGTGAAAAAAGGCCGCAAGATCTTCCTCATCGTCAACGCCGTCAACCCCGAGGTGGTGCCGGTGCCTTATGTGGTAGGCTATTCTCTGCGTCAGGCCAAGGCGTTGCTCGAGGCCAACGGCTTCCGCGTAGGACGCCTCACCTATGTTCCCGATGTGGGCATCAACAACGTCCTGAAGCAGATGATCGACACCGTCGAGTTGCACGAGGGCGACTCGCTCGTCAAAGGCATGGCCATCGACCTGGTGCTGGGCAAGGGCCTCAGCGGCCAGAAGACCCTCCTGCCCAACTTCGTCGGCATGACCCTCAAGAAGGCCGAGGCGACCATCGTCAGTGCCGCCCTCAACCTCGGCACCACCGTCTACGACACCACCGTCCACGACCGCGACGACTCGGCCAGCGCCTTCGTCTGGAAACAAAGCCCGGTATGGAAGGAGGACCGTCGCGTGCCCATCGGCAGTCCTGTGTACCTGTGGCTCACGCTCGACTCCACCCTCCTGCCCGTGGATACCACTCTCCTGCCGGCAGACACCACCCTGCTCCCCTCTGCCACCGACACCCTTCAAGCGCCGACGACAGATGAAGAATAGCCTGCTCATACTGCTCCTCGTGTTGGCGCTCCCGGCTCCCGCCGCGGCCCAGGAGCGGCTGATGCCCCTGCACACCAACGCCGCCGTGCAACAGGCCTGGCAGCACCGCTCCACCCGCAAAAGCATCTCACTCACCGACACGCTTTCCCTGCCCTTCTTCGACGACTTCTCCCTCCCCACCGTCTATCCCGACCCGCACCGCTGGAGCGACAGCAACGCCTATGTCAACACCACCTACGGTGTCGACCCACCCACCCTCGGCGTCGCCACCCTCGACGCCATCGACAAGACCGGCGCCCTCTATCCCCATGCGCGCGACTTCCCCTTCCGCGCCGACCGTCTCACCTCCCGCCCTCTCGACCTGCGCGGCACCCCCGTCGACGGCTTCTTCCTCAGCTTCTTCTACCAGGCCAAGGGCATCGCCGACCCTCCCGAGCCCGAGGACTCCCTCTGCCTCGACTTCTGGGCTCCCCTCCAGCAACGCTGGATCACCGTATGGCATAGCGGCGGCGACACCCTCAGCCCCGACACCGTCAAACCCTTCCGTCCGGTCATCCTCCCCGTCGCCGACACCGCCTTCCTGCACAAGGGCTTCCGCTTCCGCTTCCGCAACTACGCCAGCATCTCCCCACCGCAGAGCGACCCCGGCGCCAACGGCAACTGCGACCAGTGGAACCTCGACTACGTGCTGCTCGACCGCAATCGTTTCGCCGGCGACACCGTCATGCACGACGTGGCCATCGCCGCCCCCCTCCACTCCCTCCTCAACACCTACCAGGCCATGCCCTGGAAACAGTTCCGCGAGAGCTTCCTCTCCGAAATGGGCGACTACCTCCCCCTCACCTACCGCAACAACGACACCGTCGTGCGCAACGTCACCCGCGAGTTCGTCATCGAAGACCTCTACCAGCACAAGATCGTCCACAGCTATACCGGCGGCGCCACCAACATGCCGCCGCTCACCACCACCACCTACAACTCCACCCTCATCTACACCTACGACTCCCCCGCCCCCGACTCGGTCGTCTTCCGCGTGCGGGGATATCTCATCTCCGACGACTTCGACCCGAAGGTCAACGACACGGTCACCTATTACCAGGTGTTCAAAGACTACTTCGCCTATGATGACGGCAGTGCCGAGGCGGGCTACGGCATCAGCGGCACCGGCACCAGCAATACCGCCGTGGCGCTGCGATTCCACAGCTACCGCCAGGACACCCTTCGCGGCGTACGTTTCTACTTCAACCAGGCTTTCCAGGATGCCAACATCACTTCGTTCAACATAGGCGTCTGGGCCGACGACCGCGGTACACCCTCCGACCTGCTCTATATGCAATACGATGTCCTGCCCCGATACAGCGACAGCATCAACCGTTTCATCGAATACCGCTTCGACTCGGTGGTGGTCATCCCCGAGGGCGATTTCTATGTGGGATGGCGGCAGAACAGCGAGGTGTTCCTGAACGTGGGATTCGACCTCAACCTCGACCACAGCGACCGGCTGCGGTTCCTTTTCAACGGCCAGTGGTGGCCCTCCTCGATCCGGGGCACGCTGATGCTGCGTCCTGTCTTTGGCCGCAAGGAGGTGCCTTCATCGGTGCCGTTGCCGGCCGTGGCGGCGTGGCGCCCCTGGCGGGTCTATCCCCTTCCCGCCCGCGAGGAGGTGCGTTTCGACTACCGCGGCGAGCCGCCCCTCCCCGGCACGCAATACCGCCTCTTCGACATGACCGGCCGCTGCGTCGTCAACAGAGAGGGCAGCCTCTCCCGCCTTCCCTTGCCTGCCTCCCTCGCCGGCGGCCTTTACCTCCTCGTGGTCACCCACCACGGACAACTCCTCTTCCGCCAACGCATTCCCGTCATCCGCTAACCCTTTCCGCCATGGCCGAAGAAGAGATCACCGAACAACAGGAGCTCTACGAACACTTCCGCTTCACCGTCGATCCCGGGCAGAAGCTGCTGCGTATCGACAAATATCTGATGAACAAGCTGGAGAACGTCAGCCGCACGCGCATCCAGCACGCCGCCACGGCCGGCAACATCCTCGTCGACGGCCGTCCCGTCAAGCCCTCCTACCGCGTCAAGCCGGGCGAGGTGATCACCATCGTCCTACCCCACCCACCCCGCGAGATCGAGATCATCCCCGAGGAGATCCCCCTCGACATCGTCTACGAGGACGACCATCTGCTGGTGGTCAACAAGCCTTCCGGCATGGTGGTGCATCCCGGCTACGGCAACTACCGCGGCACGCTGGTCAACGCCCTCGCCTGGCACCTCAAGGACGTGCCGGGCTTCGACACGGGCGATGTGCGGGCAGGACTGGTCCACCGCATCGACAAGAACACCACGGGCCTGCTGGTGGTGGCCAAGAACGAGCTGGCCCAGCACAAGCTGGCCAAACAGTTCTTCCACCACACCATCCACCGCCGCTATACGGCCATCGTCTGGGGGCTGCTGCCCGACAAGGAGGGCACCATCACCGGCCATATCGGCCGCAACCCGCGCGACCGTACCAAGATGCATGTCTTCGCCGACGGCTCCCAGGGCAAGGAGGCCGTCACCCACTACCGCGTGCTTGAAGAACTGGGCTACGTGAGCGTGGTGGAATGCCGCCTCGAGACCGGCCGCACCCACCAGATACGTGTCCACTTCAAACATATCGGCCACCCCCTCTTCAACGATGCCGAATACGGCGGCGACCGCATCCTCAAGGGCACCACCTTCTCGAAATACCAGCAGTTCGTCAGGAACTGCTTCAAGCTCCTGCCCCGTCAGGCACTCCACGCCCGCTCGCTGGCCTTCGACCACCCCGTCACCGGCGAACGCCTCTCGTTCGAAGCCCCCCTCCCCGCCGACATGCAACAGGTGATCGACAAATGGCACACCTACCTCGCCGGCCGCACCGGCCTAGGAAATGAATAATCCCTCCCCTTGCATTTCCCCGAAAATCTTCTTATCTTTCCCATTGAAAACAAATAGGTATTTAAATACCTATTAAAAAACCTATTGAGATGCCTATTTAAATAGGTATATCACTTTTCAAACCGCAAGATCATGGCACGCAGGAAACTTTCGAAGCGGTACATCCGCAGTCTGTTGAAACTGGGTGGCGGCAGCAGCTACGGCATCAGCCTGCCGCGCGAGGAGGTGGAGAAGTTCGGATGGAAGGCCAAACAGAAACTGGTCGTGGAGAAATACGGCAAGGGCCTGATCATCCGCGACTGGGATGAGAAAAAGGACAAATAGCGATGACGACCGCGCGTATTGCTGTCCTGGCGGGCGGCTACTCGTCCGAATACACCATCTCGCTCCACAGCGCCGCCCAGGTAATGGAACATCTCGACCGCCGGCGCTGGGAGCCGTGGCTCATCCACATCGAACGGGAAGGATGGTATTGGGAGAGTCCTGAGGGAAAGAAGGTTGCGGTCGACCGCAACGACTTCTCCCTCCCGCTGCCACAGGGACGTATCACCTTCGATGCCGTCATGCCGGTCATCCACGGCACCCCCGGCGAGGACGGTCTCCTGCAATCCTATTTCGAGATGCTCGGCATCCCCTACACCGGCTGCGATCCTTTCGTGTCGGCCCTCACCTTCAACAAATATGCCTGCAAGCTCTATCTCGAAAAACACCATGTCGCCACGGCCTCCTCGCTACTGGTACGAAAGGTGCCGGGATGGATCCCTCCCGACACCGGCGACATGCGGTATCCCCTCTTCGTCAAACCCAACACCAGCGGCTCGTCGTTCGGCGTGAGCAAGATCGCCGCACCCCGGGAGATGATGGGCGCCCTGCGGAAAGCCTTCGAAGAGAGCGACGAGGCCATCATCGAAGAGTTCGTTAAGGGAACAGAGGTCTCCTGCGGTGTGCTGAAGACCGCCGACCGCGAGATCGTCTTCCCCCCGACCGAGATCGTCAGCAAGAAGGAGTTTTTCGATTACGAAGCAAAATATACCGAAGGGATGGCCGAGGAGATCACCCCTGCCCGTCTCCCCGAAGAGCGGATCGAGCTCATCCGCGAGACCGCCTCGTACATCTACAGTGTCCTGGGGTGCCGCGGCATCGTGCGCGTCGATTTCATCCTGCAGGGGAACACTCCCTGGTTCCTCGAGGTGAACACCATCCCCGGCCTGAGCCGCGAGAGCATCATCCCGCGACAGGCACAGGTATTCGGCATCAGTATGAAGGAGTTGCTCACCCTCGTGCTGGAGGATGCCCTCAGCCGGCGTTGAAATTCTCCAGGTCGGAAGCCGAACACATCAGGTTGCGGTCGCCCCAAGCCTCATCCACACGGCTCACCGCCGGCCAGAATTTGTTCTCCTCCACCCACGGCAAAGGGAAAGCCGCCTGCCAGCGTCCATAGGGATGCGACCACTCGTCGGCAACGACCACCCCTTGCGTGTGAGGGGCGTTCTTCAGCACATTGTCCTGCGCGTCGGCGCCCCCTTCTTTCACCCCCATGATCTCGGCATGGATCTGCTTCATCGTCTCGATGAAACGGTCGAGCTCGGCTTTCGACTCGCTCTCGGTGGGTTCGACCATCAGCGTGCCATGCACGGGGAACGAGAGCGTCGGCGCATGGAAGCCGTAATCCATCAGCCGCTTGGCGATGTCGGTCTCGGTGATGCCCGTCTCTTGCCGGAAAGGCCTGCAGTCGAGGATCATCTCATGCCCCACGTAGCCTGTCTCGCCGGTATAGAGGGTGGGGAAGTATCCTTCCAGGGCCTTGGAGAGGTAGTTGGCATTGAGGATGGCCACCTTGGTGGCGCGGGTGAGTCCTTCGCTCCCCATCAGCTTGATATAGGCATGGGAGATCACGAGGATCTGGGCGCTGCCATAAGGGGCGGCGGCGATGGTGTCGCGGGCTTTCGTGCCCCCCACGTGGACGACGGGATGGTCGGGGAGGTATTCGACCAAGTGCTCGGCCACAGCCACGGGCCCCACCCCCGGCCCGCCTCCCCCATGCGGGATGGCAAAGGTCTTGTGCAGGTTGAGATGGCACACGTCGGCACCGATGGCGGCAGGGCTGGTCAGCCCCACCTGCGCGTTCATGTTGGCACCGTCCATGTACACCTGACCGCCGTAATGGTGGATGATATCGTTCATCTCCCGGATGCGGCTTTCGAACACCCCATGGGTGGAGGGATAGGTGACCATGAAGGCGGCCAGGTGCTCGCGGTGCTCGTCGGCCAGGCGCTTCAGCTCCTCGACGTTGATGTTGCCGCGCTCGTCACACGGCACCACCACCACCTCCATGCCGGCCATCACCGCACTGGCAGGGTTGGTACCGTGCGCCGACGAGGGGATCAGCACCACATTGCGGTGCCCCTCGCCGATATCTTCGAGGTAACGGCGTATGATCGTCAACCCCGTGTATTCACCCGCAGCGCCCGAGTTGGGCTGGAAGGTGATGCCCGCAAAGCCCGTAATCTTGAGCAGATCGTCCCCCAGCTCACGAATCAGCTGGTGATAGCCCTCCGCCTGGTCGGCCGGAACGAAGGGATGCAGTCCGGCAAACTCGGGCCAGCTCACGGGGATCATCTCCACCGCCGCGTTGAGCTTCATCGTGCATGACCCGAGGGAGATCATCGAATGGGTGAGGGAGATATCACGCCGTTCCAGCTTTTTCATATAACGCATCAGCTCGGTCTCGGAACGGTAGCGGTGGAACACCTCCTGCTGCATGAAAGAGGAGGTGCGGCGCAGCGTCTCCGGAAACCATATCTTGTCTTCTGCGGCGGGTACGGCCGGCGCTTCTTCCCCTTTTGCAGCGGCGAAGATCTCCAGCAGCATCGCCACATCTGCCTCGGTGGTGGTCTCGTCGAGGCTCAGGGTGACATGGCCGTCGAAGAAATAGTTGAGGTTGACCTTCCGGGCGAGCGCCTCCTCGCGGATGCGTTCCCGCAGGGCGGTGGCGGCGGTAATGCGCAACGTGTCGAAGAAGGTGCCGTTGAGTTGTTCATATCCCAGGGCTTTCAGTCCTTCGTGGAGACGGCCCGTGAGGTGGTGGATGCGTGTGGCCACCTCCTGCAGTCCCTCCGGCCCGCGGTAAACGGCATAGAAGCCGGCCATGGTGGCCAGCAGGGCCTGGGCGGTGCAAATGTTGGAGGTAGCACGTTCGCGCTTGATGTGCTGTTCGCGTGTCTGCAGGGCCATGCGCAGAGCAGGACGTCCCTGGGCGTCGCGCGTGACGCCGATGATGCGGCCGGGCATGTGACGCTTGTAGTCGTCACGGGCGGCGATGTATCCGGCATGGGGGCCGCCAAAGCCCATGGGCAGCCCCAGCCGCTGCACCGACCCCACCACCACATCGGCGCCCCACTCGCCGGGGGGCACCAGCAGCGCCAGGCTCAAGATATCGGCCACCACCGTCACCGCCACACCGCGGCGGTGCAGCTCGTCGACCCAGTCACGGTAGTCATGCACCACCCCGTCGCCATCGGGATACTGCACCATCGCACCAAAGAAAGTGTCGTCAGGCAATTCCCCTTGCCAGTCGCCTGAGACCAGACGGATGCCGCGGGCCTCCGCACGCGTACGCAGGATCGCCAGCGTCTGGGGAAAGATCTTGCGGTCGACGAAAAACTTGACCACCCCGCCCTTCACCTGCGCCCGCGAACGGGCATGGAAAAGCATCAACATCGCCTCGGCCGCCGACGTGCCCTCGTCCAATAACGAAGAGTTTGCCAGCGGCAGCCCCGTAAGCTCGATGATCACAGTCTGGAAATTGAGCAGCGCCTCCAGACGACCTTGCGAGATCTCCGCCTGGTACGGCGTGTATGAAGTATACCACGAAGGGTTCTCCAATATGTTGCGCTGGATCACCGGCGGAAAGAAGGTGTCGTAATACCCCATGCCGATGAACGAACGGTACAGCTGGTTCTTCGAGGCGATCGCCTTGATATATCGCTGGTATTCCGCCTCGCTCATGGCTGGGATCTCCGGAAAGCCTTCCAGACGTATATCTTCGGGGATCACCTTGTCGATCAGTGTATCGAGGTCTCTCTCTCCCAGGGTGCGGAGCATCTCTTCAATGCCCTGCGCACGGGGACCGATGTGCCGGTCCATGAATCGGTCTGTTCTCATGAAATGTTCGTTAAGATTTGTGCCCGGTCAAAAATAAGAAAAGGCCCCGGCATAAAAAACCACAAAGATCAGTTTAACAACATAAGCTAAAAAGGAGTACCTGGAGTGCCTAGAGTACTTAAAGTGCCTAAAATTATAAGTTATAAGTGCCTAAAGTTAGTGACACCCGCCTCGTGCGAGGCGTAGCCGAAGCAGGAGGCGCTGGTGGAACCTGTCCCGACACAGAGTCGTCGGGGCTGACCCTGACCGGAACGAAGTGGAGCGTCAGGGTTACAAGATAGTGCCTTAAGTGCCTTGAGTACTTCGAGTACTTGGAGTTCAGAGTTCCCAGTATCGAGTATCGAGTTGACAATTGACAATGCCTGAACCCTTTTATCTTTTTCCTTTTGTCTTTTATCTTGGCGCAGGCGGATCGCTTCATCTCATTATCGCTTCATCGCTTCATCGCGGCAGCCGGATCCACAGGCGGAGCGTCAGGATTCTGTAAAAGTGCCTGGAGTGCCTAGAGTACTTAAAGTGCCTAAAATTATAAGTTACAAGTGACTAAAGTCAGTGACACCCGCCTCGTGCGAGGCGTAGCCGAAGCAGGAGACGGAGCGTCAGGGTTGCAATAAAGTGCTTGGAGTATTTAAAGTGACTAAAGTGGTAAGTTACAAGTGCCTAAATTTTGCCTTCTTAT
>JAMOUS010000288.1 GCA_027067975.1 Bacteroidales bacterium | reverse complement strand
CTCAGAGTTTTCATAGGTTTCCCAGAATTCCAGGTTGGCCGTCTCCTGCAACAGTTTCCGGACACGGGAAGGATCCTTGACCCCCGGCAGCTCGATCATGATGCGTCCCTGCGTCGAAAGACGCTGGATCGTCGGCTGCACCACCCCGAAACGGTCGATACGGTTCGACAACACCAGGAAAGAGTTGTCGATGGCATCCTGGACCTCCTGGTGCAATACCTTCAACACATCCTCATTGGTCGAGTTGTAATCGATCTTGTCTTTCAACTCCATCGTATTGAAGATGGCCGCCAGACGCGCCCCCGGGGCGATCTCCTCGAACGCCTTGCCGAAAAGCGTCACAAAATCCTCACTGCTGCTCTTCTGATACTCCTCGGCCAGCTTCAATGCCTTCAGGAAAGTGGTGTCCTTGCTATTGTTGGCCAGTGCCTTGATGATATCCGGCACCGAGACCTCCAGGATCACGTTCATACCCCCTTTGAGGTCGAGACCGAGGTTGATCTCTTTCTGCTGGCACTCCCGGAACGTGTTGCCCAAAAAACTCCACTTATCCTTCGGAAGACTGGCGATCGAATCCAGATATTGCAGCTCCTTGTTCAGATCCCCCTTGGCATACTCCTTGGCATCCTGCTTGACCTTGTAGGTGACAACCGAGAAGGAGAGCTGGTAGAGACTGACGACGACCAGTACGATGGTCAGAAAAAGAATTGCCCCTTTGTTCTGCATTTTTTTTAGCCTGTTAGTGAGTTAGTGCTTATCCTCTTGAAAATGTCGGGCAAAGATAGGATTTTTTTTAGAAAATCCTGGACAAAGAGGTTGCACATTTCACTCCACCAGCTTGTCGAAGTCTTCGGTCAGGTCTTTTCCTGTCAGGAAATCGTGAAGGGTGAGGCGGCGCAGGCCGTAGTAATAGCTCCAATACTGCCGCAAAGCGCTGATATATCCTCTTTTGGCCACATCCTTCTCCGAGTCGGCCACGTTGAGGTCGAGCACGCTGATCTTGCCGATGAGGAACCGTTGTTTGGTCACCTCGTAACGTTTCCATGCAATGGTATCCGCTTTGGCGGCGATGGCCACCTGGTCATCCTGGAGGTTGAATTGGGCCACGTTGAGGAGCACCTCTTGTTCGAAGTCGATCCTGGCCTGGCGGATGTTGGTCTTGACCACCTCCTGGTTCGACTGGGCCAGCTTGTAACGTCCTTTGTTCAGACCCCAGTCAAGGATAGGTAACGTAAAACCCAGACGCACCCGTTGCTGGTTGAGGAGATCCTGGTAAGCTCCCGCAAAGGTATTGGCCTGCTGGGTATAGCCAAATGAGGCAAAGAGATTGGCATTCAGTCCCCGGGCCCGTTTGGCCTCGATCATGTTGCTCTCGGCCTCCAGCAGCTGCCGTTTGAAATCCAATACCCGGGGATTGTTCTTTTCAGCCAATGCCAGCGCCTCGGAAACATCGATCGTCAGCTTTGGAATATGGCTGGGCAGCTCCAGTACGATCGTCACGCGGTCGTTGAATCCCAAAAACGACCGCAATTGGTACTCCCGCAGCTGCAGGTCGATACCCGCCTTGTTGAGCTCGGTGCCGGCATTCAGCAGACGCAATTGCATCTGCAACAGATCGTCCTCGGCGATGGTACCGATATTGTAGCGCCCCTGCGCGATCCGGTATAACGTATCGGCATTATGGTAGTTCATGCGCGCGATCTCCACGTTCATCTGCGCCAGCGCCAGATTGAAGAACAGGTTCACCGCCATCTCGTTCACCCGCTCCATCGCATCCAGATAGCTCTTCTTCGCCTCTTCGAACTTCAGCGGCTCGATCTTCTTCTCCCATTTCAGCGGGTTGTAGTTGAAAAGGGGTTGACTGATACCCACACTCACCGGCGTGGTGATATACTGTGAGTTGCGTCTGTCACCAAACTCATCAAAGCGCGTAAGGTTGGTATTTACAAAGATGCTGCCGCCCGTGGGCCCGATGTTCTGTGTCAACGAGAGCCCGAGGGTAGAGTTGTTGCGGAATTTCTCCACGTAATATTCCTGCCCGGTATTGAAATCATATTCCCGTTCAAAGGCCCGGGAGAAATCGGGCAAGGTGGCATTCATCGTCAAGGCGGGAAGATATTTTGCCCGGAACGAGCGGAACGACCAGTATGAGGCCCGGAACTGGTGTTTGGCCATGATCGCCTGGGGCGACTGCTCGTGGGCCAGCTCAAGCACCCCCTCAAGAGTGAGATGGAGCGTGTCCTGGGCTTCCATCTCCAGCGGGAACACCAACATCAGCAGCATTGTCATCTTCCGGAAAAAGAAGCGGCTTGCTCTCATGATGAATCTCTTTTCGTCGGTTTGGCTTATTCGTAACGTAACGACTCGATCGGATCGCGCTCCGATGCGCGTTTGGCCGGTGAATAACCAAAGATCACACCCACCGCCGCCGAGACGGTGAAAGCCACCAACACCGCACCCGGACTTACGATCGTCAGAACGCCGGCAATACGCTCGATGGCCTCGGCCAGAAAGATGCCCAAAAAGATTCCGATCAAACCTCCCGTAACACTGATCAGCACCGCTTCGGCCAGGAACTGGATCACAATGTCTTTTTTCTTCGCCCCGATGGCCATACGGGTGCCGATCTCCTTGATCCGCTCCATCACACTGGCGAACATGATGTTCATGATCCCGATCCCACCCACGATGAGCGAGATGCTCGCAATGGCCCCCAACACGATGTTGAAAATATCTTTGGTGCGCTGTTGCTGTTTGAGCAGCAGCTCCGGCACCGTGATCTCATAGTCGTCAACTCCCAAATGCCGGCGGCGGAACATCCTGCTCAGAATGTCGGTGGTCTTTTGCAGCTGTTCACTCTCCTTCACCTGCACCACAATACGGTCAAGCTGATGATAATTGGCCGAGCCGTTACCCGACGGTGAGGCACTCCGCACCGACATAAAAAAAGGCCCATGGATCACCGTCACGTTCTGTACCAACTTGCTGTTCACCAACGCCCGGTTCTGAAAACGCATCAACATCGTCTTCACCGGGATATAAATATTGTCATTGTAAACATTCACCCCGGCATTCTCGAAACGTGAAACGTTCACCTCGCTACGCTGCAACACACCGATCACCTTAAGCCACACATTGCCGAACTTGATGTATTTCCCGATGGGATCGGCATGACTGAAGAAACGCGAGCGGATGTTATTCCCGATGATACATACCGGCACTCCATGCTCTTCCTGATAGTGATTAAAGAAAGAGCCTTCCAGGAGTTTCAGGTTATAGATATCAAAATAATCTCCCGCCACTCCTATGATCTTCGCCGGGGATCGTCGTCCCGAGAGCATCACATAGGCATTGAGGGCGATCTCGGGGCTGATCCGCTCGACCGACGGGATCGACCGGATGGCCTCTGCATCTTTCAGGGTGAGACCCGGGGAGAATTTGTTCCTTTGTTTCCGGGCTTCCCCTTCTTCCTCCTCACCACCGGTATCTTCGGTCACCACGGGCGTGATGACGATATTGTTCACCCCCA
>JAMOUS010000287.1 GCA_027067975.1 Bacteroidales bacterium | reverse complement strand
CGAAAAATCCACTCAAAGTTAAACAAAATTGGGTTTTCTCACAACATCATGCGAGCACGGGGGGTGATGTTCTGGGGAGCGAAGAGACGTTGCTGATATTTGAAGTAGGCGGTCATGGTGATCATGGCTGCATTGTCGGTGGTAAAGCGTGGGCGGGGGATGAACACTTCCCAACCCCTGTCCTTCCCGGCAGTGGTTACCGCCTTTTTCAAGGCCGAGTTGGCCGAGACTCCTCCGGCGATCGCCACACGTCGGATGCCGGTCCTCTCCACAGCAGCGATCAGCTTTTCCATGAGGATGCGCACGATGGTATCCTGCAGCGATGCTGCCAGATCGTGCCGGTTCTTTTCGATGAAGGCAGGATCTTTTTTCAGCTCGTCCCGTAAAAAGTAGAGGAAGGATGTCTTCAGCCCGCTGAAGCTGAAGTCGAGACCGTCCACGCGAGGCATGGCAAAAGAGAACCGCCGGGGGTCCCCCTCCTGCGCAAGACGGTCGATGACTGGCCCGCCGGGATAGGGCAGGTCCATCATTTTGGCGCATTTATCAAAAGCTTCGCCGGCCGCATCATCGATGGTCTTTCCGAGGGTCTCCATCTCCAGGGGCGATGTAACCCGCATCAACTGGGTGTGTCCTCCCGAGACCAATAGGCAGAGAAAAGGGAAAGAAGGACTTTTTTCAGGGCCTTCAAGGAAAAGGGCATGCACATGCCCCATCAGGTGATTTACGGCAATCAGGGGAATGTCGCGTGCCAACGCCAATCCTTTGGCAAAGGAGGCTCCCACCAGCAGCGACCCCAACAGACCGGGGCCCTGGGTGAAAGCCACGGCGTCAAGATCCTCCACCGTGACACCGGCCTCCTGCAGAGCCCTATCCACCACCGGGACGATGTGCTGTTGATGTGCCCGCGAGGCCAGCTCCGGCACCACTCCACCATAACGACGGTGTACCTCCTGTCCCGCCATTACGTTCGACAACAGACGGCCGTCCCGGACCACCGCCGCCGAGGTATCATCACAGGAAGATTCTATCCCAAGGATCGTTACTGCCATTTTTCCGTCTTAGAATCAAAACCCAAAAATTGCATTATTTTTGCTCATGTCCCAGAGGGAGAAGCCTGCAGGATGAAAGATATCAAAAAACCCACACGCGGCAAAAGGCTCGTAAAGATAACGATCTTCACGATACTGTTGCTCATCACCATGATGGCGGGAAGCGTAATATTCATCCACCTCCCCATGGTCCAGAACTACCTGGGCAATAAAGCCTTACGAGTCCTGGAAAAGAATATCCGCACGGAGTTTTCTTTTTCCTCATTGCGTTTCGGACTGTTCCAACCCATTACGATTCGGGATTTTCTCATCCGCGACCGGCAGGGGGACACCCTCATCTACACCCGGAAGGTTGTGGCATGGCCCGACATGCATCTCACATCGTTGCGTGACAGAGGAATCGTGATTGACAAAGCCCGAATCGAGGGAGCCTATGTACGCTTCATCGTCCCGGCCGACACCGCCTCGAACTACGAGTTCCTCTTTTCCAAGGATACCATACAAAGCGGCACGTCTCCTTTTTATTTTGCTCTGCGACAGGCCGAGTTGAAAGATTCCCGCTTCACATTGGAAGTCCAGGGCGTTACTTTCCGCCCGTACGGCGTACATTTTACCGATCTTCATCTGTACAAGGTAAAAGGGAAAGTGGAGAATCTTGAGATCTTCAACGGGATCACCACTCTTTCGGCACGGGATGTAAGCTTCGTGGACTCGACCGGCTGGCGTGCCGAAAAGATCTCATGTGACATGGAGAACGCCCCCCGACACCTTTGGTTCGACAATCTTCACATTGTCACCCCCTGGTCGGACCTGAAAGCGGAATATTACCACATGGACTTCGACACGGTGACCGACTATCGGGATTTCCCCAACCGTGTTCATCTTTCGGGGCATATCCTCCCTTCAGTGATGGGATACCGCGATCTAAACGCCATCGCACAAACTCCCAACTTTCTCCATAATGATCTCCGTTTCTCCGGAAAGGCCCACGGAACCCTTTCCAACCTTGTGATCAAACAACTGCATCTGGCCATTGAACAACACACTACCATGCGGGGAGAGATCAATATTGTCGGGCTGCCCGATTTCAGCGACACTTACCTGCACATCAATGTCCAGGAACTCAAAAGTACCATGGAAGATATCGCCAATCTCTACCGTCCCGGCACCGACCAGAGACTTTCCCTCCCGGACGACTTTATGAAATTCGGCAATATCTCTTACCGGGGCAAGTTCACCGGATTTGTGAAAGATTTTGTTTCATATGGGACTCTGGTCACCGATCTCGGCCGTTTCGATGACGATATCTCCATTGCCGCCGACAGCAGTGGACATCTCCATTTCAGTGGTTACCTGGCCATGCGCAATTTCGATGTAGGAACCTTCACGGGGGAGAGAGAACTGCTGGGGACCATTACCATGCATACGAACATGCAGGGCACCGTCTTTGGTAACAAGACTTTCACCTCCAAGCTGACCGGCACCATCGACAGTGTCAGTGTAAACCATTATACCTATCACAACATCCTGCTCGACGGACGTTTTTCCGAGAAGGCTTACGATGGCAGTATTAAGATCGACGATCCCAACCTCAAGCTGGATTTTCTGGGGATGTTCGACTTCACCAAGAGGCTGCCCGAGTTCGATTTTTCCCTCAACCTGTTGCATGCAGCTTTGTTCCCCATGAACATCACCCCTACCGATACCAATCTCACTCTTTCGGGGTTGGTCCTGGCCAGTTTCAGCGGGAACAACCTGCAAGAGTTTCAAGGGGATGTCAAATTGCTCGATGCCACCCTGCATCGCAACGACAAGGATAAGCTGAACATCTACAATATTCAGTTACGTGCCTATAACTCTCCCGACAGCGGCTCGTTGCAATTGCGTTCCGATTATCTCGACGCTGCGGTGGAAGGACGATACAATTTTCAGGATCTGATCCCCTCGCTGCAACACCTCCTGGCCCGTTATCTTCCGGCCACTTTCCCGCGGCTTCCGCAAGAACGCACCTCCAGCAACGATTTCCGCTTTCGCATCAACATCCACAACATCGATCCATTCACCACCTTTTTTTCACCCCATTCGGGGATCGCCCACGAAAGTTATGTGAAAGGCCGATATTCTCCGGCACATGATCTGCTCGAAGTGCAAGCCTCGGCAGATGCCCTGATGAGCGCCGGCATATCGGTCGATTCGTTCCGTTTGGAGCTTACCGGCAATGATGTGCTGGCGGCTCATGCGGAAGGGGATTATCTCTTCATGGGCCCCCGTGTACATACCGACCATTTTTCCCTCGATCTTACGGCTGCCCAGGACACTCTTCGTTCACATCTCTCCTGGCTTGCCCCTGTCGATACCGTAAAACGGTATGACGAACTGCGTCTCATTGCTCATCTCTTTGTCCCCCCCGGAAGACGGCATGTTCGAATGAACATCACCACTCTTCCCACCCGCATTCTGTTAGGTCCCCGCCCCTGGCAACTGGAAGAGAACAAGATCACTCTCGACAGCACTGCCATCCTGGTGCATCATTTCAATGCCGTCAGCGGGGCAAGATCGCTCACCATTCACGGCAATCTCAGCGAAGATCCCTCCGACACCCTACGCGCAGAGTTCCATAACCTCGATATTTCCTACCTCACCTCCCAGGAACAAAAAGAGTTGCGCCTGAAAGGGATCATGAACGGACAGATCCTTTTGTCCAATATCTATCACAATCCGATCTTTCTCTCAACCACCACGATCCGCGACTTTTACCTCAACAACGAGCCGCTGGGCGATGCCACCATCAACTCCGCATGGGACACTCTCACCAGCAGCCTCCTTTACGATGTGCATACCGATTACGGGGCACGGCGTCCGGTAAGTGTGAACGGCACCTACACCCCTGCCAACCATAAGATCAACATGGACATCCGGTTCGACAAGTTCCGGCTCACTGCCTTTTCCTCTTTCGTCTCGGAGGTCTTCTCCGAACTCAATGGCAATGTCTCGGGGCACCTGCACGCGGAAGGAGCACCATTACAACCGCATGTGGAAGGGGATCTTGACTTCCAAAAAGTCTCGGTAAAAGTCGGGTATCTTAATACCCGCTACAATTTCACGGCCCGCGTGCCTGTGCGCAACAACCGCTTTCTTTTGGACAGTGTGACGGTTTATGACGAGAAGGGCGACCACGGTTTGCTGAGCGGAGCGTTCATCATCGACGAGTTGCTGGCACCGGCCATCGACATGCGAATGAAAGCAGAAAACATGATGGTGCTGAACACGCGGGCTTCCGATAATGAGTATTTTTACGGGCAGGCTTTTGCCACGGGAGCCGTAGCCATGAAAGGTCCCTTGACGGAGCTTACGATGAACATCACCGCTCGTACCGATCCACACACGTCCATCACCCTTCCTCTGACCGAAAGCCGTGGAGAGTCGATCGAGACCGACTTTATCCATTTTGTCAATCCTCATCAGGAGAAGAAGAAGAAATATCCCGTCCGCCGCGAGAAACGCGCTCCCCGTCCCGGAGGGCTGCAACTCAACCTCGACCTCAATGTCACTCCCGACGCTGAGGTGACGTTGCTTTTCGACCCTGCCGCCGGCGGCACCCTCTACGGCCGCGGCCACGGCAACCTGCGCATGGAGGTCGACCGCAACGGCGACTTCAAGCTCTTCGGCGAATACATCATCGACGAGGGAACCTACCGTTTCACCCTCCAGAACGTCATCAACAAGCGGTTCCGCCTTGAAAACGGCGGCCGCATCACCTGGGACGGCGACCCCCTCAACGCCCAACTCGACATCCTCGCCGTCTACACGCTGAAGACCTCCCTGTACCCCCTCTTTTTCGATGACAACTACCGCAAACGGGTGCCGGTAGAGTGCCAGATCCTCCTGAAAGGCAGTCTCAACAATCCCCGCATCAGCTTCAATATCGACCTACCCACCGTCGACGAAGACACCCGTGCCAAGGTACGTAACTCCATGAGTTCGGAAGAAGAGCTCAGCAAACAGTTCCTCTCGCTGCTGATCATCAATAGTTTCTATCCCAACCCCGTTTACAACCAGCAGGCCGGGTTTGGCGGTGCCAACGTCCTGGGCGTCACCTCCACCGAGATGCTCTCCAATCAACTCAGCTCCTGGCTTTCCCAGATCAGCAAAGATTTCGACGTCGGCTTCTCCTACCATCCCGGCGATGAAGTCACCTCCGAACAGGTCGAAGTGGCCCTCTCCACACAGTTGCTCAACGACCGGATCTCCATCAACGGCAACATCGACTTCAACACCCAGGGCAATACCAACACCACCAACAACAGCAACATCGTGGGAGATTTCCAGGTCGAGGTAAAGATCACCCGCAACGGCAAACTGCGTGTCAAAGCCTTCACCCGTGCCAACGACAACTATCTTTATGAAACCGCCCCTTACACCAACGGGATCGGTATCTTCTACCGGGAAGAGTTCAGCTCGTGGGACAAGCTCTTCAAAAGCTATTGGCAGAAGCTCTTCGGAAAAAAAGAGGAAGAACAACCAGGAACAACCCCGAAAAAGAAGAAAAAGAAGAAAAAGAAGAAAAAAAAGAAAGAAAAACAATAAGAACCCTCCTGCAAGAGAGGAGGCAGGTCAACTTTTTTTGGAAAACCGGATCCAAAAAGATAATTTCGCCGCATTCATTTTGAGCGTCAAACATTTTAAACTTTTCGAGCCATGTCGATGTTAGTTTTGATGGTGATCGTTTTCATCCTGGGCTATACAGCCATCGCCCTGGAACATCCTTTGAAAGTGGACAAAGCCGCCTCAGCCCTGTTGCTGAGTGTGGCCCTCTGGCTGATCATGATGTTCGGGGCCGACCAAATCCTGCCGGGAAATCATTTTTTCGAAGAGTTTCTGAAACGCTTTCCGGAGGTCAAACAACTTCCGCTCCACGAACAGTTTCACCGTTTCATTGTCGAACATGAAATCGTCCATCATCTGGGCGACACTGCAGAGATCCTTTTCTTCCTTTTCGGAGCCATGACGATCGTCGAGACCGTCGACTCGCATAACGGTTTCCGGCTCATCACCGATCGCATCAAGACCACCAACAAGGTCAAGCTGCTGTGGATCCTCAGCTTTCTGACGTTCTTCATGTCGGCAGCCCTCGACAACCTCACCACCACCATCGTGATGGTCACCCTGCTGAACAAGCTCATCAAAGACAAGAAAGACCGCTGGTTCTTTGCCAGTATGATCGTGATCGCCGCCAACGCCGGCGGGGCCTGGTCGCCCATCGGCGACGTCACCACCATCATGCTCTGGATCGGAGGTCAGATCACCGCATGGGGCATCATCAAAGGAATCTTCCTGGTCAGCCTGGTGAATATGTTGATCCCTCTGATCATCGTTTCTTTTTTCGAGCGGGGACATTTCGAGGTGCCGGACAAATCGACGCTGGCAGCCACCCTCGACAATACCGCCCGTGAGCAGAAGGTGGTCTTTTCCCTGGGCGTGGGCGCCCTCCTCTCGGTGCCGGTGTTCAAGACCTTCACCCACCTGCCTCCCTATATGGGAATGCTCTTGGGCCTCTCCGTGCTGTGGATCATCACCGACAGGATGCATCACAACGACCATCCCGACAAAAAACGGATGGGGATGATCACCAATATCCTCAAAAAGGTGGATACTCCCACGATCTTCTTCTTCCTGGGGATCCTCACGGCCGTGGCCGCTCTGCAGTCGGCCGGCCTGCTCCACATGCTGGCAGGCTACCTCGACGAGAAACTCCATAATATCTACTTCATCGATATGGCGATCGGGCTTCTTTCTTCCATTGTCGACAACGTGCCTCTGACGGCCGCCGGCATGGGGATGTACCCTGTGCACGACACCCTCTCGCTGGCCCAGATCACCGACCCGCAGGCCCTCGAATGGGCCAAGATGTTCGTCCAGGACGGTCTTTTCTGGGAGTTCCTCGCCTACACGGCCGGGACGGGCGGCAGCATCCTGATCATCGGATCCGCCGCCGGCGTGGCCGCCATGGGACTCGAGAAGATCGACTTCATCTGGTACCTCAAACGGATGAGCCTCCTCGCCCTTGCGGGATATTTCGGAGGTTCGCTCATGTATTACCTTGTCAAATAATCCTTGCAAAGCATACCTCACTCAAACGGGATGTAATATTATCGGTTATATCCCGTTTTTTTTATAATTTCGTCAAACTCCAAACATGAATCCTATGCTCCTTCTCGGACAGATCTCCGTTGCCGATACGGCCCAGGCGGGCGAGTTGACGATGTCGTATTGGGACCTTGCCCTCAAGGGAGGATGGGTTAACCTGTTGATCTTCATTCTCTCCCTGATCGCGGTATATATCTTTTTCGACCGTTTCTTTGTGATCCGCAAGGCGGCCCGTGAGGACACCACCTTGATGAACCGCATCAAGGATTACATCCATGAGGGTAAGATCGAATCGGCCCTGGCCCTGTGCGAGTCGACCGACCATCCCGTGGCCCGCATGCTCGGCAAGGGCATCCGCCTCATCGGCCGTCCCATCCAGGATGTGCATGCCGCCATTGAGAACGCCGGCAAGCTGGAGATCTATAACCTCGAAAAAGGCCTCGCCGCCCTGGCCACCGTCGCCGGCGGCGCTCCCATGCTCGGCTTCCTGGGCACCGTCATCGGCATGATCAAAGCCTTTTACGATATGGCCAACGCCGGCAACAATGTCGACATCACCACCCTCTCCGACGGCATCTACACTGCCCTGATCACCACCGTCGCCGGCCTCATCGTCGGGATCATGGCCTATTTCGCTTACAACATCCTCGTGGCACGCGTCGAGAAGGTGGTCTTCCTCCTCGAAGCCCGTACCTCCGAGTTCATGGACATCCTCAACGAACCGGTGGAAGAAGAGTGACACCTGAACCTGCAAACCCGTCGCCATGGCCATAGAGTCACGCAATAAGATCAGCCCGAGTTTCAGCATGTCAGGGATGACCGATATCATCTTCCTGCTGCTGATCTTTTTCATGATCTCCTCCACGCTGATCAGTCCAACCGCCCTGAAACTGCTGTTGCCGCGCAGCGCCAACCAGACCTCGGCCAAGCCATTCACCACCGTCTCGATCACAAAAGACCTGAAATACTATGTCGAGGACCAGCCTGTGAGCTTCGACGAGCTGGAGTCGGTACTGCAACGCAAGATCGGCAACAACAAGAACATCTACATCTCTCTGCATGTCGACCGCACCATCCCGGTGCAATACGTGGTGGATGTGATGAACATCGCCAAGCGCAACGGTTACAAACTGGTGCTGGCCACCACAGCCCGCTGAGGCTATGAACGACCACGGACATATGCGGGGTATCATCGCCACGGTCCTGTTCCATGCCGGCGTGATCGGCCTGCTGTTGCTGATGGGGCTCCATACACCGCTGCCGCTGCCGGAAGAGCAGGCGCTGCTGATCAACTTCGGCACCGACGAGGGGGGCACCGGCCTCGTCGAGCCGGCCCCCGCCCCCACCACACCACCGCCTCCCCCGCCACAGAAAAAGACACCGGTCGAAGAGGCACAGCAACCCTCCGAAAAGATCGAGACCCAGGACTTTGAGGAGGCCGCCGCCGTCGAAAGCGGCAAGAAAAAGGAAGCGGACAAGCCTTCGGCCGAAGAGTTGAAAAAGAAAAAGCAGGAAGAAGAGGCGAAAAAAAAGGCGCAGGAAGAGCTCGAAAGAAAACGCCGCGAAGAGGAGGCTCGCCGCAAACGGGAGGAAGAGGAGCGGCGGCGCCGTCTCGAGGAGGAGCGCAAGAAACAGGAGATCTTGCAGCGCACGAAGAATGCATTCTCCAAGGCCAAAGGCACAGGCAACACCTCGTCGGAGGGGGAGACGGGCACCCCCGGCAACCAGGGCCAGCCGGAAGGCTCGCCCCAGGCCGGCGCCCACAGCGGCACCCCCGGCGGCGGAGGGAAAGGCATCTCCTACAGCCTCGCAGGACGCACCCCCATACGCCTGCCCAAGCCGGAATACAACTACCAGGAAGAGGGGATCGTCGTAGTTGAGGTCACCGTCGACCGTAATGGCAATGTCACCAAGGCCATTCCCGGCGTGAAGGGATCCACCACCCTCAACGAATACCTTCTGTCGGTGGCCAAAAAGGCGGCCCTGGCCTCCAAGTTCGACCGCAAACCCGATGCTCCCGCATACCAAAAGGGTACCATCACCTACCACTTCATCCTGAAATAGCAAATGCCTAACAGGCTTCCTGTGGTTGACTCCTTCCGACATAGCGAATTCTCCTCTACCAGTGATGCCGGTAAGCGGGTTGTGTTTCAGCGTTCCGTTGCGCTCACGCCGTTCAACACATTCGGCATTGAGGTGCGGGCCACATATTTTTCAGAGGTGACGGCGGCGGCGCAGCTGCCGCAGCTGGCAGGGCGGCTGCCGGCCCTTCCCCTGCTCATCCTCGGCGGCGGCAGCAACCTGCTCTTCACCCGCGACCATCCCGGCACGGTACTCCTCAACCGCATCACGGGCATGGAGGTCGTCACCGAAGATGAGGGGCACATCACCCTGCGCTGCGGGGCGGGCGAGACATGGGACGGCGTGGCCGCCCGTGCCGCCGCCGAGGGGTGGTGGGGGCCGGAGAACCTCTCCCTCATCCCCGGCACCGTGGGCGGCGCGGCCGTGCAGAACATCGGCGCCTACGGCGCCGAGCTCGCCCCCCTCGTCGTCAGCGTCGAGGGCATCCACCTCGACAGCGGCCGCGAGGAGACCCTCCCCCGCCACGCCTGCCGCTTCGGCTACCGCACCAGCCTCTTCAAGAGCCCGGCCTACCGAAACTTCTTCATCACCGGGGTGACATTCCTTTTTTCCAAGAAGGGCAAACCCAATCTGGACTATCCTGCGTTACGGGAATGTTTTGCCGCGCCGCCCGCCACGCCGCAGGAGGTGCGCGAGGCGGTCATCACCCTGCGTCGCAGCAAGCTGCCCGACCCCACCCGCACCGGCAACGCCGGCAGCTTCTTCAAGAACCCCGTCATCGACGAAAGCCAGCTGCGGCAGCTGCGCCGCCGCCACCCCACCCTGCCGGCCCACCCCGCCGGGGAGGGACAATGGAAGATCCCGGCAGCATGGCTCATCGAACAATGCGGTTGGAAAGGAAAACGTCGCGGCGACGCCGCCACCTGGCCCCGCCAGCCCCTCGTACTGGTCAACCACGGCACCGCCACCGGCCAGGATATCGACAATCTGGGAAAAGAGATCGCCGCAAGCGTGAAAAAGCGCTTTGACATCTCACTGGAACGGGAGGTGATCACCTTATGAGCGGGCGGTCATGAGCGTCTCGTAGCCTGCGCGCAGGATCGCCTCGACCCGCGCCGCATCGCGCCCCTCTGCATAGAGACGCAACACGGGCGTGGTGCCCGACGCCCTGACCATCAGCCATTCACCGTCGCCAAAGAAATATTTGTATCCATCGAATTCCAGCATGTGGGTCACCCGGAAAGGCCCGAAATGTTCGAACTCCCCTTCGCCGCAACGCCGCAGCACCTGACGCCGCTCCTCCTCGCTCATCGGCACGTCGGCACGGTCACAGGCAAAAGGTCCGGTGACACGTTCCAGCTCCTTAAGGAGCTCGCTCAGGCTGCGACCGCTCTCCAGCATGTACTCCATCACCGTCAGCGCCAACCAGAGACCATCCCGCTCGGGGATATGTCCCATCATGGCGATGCTGCCACTCTCTTCGCCGCCGAGGAGCACCTCTTCGGCCCGCATGATCGCCGACACCTCCTTGAAACCTACCGGAGTGCGCTGCACCTCCAGGCCATAACGCCGGCACAAGGTCTCCACTTTCTGCGTGGTGGTGATGCCGGTGACCACCTTCCCGCGCAGGTTCTTCACCCCCGCGAGGTACCGGATGAGCAACAGGATGAGGTGATGGGCATCAACATAGTTTCCCTCTTCGTCGAGCAGGGCCACCCTGTCGGCATCTCCGTCAAGGGCGATACCGAGACGGTATTGTCCCTCTTTCCGCATCCTCTCCTGCAGCTCCAGCAGCCTGCCGGCCACCGGCTCGGGGGCCATCCCCCCGAAGGAGGGGTTCTCCTCTCCATGCAGCACCAGCGCGCCGGGGAAGAGGCGCGGCACGACACGCAGGGCCGAACCGTACATCACATCAAAAGCCGGCCGGAGCGAGGATATCTCCCGGAGCACCTCCGGGAAACGCTCCTTCACCCGTTCCACATAAAGCTGCTCAAGGTCGGCATATTCGATGCGCTCGTCCTGCAGTCGCCGTTCCCAGCGGATCGCATTGAGGCTCACCTCGTTCACCTCCGGCACCACTCCTTCGATGATGCGGGTCGTGGCCGCGTCGAGGGGGCCGCCGTGCGGTCCCTTCACCTTGATGCCGCTGTACTGGGGAGGATTGTGGGAGGCTGTCACCATCAGGCCCGCATCCGCCTCCAAACGCTTCACCCCATACGAGAGCATGGGTGTGGTGACCATGCCGGGCGACAGATATACCTTCACCCCCTTCTGCGATAGCACCTTGGCCAGTGTCTCGGCGAACATACGCCCGCCGAAGCGGGTGTCGTAGCCCACCACCACCGACGGTGAGCCTTCCCTCCCTTGCAGCCAGCGCGCCACCGCCCATCCCACCCGCGCAACATTGTCAACGGTGAAACCCGCCGCGATCACATCGCGCCAGCCGTCCGTACCAAAACGAAGATCTTTCATCAGGTCAAAGATAACACCTCTCCCACCAAAAAACGTTGGCGAAAATCAATGATAGATCTTTTTTTTGTTCAGCGCCCGCCGGTAGAGCCGGGCATTCCGGTTGTGCTCGGTGAGGGTGCGGGCAAAATTATGATAGCCGGAAAAGTCATCTTTCGCACAAAAATAAAGATAATGATGCTGTTCGGCATGCAACACGGCATCGATCGCCTGCTTGGCAGGCATGCAGATCGGACCGGGCGGCAATCCTGCGTGGATATAGGTATTGTAAGGAGAGTCGATATGCAGATCCTTTTTCAGCACCCTTCTCCTCCCCTCCTGGCGCAAGGCAAAGACGATGGTCGGGTCGGCCTGGAGGCGCATTCCCCGCCGCAGGCGGTTGAGATAGACGCCGGCGATACGGGGCATCTCGTCGGCATGGAGGGCCTCTTTTTGCACGATGGAGGCCAACGTAGCCACTTCCACCGGAGTGAGTCCCAGCGCCTCGGCACGCTCCCGGCGGTCACGGTCCCAGAAACGCTTATACTCCCTGTACATACGCTTCACAAAACGTTCGGGAGAGACATTCCAGTAAAACTCGTACGTATCGGGCAGAAAAAGGGCGATCACAGTGGCCGTGTCGAAACCATACTGTGCAATAAAGGCAGAATCTTTCAGGAGGCTTACCAGGCTGAGAGAGTCGAACTCCAGTTGGCGGGCCACCCTCCCTGCCAGCTCTTCGACGGTGTTGATGTTGTGCAACACCACCCGCACGGGCACCTGGAAGCCGCCCCGCAGCATCGCCACCAGGGTTCGGTTGTCCATGCCCGCACGCAACAGATAATGCCCCGGCTTCAGGTGGGACGGCAGATCTTTCATCCGCGCCACCAGCCGGAACGTCAGGGGACGGCACAGCACCGTATCCCGTTCCAACACCCGCAACAAGGAATCAAAGGTCATCCCCGTGGGGATGTACAGGTCGTATGTGCGGTCTTCGCCGACACAGAGGTTGGGAGAACGGAAAAGACCATACCCCACGGCCATCAAGCCCCCCCCCACGATCAACAGCACATACACGCTCTTCCGGAACATCTTACCTCCTCTCATCGTGACTCCAAAAATACCTCAAAAAACCGGATCTCCCTATTTTCTTTCCCTTTCGCAGTGGGGAATTACAACTCTTTCACGCTGTTCCGGATCTCTTCGGCTTTCTGTTCCGCCTTTTTGTACTGTTCATTGGCCAGTTGCACGGCTTTGTCATAGGCTTTGCGGGCGGCTTTGCGTATGGCTTTGGCCTCGGCCTTAGCTTTCATCTTTTCGGCGAAGGTGCCGTTTTCGGCTTTCTTCTCGATCTCGTCCGCTTTTTTGAGGAGCTTGTCCCGTTCGCGGGCGGCGGCGGCGATGGCCTCGTCACGCTTGCGGGCCGCCTCCTTCAGCAGGGCTTCCGCCTTCGCATCGGCTTCGGCCTTCAGTTTCTCCTTCTCCTCATCCACCTTTTGTTCCGCTTTCTCCACCTGCTTCTTCACCTCCTCCTCGGCTTTTTTCTTCACCGCCTCCTTTACGGCCGCTTTGCCGCTTCCGGCCGTGCCTTTCGTATCGAGACCAATGCGGGGTTTCTGCAACGTGCCGGTGATGCGGGCCTTCACGGGGATCACCTCCGGCAGCTCCATCTGCATCCCTGCCCCCCCCGCCTTGGCCAGCAGTCCCTCCATCACCTCGTTGGCCGCCTTGCCCAGCAGCTCCCGCGGGATCTTCATGTCAAGCAGATAATCGATCGAACGATCGAGCCCCTGCTCCCCGCTCACCACCATCTCAATAGGTCCCGCCTTCACTTTGAAGGGCTGGACCTTCAGGTTGCCGTCCTCGATGTTGAACGAGAGGTTCACATCTTTCAGCTCGTTGGTATAGGCTTCGTTCAACTTTAAGAGGCTCTTGATCTTATCAAAGATCCCTGCCGAGACGAGCGTCACCTGCTTCGACTGCAGCCTGCCATAGGCATCCAATGTGTTGAGCACCGGCATCATCTCTCCATTGAGGATCGTGGAGAAGGAAAACGTCGTGTTGACGATCCCCTTCATGTCCTTGGCAAAGGGCAACAGCCGCTCGACCGTGACGAACGAGCGGTACACCTCGGGGATGCTTACGCCGCTCATGCTCATCTTCATCGCCACGGCCGGCCGTTCGGGCTCTTCTGTCGAGAACTCGCCGTTGAGAGAGAGGTTCCCGCCCATCGCCTCCATGCCGAGATCCTCGAAGATCACCTTACGGTCTTTCACCCGTATCTTCCCGCCGGCATTCTCGGCCACGAGGTTACCATAGATCACTTTATCCATGCGGGCGGTGAGGAGCAGGTCGACGTGGTCCGGCACCTCTACGACCGCCGTGTCGGACACCACCGTATCGGCCGGCGTGAGGGAGGTATCGGCCTCCGGCGTCTCCTCCACCGGCATCAGACGGTTGAGGTCGAGATAGTGGCTGGTGAAGGCCAGCCGGCCGCGGAGCGTCCCCCTGTCGAACAAGTAGGGCACAAAACCTTCCACTTTGCCGGAAAAAGCCATGTCCGAAGGCCCGATGACGATCTTCAGCCCCTGCAGATCGACATAACGGGGCGAGAAGAGCATCGTCCCCTCCGGCACCTCCACGGCATCCTGCATCATAGGGGTGACCACTTTGACACCGTCCACCTTCACCGACCCGTCGGCGGTGAACTCCTCATACCGTTCCTGCTCGATCATCGACATGCGGCCGGCGATCTTCAGGTCGGTGGTGATGATCCCGCTCATCTCCGTGCTGTCAAGGGCCAGGGCGTCGTTGAGCGTGCCCAGGTCGATGCGGCCGGTCATCACTCCCTTCACCTCGGGGTCGCTCACGGGATGCCGCACATGCAGCTCGGCCCGGAAAGGGTTTTCCCCCAGCTGCCACGAGAAGCGGTTCACGTCAATGGTCGTAAGGTCCGGGTGGGTGCCGTCGGCCGCCACCTGCACGTCGATGTTCACCGCCCGCACCTGCTCCGGCAGATCAGGATAAGCGAATGAGGCGTCCTTCACCCGGAGGTTGAGGCGGGCATTGGGATAGAGGGTGTCGCCGTCTTTTTCATAATAGACCCCCTCGACACTGCCGTCGAGGGCCAGGGAGCCTTCGGTGGTCAGATCGGAAAAATCATTCATATAGATCGCCGGCACCAGCGAGAGGAGCGACTTGAAGGAGGTCTCCTTCGTCGCAAAACGGATGGCCGGCATGATGCTGTCGCCCTGCATGGTGACGGTCCCCTCGAAGCCCAGCACCAGGTCGTTCAAGGCGAACTCGTTCTCTTGAAAGGTATAAAGTCCCTGCTCCAGGTCGGCCCCGAGGGTGGCGGTAAAACGCATCTTCGCATCCCGCAGGTAGCGGATGCCGTCCATCATCACATCGACCGCCGCCAGCGTGGTCTCGGTGAAAAGGGTACCGCGGCTGCCCGACCACCGTCCGCGCAACAGGAAGTTGAGCCCGTCGAGTGAGGCTTTCATATTCCCCTCCCGGTCGTCATAACGGATGGAACCGTCGCGGATGCGGAACTCTTTCAACTGCACCGTCATGGAAGGCATCTCCGAGGCTGTCGTATCCTCCGGCGTCTCAGCGGCGGTGGTATCTTCCGGCACGATGTCCCAGTTGGCCGTGCCGTCGGCTAGCACCACGGCATGCACCACCGGCCGGTCGAGCAGGATCTGCCGGATCTCAATGCCCTTGCCGGTGATCAGGCCGAAAGGATTGACCGACACCGTGAAAGTACGGAAACTCATCAGGGTATCGCCGGCAAAAGGCGCATCGTTCACCACCGACAGCCCTTCCATCCCAACACTGAGATACGGGAAATGACGGAACATGCTGAGACGGATATCGGAGAAATCGACCGTAGCATTCACGGCATTGTTCGCCTCTGTGCGGGCCACCTCCATGATCTTGCCCTTGAAAAGCATCGGCCCTATGAACAAGAGGAGAAGGAGCAAAAGGATCAGAATCCCCAGAACCTTACCGGATATTTTGAAGAACTTTTTCATCGTCTCATTTTTTTTAATAAAAATAAAGAAAAAGCGCTTTTCACCCGGAAAATCTCCAAAATTCTTTTTTACCTTTCAACATCACACCCCTTGAAAGCCCCATTGCTCTCTTCCCTTCTCAACACTATTCTCTTTGCCGGCATGAGTACATCTTCTTCCACACCGGTTTTGGCGGGATCTGAGTGGAGATGAAAACAGGAAAGCACTTTAGATCACAAATAATTGGCGTAATTTTTATGGTATACCATAAAAATTTGGCGTAATTTTTACGATATACCGGAAATTTTACGTATTTTTACAAAAAAAAAGATGTATATACACAGGGTCATAGAAAAGAGTATAAAAGAAAAGCTTCGTACAAAAAAAAGGATTATTATCCTATACGGGGCGCGACAAACCGGCAAGACCACGTTGGCAAATGCCTTGATCAAGGAGAGTCGGTACAAGACGCTGAAAATAAACGGTGACCTTCCCGAATATACGGAACTGTTTTCAACACCTGACCTTGCTTCTCTACGTGGGATGGTTTCCAACTACGAACTCTTGTTCATCGACGAAGCCCAAAAACTTCCCAATATCGATAAGATCCTGAAAATATTTCATGATGAATTTCCTGATCTGAAAGTATTGGTCACCGGTTCTTCTTCCCTTGACCTCTCATCCAGGGTCACAGAACCTCTTACCGGCAGAAAAATTGAGTATCTCCTCTTTCCTTTTGCCTTCGAGGAAATAAAAAGCGACAACCCGATCGAAAACAAGTCCCTTGTTTCTGAAATGATGGTATACGGTTCCTATCCGGAAGTGATCACAGAAAAAAACTATCAGGAGAAGCAAGAGATCATCCTCGAGATCAGCCGATCTTATCTTTTCAAAGACCTGCTTTCGCTGGCCAAAATACGATATCCGCACAAACTTATTCGACTGACACGCCTGCTTGCATACCAAACCGGAAATACCGTATCTGTCCATGAGCTGAGTCAGTCACTATCACTCAATCACGAGACGATCGAAAATTATCTCGATCTCCTTGAAAAAACTTTTGTGATCTTCCGTCTTCCTCCTTTTGAATCAAATATGAGAAAAACACTGAAAAAACAAAACAAGATCTTTTTTTATGACCTCGGAATAAGGAATGCTCTTATCGAAGACTTCCGGCCAGTAAGAGACCGGAATGATACGGGACAGTTGTGGGAAAATTTTATCATTTTGGAACGTAGAAAACTCTTGTACAATCATAGGATATTGTTCTCTCACTTTTTCTGGCGCACCTATGACGGTGCTGAGATCGACCTTGTCGAAAAAAAAGGAACCGAACTGTTGGCAAAAGAGATCAAGTTTTCCAAAGCCCGGAGATCACCTCCAAATTCATGGAAAGCAGAACATCCGGAAGTCCCCTTCCATTCCGTCACCTATAACAACTTTCAGGATTTTTTGTTGAAGATTTAATTCGAACGAACCTTTTCGAACATTCAAAATTTTCCCTATCTTTGCACCACGATTTCCGGACCTGTAGCTTAATCCCGTTTTGTCCGGGATCTTTGATCCCGCTGACAAAACGAAGATGCTCGAAAATCCAACGGGATCGGAGATTCCGGGATTTTCGGCATTGGATAGGCTCTTTTTTCGGTTGTGTTCTTTAAAGTATTATTTTTGCATCAAACCGGACCTGTAGCTTAATTGGATAGAGCACCTGACTACGGATCAGGAGGTTGGGGGTTCGAGTCCCTCCAGGTTCACGAAGAAGGCCGCGATGACGCGGCCTTCTTCATTTTCTTCGTCATTCTTCTTTTTTCTTTTTCCGCTCCTTCACGTATGCCTCCACATGCTGCCGGTAAAGGTGGATGATCCGCTGCAGGAGGGGGTGGCCCGGGTCGAAAGGCTGTGCTTCCACCTGCCGTATGGGCAGTACATGGATCGAGGTGCCTGTGAGGAAGGCCGCTTCCATCCTCTCCAGCTCGTCCACCTTTACCGGCCGCCTCGCCACCGTGATCCCCTCTTTGTGGCAGAGTGCCAGCAGGTGCTTGCGGGAGATCCCTGCCAGCACCATCCCGTCGGGGGCGGTCAGGAGGGTATCCTCCCGGATGAAGAAGACGTTCGACCGGCTTCCCTCGGTGATATGGCCGGTACGGTCGACCAGCAATGCCTCATAGTCGCCCCGCGCCAGCAGCTGCTGGTACACCGAGAGCCGCAAGCCGGCATGGACGATCTTCGCCGCCGGACGGGGACGTTCCGCCTGATAGAGCATACAGCTCACCCCTTTGCGGTACAGCTCCTCCGGCGGATAATGGTGCGGCACGCGGTACACCAGCAGATCGCGCGGCCGCGCCGCCGCCCCCTCATAGTGGTAGAGGATGCGAAGGTTGCCGTCGGTGATCCCATCCTCCTCGATCACACGCTGCACCACCTTACCCAGCGCCGCCATATCTTCCGGGATCTGCCGTCCCGTCAGGCGGGCCGTCGCATACAGGCGTTCCAGATGATCTTCCCAAAAGAGGAGCACACCTTCGATTACGCGCACCACCTCGTAAAGGTTCTCCCCCTCCCACAGCAGCCGCTCCGGGAAGTCTTTGCACGCTTTGATCTTTCCGTTATGGTAGAAACGTCTTCCGGCACACTCTCTCATCCTCTCCGGTCTCCTCACACTTTGTACCGCACGAACGCCTCGACGGCCTGGTATTCGGCCAGTCCCAGCTTGTCGAGGAGCACGGCCGTACGGTGGTTGCGGTCTTCGGCCCGTTGCCAGAACTCCCGCGTGTCGGTGCCGGGAAAGAGGGCCTGGTCTTTCTGCGACTGGTGTTTGAAGATGGCCTTGCGCTTCCGCACCACCTCGTCGGGACTGAGGGGCACAAGCATGTCGGCCTCATTGACGGGCCACTCCTGCCACGCCCCGCGGTAGAGCCATACATAGCAATCTTTCATCCAGTCGTCCTCCTTCACTTCGTCAAGCACACGCAAGATGGCATCGAGACAGACACGGTGCGTCCCGTGCGGGTCGGAGAGGTCGCCGGCGGCAAAGATCTGGTGCGGACGCACCTCGCGCAACAGCTCTCTGATGATGCGTAAGTCCTCTTCCGACAGGGGTTTCTTCTTCACGCGACCGGTCTCATAGAAGGGCATCTCCAGGAAATGGATATGGTCGTCGGGGATACCCACGAAGCGGCAGGCCGCCCGCGCTTCCACCTTGCGGATCAGGGCCTTCACCTTCTGCACCTCGGGGATGTCCACCTGCCCCGGCTGCTTCGTGGCAAAGAAGTCAAGCACCTTCTCATAGAACTCTTTCGGATATCCGAATCCCGGCGCAAAGTCGACGGCAAACTCGTTGAGGAAATTGGCAAACCGCACCACATCGTCGTCGAAGACGGCGATGTTACCGCTGGTCTGGTAGGCCACATGCACGTCATGTCCCTGGTCGACCAGCCGGATGAGCGTGCCTCCCATGGAGATAACGTCGTCGTCGGGATGGGGACTGAACACCACCACCCGTTTGGGGTATGGCTTTGCCCGTTCGGGACGGTAGGTGTCGTCGGCGTTGGGCTTGCCGCCCGGCCAGCCGGTGATGGCGTGCTGGATCTCGTTGAACACACGGATGTTGATATCGTAGGCCTGGCCGCGCTTGGCCAGCAGCTCGCCCATATGATGTTCGTTGTAGTCGCGGTTGGTGAGTTTGAGGATGGGTTTCTGCACCTTGTCGCAGAGCCAGATGACCCCCTTGCGCACCATGGCGTCGTCCCATTCGCAGTCGCCCACCAGCCAGGGGGTCTTGAAGCGGGTGAGCTCGGCCGCGGCAGCCTCGTCGAGCACCACCGTGGCGTTGGGGTGCTCCTGCAAGAACGAGGCCGGCACGTTCTCGGTCACCGGCCCCTCGACGGTCTCACGGATGATGGAGGCCTTGCCCTCACCCCACGCCAGGAGGATCACCTCGCGGGCGCTCAGGAGCGTGCCTACCCCCATCGTGATCGCCTTGCGCGGCACATTGTCTTCGCCAAAGAAGTCGCTCGCCGCATCGGCGATGGTGACATAGTCGAGTGTCACCAGACGGGTCACCGAGTTGCGGTCGGATCCCGGCTCGTTGAAGCCGATATGACCGGTACGGCCGATGCCGAGCAACTGGATGTCGATGCCGCCGGCCTCGCGGATCATCTCCTCATAACGTCGGCAGAAGGCCGGCACCTCCTCCAGCGGCAACGTCGCATCCGGCACGTGAATGTTCTCCCGCAGCAGGTCAACCTGGTCGAGCAGATGTTCGCGCATGAAACGCACGTACGACTGCAGCTTGCCCGGCGGCATGGGATAATACTCGTCGACGTTGAAGGTGATCACATTGCGGAAGCTGAGACCCTCCTCCTTGTGCATGCGCACCAGCTCATCATACACCTCCACGGGTGTCGAGCCGGTGGGCAGACCCAGGACGCAGTGTTCCCCTCTTTCCGCCTTCTCGCGGATGGTGTCGGCGATATGGTTGGCCACCATCTTCGAGGCGGCCCGTGAGCTCTGGAACACCCGCACGGGGATCTTCTCGTATTTCAGCCACT
>JAMOUS010000286.1 GCA_027067975.1 Bacteroidales bacterium | reverse complement strand
ACGCACGTTCAGGGGGCGCCCGTCAATGTTTCCAAGGCCGATCTTCCCTTCCGAAATGAACGAACGTGTCTCGGGATCCCACCGGAGATGCACTTTCGACAGGAAGATCGTATGCCGCTGGGCCGGCGGGACCTGCTGCAACTGCAGGATCGAAGGGATCCCTACCTCTTTCTTTTTCTTTCCTCGCTCGGAAGATGCGGAGGGAGTGTGTTCTACTATGGGAAGTTCCTTAAGCAGACGTTGATAATGTTCATCATGAACGTCCACGGCCGGAAGACGGGTGAGCGAATCGATCTCCTGGTGCATGATCTGCAAAGCTTCCGGATGGAAAAAGAAATCAAGTCCGATCATCACATCCAAAACCACCGAATCGCCTTCCATATCTTGGAGAATGTCGCCCACGGTGACGATCTGTACCTGTCCCAGGTCGACCCCCAGGTTGAGTTGGCCCTCTCCTTTCAGCCGGCAGAAATTCTTGTTCAGTGTCAGATAATTCCCGGGGAGGGAGGGATCCCGCACTTTCTCCGGGCTACCCAGCCGGTACTCTCCTGAGGCTGCGTCGTAGTGTAGGACTCCCTCGGCATGACTGACGAGTTGGTCGCTGTAATGCTGGCGGTAGGAGAAAAATGCCGGATAGATGCGGATCGAATCATTGGTGATCATGTGCCCGGCATACAGCTTCTTGTGATGAATGTCGACAGGATGGGCCGGGATGGGGAGGTAGATGCTGTCGGGGTTGACAGGGCACTTGAACGAAACGTATTCACTCTTTACCGCAGGGCAATCATGCTGGATCTTGGCACCGCCCGAGAAGGTGAGCAGGGGGCGGTGCGAGCGGAGCTCCACCTTGCCGGCAAAAGCAAAAGCCGGGCTGAGCATGAATCCCTCTTCAGGTTTCAGATGAGCCCAACCATGCGTACGGAGGGAATCGTCGACGAACAGCCGGTCGAAATGGACCGTCTCGGTGACGCCGTTGTTCTGGCGGTAGTGATAATTGCCTGTTCCGGAAAAGTCGTTGCGGGCAAAGATCGTGAGCGATACCGAATCGAGGGTGTGGAGGCCGTTGGCTTCCAGCACGGCATTTTCCAGCGGGGCGAGGAAGCCGGTGGAACGGATCGCCACCCTTGCCGAATCAGGATATACCCGGGCATCCGCCACTTCAATGGGGGCCACATGATAAGCCGTGAGACGATTCTTTGTCAGATCGTAAACGGATGAGTCGGAGGCAAAGCCCAAGGTGTCCATTTTGGGATGGAGCGAGATGAAAGTAGGGATCTTTTCCCAATGTTCCTGGAGACGGAGGGGATCCAGGAAAAGAAGATATTGATCGTCGCTCGTCCGGGAGTTGGTCAGAATGATCGTTTGTCGGTCGTAATCGACGAGCAGGTGATCGAGCGAGGTGATCCACCGGATCCCGGGCAGGGTGACGGGGAGGGTGTCTTCCAGCGATTCGTACATGGCTGCATGTCCGGCCACATCAATCGTTGCACTTACGGAAGGTGCTTCCAGGAGTGTTTTTTTCCCTTCAGAGGGTCCGGTGACCACCAGATGGGCGGTGTCGCTGCTCATCCGGTATTCATCCAGCCGGAAAAGCCGGGAGGTCATGTGCAAACCGGGCAAGGTGATCCGTCCGTCCGCATACAAGGCAGTGGGGGTGAGCAACAAATCACCCCGCAATGGATAGGAGGTATACAACACAGGATCCTCAGAACGTCGCAGAATATGCATCTCATCGCGGTGCGGATACCAGCGGATGTTCACATCTTGTGCCTGTATATGCGGGAAACGCACTCCTCCCTTCACCGCAAATGTGTCGATCACCACGTCATGCGCACGGGTGAGCATCGAGTCGGGAAAGAAGGTAAAACGGTCCGATCGGATCGTGGCAGAGAGATAGGTCAGTTTGCCCGCTCCGTTCAGTCCCTGATTGCTCAGCCTCACCTTGTTGAAATATCTTCCTTTTCCATCGTATACGGGGATTCCGTCGTCGGGAATCGAAGAGACAAAGCCCAGGGAGTTGTCCTCCTGCACTTTCAGCTCCTGCGGAATGGCAGGAAAGATCGAGCCGCTGATGAAATCACCCTTGAAAACCAGATCTTCTTTACGCAGTTCATTCAGACGGTACAACGTGAACGGTTCGATCACGAAATAGAAATCTTTCCGGTTGTAAATGGTATCGTATACCGAAGCTTCGTCATAAAAAACATAGGCGGTATCCGTGGAACGGAAAAAGGGATATTCGGCATATCTTTTCCTGCCCGACTTATTGTCCGGTTTGTCGATGTATACATCGCCGGTGACGATCTCCAGAATGTTGTTGATCCGCTCGGGGACGGGATTGCCAAGATCATCGACCTTGTCACCGTATGCCATGAACTTCATCGAGTCGATCTTGTTGAGCTGGATCTTGAAGCTGTCATAGCTGAAGATGAACTTCTTTCCGTACAATGTGCTCATCCCGGCTTTCACCTGGCCGTCGAAGCTGAAACTGCGGTTCTTGTGCATGATGATCCGGTTTCCGGCGGGATAGATCGCTACATTTTGCGAGTCGCTCAGAAAAATGGTCGGGACCCCGTTGATGGTCATGTCGTTGGTGGCAAGATCGAGGATGGCGTTGTCGACAGGTGCGCGGGTGCGGGAAAAGAATGACATCACATCATAATCGATTTTTTTGGCATGGGCATCCAGATAATCGTAAAGTTCTTTCTTGATCTTGACCTCTCCGGTTTCGGGATTGTAAAAGACGAAGCCCAGGACGGCCATGTTGACGATCATTCGCCGTACCTGATATTCCGGTTTTTTCATCCAGTAGGCCAGGTCCTCGACGGGAAACTCGTCGGAGAGAAAATAGTCGGCAAATCTTTTCAACAGATAGAGGGGATGCTGCTGGTCGAGGTATTGGATCTTATAGTAGGTCTGATCGTTGAAGAAGTTGGTCGACCAGAAGCGGGCTTCGCCGATGGTGGTGCCCCGCAGCCGGGTGAAGAGCACCTTGTTCTCGTCGATCAGCCAGACGAAACGGTTGGCTGCAATGTTCAGACGGTGATAGGAATCGAAGTAGGGGCTGGTGGTCATCAGGTTGTCGGTCTGGTAGAGCGAGACCTCCTGGACCGGGACGTTGTAGCTGAAGGCGATGTTGGGATGGTAGATGGAATCGTTGTCGAGATAGAAGGTGGCGGAGCATTCCCGGCTGGCGATATGGTCCTTGTGGATGGCGAAGAAGACCGAACGGACCACCAGGCGTAGGGTGTCGCCGCGGAAGAAGCTTACCGAAGCCCGCTGAAACGAACTGCCCGTGCCGTTCACCACAGCCCCCTGCATCGAGAAACCTCCTTCGTAATGGACGCCCGGATATAGATCCGGGATGCGAAAACGGTTCACATACGAACGGAAACGGGGATAGGATGCCGCTGAAGGACGGGTGATATGGCTGACCTTGTCCTCCAGGCTCCCCAGGATGGGCTCGGGGAAATAGGAACGGTTCATGAAACGGACACTGTCGAGCTGATAGCCGTTGCGGGTGAGATTCAGCCGGTAATCTTCCAGCAGGGCAAATACCGAGTCGGGCGAGTAGCCGGCACGCTCCCAGGTGACCTTGCCCCGCCGCCCATGCCATACCGCCCTGTAAGGATCATACTTTCCCTCCGCCTCCTCAATGACTATGCTGTCGTGATTGACCGTCATACAGACCAGGGGGGTTCGGTCGGGAACAATAAAAAAGAGCGAATCATAGACGAAACGGAACGGCACCGAATCGGTGCGCCATACCATGGCGCGGGTGGTGTAGAGTTCCCGCTTTTCCAGAAAATTTTTCACGCTGCTCAGAAACTTTTGCAGCGAGCGGAGCATCACCTTGCGGTCGTCGAGGAGCGTGAGCAACCCTTTCTCCCAGGCATCGAAATAGGAAGGATCGGGATAGCGGTCTTCCAGGATCAGGAATGTGGAAATATAGTCGGTAAAGAAAGGTACCTGCCGGCCCCTGCGACTGCGCAGCCGGTTCAAGGTGTGAAGCACCCTTTCCCTTTTTTCGGGGGTGACGGTGGCCGAATCGGAAGAGACCCGCCGGATGAACTCGTCCAGCTCGGCGAGTTGGGTGGGTGTGAGATGGGTCTGGATCATGAACGCACGAAAGCTCTCGGCGAAACCGGCCGTATCGGTGGGGAAAGTCCTTGCACTCTGGGCTGCTGTATCCAATACAGGGAACAGGATAAATAGAAAAAAGAACAGATGACGCAGGACAAAAAACTTCCGGGATAAGGATCGCGTATCGTTCATGATGGGCAAGGGTGTCATTGGTCGCTTAAAGATAAGAACTTGCCCGGCAAAAAAAAAAGAGGGCAAATAAGCCCTCTCGGATGGGAATGGTTTGGGTTGGGACCGTTACGGTTCAACCGCCCGGATGATGGCGTAGAAGTCTTCGGCCTTCAGGGAGGCTCCCCCGATGAGGCCGCCGTCGACGTCGGGGTTGGCGAAGAGCTCGCGAGCGTTGTTGGGTTTGCAGCTGCCACCGTAGAGGATCGTGGTGCTGGCCGCCAGCGTGTCGCCGTAACGCTCACGGATCAAGCCCCGGATGTAAGCATGCATCTCCTGTGCCTGCTCCGGCGTGGCCGTCTCGCCCGTTCCGATGGCCCAAACCGGCTCGTAGGCAATGATGATGCGGGTAAACTCCTCCTCGGAAAGGAAAAACAGCGCATCGGAGATCTGTTTTTTTACCACATCGAAATGTTGACTCGCCTGCCTTTCTTTCAAAACCTCGCCCACACAGAAAATGGGAGAGAGATCATTCTCCAGCGCCATCTCCGTCTTCCGCTTGAGGATCTCATTGGTCTCCCCGAAATATTGCCGCCGTTCGGAATGTCCGATGATCACATAGGAAGCGCCCGTCGAGCGTACC
>JAMOUS010000285.1 GCA_027067975.1 Bacteroidales bacterium | reverse complement strand
CACACATGACCTGGTCAACTTCCTAGTGGTAGTGGCTTTTTCGCTGATCATCGGCCTTGAGCAGCGCAGTCACCATATCGACAAGGAGTTCGGCACCCTCTTCGGTACCGACAGGACTTTCACTCTGATCGGCATCCTGGGTTACATCCTGTACGTGATCTCCCCGGTGACGATGTTACCGTTCCTGGTGGGAGCGATCGTCCTTTCCCTTCTGTTGGGAGTGTATTATGTTTTCAAGATCAAGGTGAACCAGCAGTTCGGACTCACCTCGATCATTGTGGCACTGATCACCTATTCGCTCACCCCGCTGGTATATCTGCAGCCTGCATGGATGGCCCTGCTCATTGGCGTGAGTGTCCTCATCCTCATCGAGATCAAGGAGGAGCTATTTCGTTTTTCGAGCAAGTTCAGCAGTGATGAGTTCCTAACGCTCTCGAAGTTCATCATCATTGCGGGAATCATCCTACCGTTGCTTTCCAACAAGCCGATCTCGCCCAATCTCCCCATCACACCCTACCAGATCTGGCTTTCGATTGTGGCGGTATCCTCGATCTCTTATTTCAGTTACTTGTTGAAAAAGTTTGCCTTCCCATCGAGCGGGACGGTCATCACGGCCGTGCTGGGAGGCATCTACAGCAGCACCGCCACCACGATCGTGCTGGCACGGCGCAGCAATGTGGAGAAGACCAATGAAAAGATTCCGGCAGGGATCATGGCGGCCACTACCATGATGTACCTGCGCCTCCTGCTTCTGGCCTTCATTTTCAACAAGAGAGTGGCCATGATGCTCGCCTTGCCTTTCCTCACTCTTTTTGCCGTAGGGGCCTTGGTTTCCTATATCATGCTCCGCACAGCCCACCCCCAGAAAGATGAGCAACAATACCTTGTGAACGAGGAAAAAAACCCTTTGGAATTCAAGACGGCCATCATTTTCGGCATTCTCTTCGCTTTCTTCTCGGTACTCACCCATTTTGTGATGCAGCGTTACGGCAATGTCGGGGTGAGCGTACTCTCCTTCATCGTAGGGGTCACCGACATCGACCCGTATATCCTCAGCCTTTTCCAGGGCACCGGCATCACCCTTTCGGTGGAGACCATCGCCCGCGCCACCCTTATCGCCACCATCAGCAATAACCTGATCAAGATGGTGTATGCGCTCATCCTGGGCAAACCTGTTTTCAGGAAACGCATCGTGCTCGGATTTTCGCTTTTTGTGCTTGTCAGTATTATCTTTGTCATTCTCGTTTAAACTTCGCTGTTATGTACTTTCGCCTTCCGTCCCTTTTTCTGTTATCACTTTTTTATCTTCTTTATCTTCCTCTACTTTCCGGGCAGGTACCCCGGGATTTTGACGTGAAGGCCTTCAATGAAAAGTTTGCCGTAGCCCGTTGGCTGGGCGATTATGATCGTACCACGTGGGAGGCGTTGCAATCATTGCGGAAAGAGAAAGGTTTCCGGGAAAAGATGCTTTCCGAAGGGTTCGAGCATTTCTGTTATCAGGATGCGGACGGTGTCTGGCATGCGGTCTTGGGGCACTTCTTTTTCACCTACGATACGCTCCATCCGGAACGGACGGGTCGCGGGACTCCGCCGTCGTCTTCGGAGTTACAACCTTACGTACAGGCATTGCATACCGCCACGGAACGATTGAAAAAGGACCATGCCGACCTGCCGGTCCGGATGAGCCGGTATATCCGGAAGAACCCCGACGGCACCTTCACGGTGTGGTTCTTTCCCGCTCCCTTTCAAAACGATATGGCCATATACGGAGGGGAGTTCTCGTACACGCTGGATCCTTCCGGCAGCCGCATTCTCGAGAGTTCGGGATATTATTCTGGGAAGTTCAAAGGTTTTCCGCTGGAAAAAGGGTTGAAAGAGATCACGCTTGATTATTCGGATATTGACGAGCCCACGTTGGGAGGGATCTTTTTCGTCTGGCAGTACAAGGAGTTTTTTGACAAGATCCGGTTACAGACGGCCCGGAGCATCAGTACGATCCTTCACGACCACAGCGGAGGCTACTACTGGGTCCATGTGGAGCGATAAAATAAAAGCCCGGCTGTCAGCCGAGCTTTCCTTCTTTCCACAATTTGATGATCTGCATCTGCATCCTTGCCAGGGCGGGTGTCAGGGGGCCTGCGTTGAGCAGGGCGAGGCGGTAGGCGGTCTCAGAAAGACGCCATATCCGCAAGCACTCGCCATGGGCTCCCGTCATGTACGAAGGTCGCACATGCTCCCGGGGCACCAGCCCTGCCATCCGCAGGGTCCTCAAGGTACGCCCCACCGCCCTGTCGATCTCGGCATACGAGCGGATGCCCTCACGGAACAGATCGGCCGTGGAATAGCGCAGATAGCGTTCCTGTAAAGCATCCAAATACCGGTCGATCATCTCCGGTATCCGGTCGTCACGGTATATCAGGGTCATCATGATGCTTTCTCCTTTCTTTCATTTTGTTTCTTTTCTCCGAGCAGTTCACGGATCTCGTGGTAGTCGATCACCTCCTTCTCCAGCAGTACGGAAGCCATCTTCTCCAGCCTGTCGCGTTTCTCCTGCAGCAATTTTTTGGCCTCCTTATACGATTCGTTGATGATCTGTGTAACCTCTTCGTCGATGAGCCGCTCGACATATTCCGATCGTCTCTCCACGCCGGGGCCTTCGCCCAGGAAGCCGGGTCCGCCGTGGGTAACGAGCGAAATGTTGGGAAGTTTTTCGCTCATACCGTAAACGGTGATCATATTTCTGGCCAGTTGGGAGGCTTTCTCCAGGTCGTTGGAGGCACCTGTGGAGATCTCGCCGAAAACGATCTCTTCGGCGGCGCGTCCCCCCAGCAATCCGCGTATTTTTCCCAGCAGTTCCGACTTCGACATCAGGTAGCGGTCTTCCAGCGGCATCTGGAGCGTATATCCCAGGGCACCGATGCCGCGGGGAACGATCGACACTTTTTGCACCTCGTCGGCTCCGGGGGTGAAGTATCCCACGATGGCATGGCCCGACTCGTGATAGGCCACGATCTTGCGTTCTTTTTCGTTGATGAGCTTGTTCTTTTTCTCCAGTCCGGCGATGACGCGTTCGATGGCCGCCTCGAAGTCGGCCATGGTCACCTCGTCGTGGTTATTGCGTACGGCGAGGATCGCCGCCTCATTACAGACGTGTGCGATCTCGGCGCCGGCGAAGCCGGGGGTTTGGGCGGCCAGTCGCTTCAGGTCGACATCTTTGCCGAGCTTGAGTTCACGGGTATGGACGCGGAAGATCGCCTCACGCCCCTTCATGTCGGGCTTATCGACGAGCACCTGACGGTCGAAACGGCCGGGACGCAGCAGTGCAGGGTCGAGGACCTCCGGACGGTTGGTGGCTCCCATGATGATTACGCCAATGCTGGCGTCGAAGCCGTCCATCTCGACGAGCAGTTGGTTGAGCGTGTTCTCACGCTCGTCATATCCGCCGCTGAAGACGGCGTTGTGGGCGCGGCTTTTGCCGATGGCGTCGATCTCATCGATGAAGATGATACAGGGTGCATGGGACTTCGCCTGGTTGAAGAGGTCGCGCACACGGGCCGCCCCCACCCCTACGAACATCTCCACAAAGTCCGACCCGCTGAGGCTGAAGAAGGGCACGCCCGCCTCGCCGGCGACGGCCTTGGCCAGGAGCGTCTTGCCCGTCCCCGGAGGACCCACCAGCAACACACCTTTGGGGAGCTTACCCCCCAGTCGGGTATATTTCTCCGGCGTGCGCAGAAAGTCAACCAGTTCCTTCACCTCCTCAACCGCCTCATCGATGCCTGCAACATCCTTGAAACGCACCTTGTTGTTGGGCGTCTCCGAAAGGATCTTTGCTTTGTTGCGACCGATCTCGAGCATGGGATTGCCCGGTCCCATCCTTTTTATGATGATGCCCCAGATGAACATCAGCAGGATAAACGGCAACACCCAGTCGAGGAAAAAGTTGCGCAGGCCGTTCGAGCGGAAACGCCCCTGCACTTCCACGCCCGCCTTCAGCAGACGGTCGAGCAGTTGGTCGTCGCTCACCTCCGGCAAACGGTCGACAATGAACTGGTGCTTCACCTGCTCCTCGATCGACTCGATGCGCAACCGCCACGGGGCAGTCGGCGCCTTTGTGATCTCCCCTTTCCCCTTCTTGTGTTCATCCTTCAGTTCACCGATGATCTTGTCGGGAAAGATGACCACCCGTGCCACCTGACCCGAATCGACCTTATGAATGAAATCGCTGTACGTCAAGAACTTCGTCCCCGACGAGGCGGGAAAGAACAACATATCCATGAGGATGAACATGGCCATCATCCCCAGGAAATAATAGAGTGAAAATTTGTCTTTTTTCTTCATTTCTAAAGATTAAAACATTCAAAGATATTACGCGAACTGCTTGTCCAGTTCGCGCATTTTTTTCAACAGGTCTTTCTGTTCAGGGGTAAGGTGTTCGGGCAGGACGATCTTCACCCGTGCGAAGAGGTCGCCGTGGCCCGATTTTCCGTATTTCGGCATACCTTTCCCCCGCAGGCGGAGGAGCTGGCCATTCTTGACCCCTTCCGGGATCTTCATATTGACCAGGCCGTCGAGGGTACGTACCTGCACCTTTCCGCCGAGCAGGGCGGTATACATATCGACCGGCAGTTCGACGTAGAGGTCGTCGCCTTTCCGTTCGAAGACGGGATGCGGATCGACACGGATGGTGAGGTAGAGGTCGCCTGCCTTGCCGCCGTGTCCTTTTTGGCCTTTCCCGCGCACACGCAATTTCAGACCGTCATAGGCTCCGGGTTTGATCTTCAGGCGGATCTTCTCGTCCCCCACCTGGACGATACGGGTGGTGCCGTGATAGGCCTCTTCGAGCGAGATGTGGATCTCACCCTCCAGGTCGCTGCCCTGCATGCCGGCACTGCT
>JAMOUS010000284.1 GCA_027067975.1 Bacteroidales bacterium | reverse complement strand
TGTAATTGAGCAAACGCTGATAGTGGGTGATGACAATGATCGCGTTGTCCGGCTTTTTCAAGGCATTCACTCCATTGGCCACGACGCGCAAAGCATCGATGTCGAGCCCGGAGTCCGTCTCGTCGAGAATGGCCAGCTTGGGTTCGAGCATCGCCATCTGAAAGATCTCGTTCTTCTTTTTCTCCCCTCCTGAGAAACCCTCATTCACCGAGCGGTTGGTCAAAGCAGAGTCGATGCCGACCAGTTTCTTCTTCTCCCGCATCATCTTAAGAAAGTCAGAAGGCGGCATGGGATCCAGACCCTGATACTTACGCTTCTCGTTCACGGCCGCACGCAGGAAGTTGACCATGCTCACCCCGGGGATCTCCACGGGATACTGAAAGCTCAGAAAGATCCCCTTCAGCGCCCGCTCTTCCGGAGGCAGATCCAAAATGCTTTCCCCCATGAAAAGGATATCCCCCTCGGTGATCTCGACATAATCCCTTCCCACAATGGCGGAAGCCAGCGTGCTCTTGCCTGAGCCGTTGGGCCCCATGATGGCATGCACCTCACCGGCACGGACGGTCAGATCGATCCCCTTCAAGATCTCTTTTCCTTCTATGTTCGCATGTAAGTTTTTTATTTCCAACATATCATTTTCACTTTTGTGACAAATCCTTTGTCATTACGTTGATCTTCTGGTTTGGTTTAAGTTTCCCGGTTCTTTTACCCGGTACCCGTATAAAAGTACCGTTCGGCATTCATCATTCAAAGTTTATCCTTCCCCTTTCCTAACCCACACTTCCTTCCAGGCTGATCTGCAAGAGTTTCTGTGCTTCCACCGCAAACTCCATCGGCAGCTTGTTAAGCACCTCCCGGGCATAGCCGTTGACGATCATTCCGATCGCATCCTCGGTGGAGATCCCCCTTTGGTTGAGGTAGAAGATCTGGTCTTCTCCGATCTTCGAGGTGGTTGCCTCATGTTCGACAATGGCGGAGGTGTTGCCCACCTCTATGTAAGGGAAGGTGTGAGCGCCGCACCGGTCGCCGATCAGGAGTGAATCACACTGCGAAAAGTTACGGGCATTTTCGGCATTTTTGGCCACTTTTACCAGGCCCCGGTAGCTGTTGTTGCTGTGTCCTGCGGAGATCCCCTTCGAAACGATCGTACTGCGCGTGTTCTTGCCCAGATGGATCATCTTGGTACCGGTATCGGCCTGCTGATAGTTGTTGGTGAGTGCCACGGAATAGAACTCGGCCGTGGAATGATCCCCCTTAAGGATGGTACTGGGATATTTCCACGTTATGGCCGAACCGGTCTCCACCTGCGTCCAGGAGATCTTCGAGTGATTGCCTTTGCAGATGCCGCGCTTGGTCACAAAATTGAAGATTCCCCCTTTCCCCTCCTTGTCGCCGGGATACCAGTTCTGGACGGTGGAATATTTCACCTCTGCATTTTCCAATGCGATGATCTCCACCACGGCGGCATGGAGCTGGTTCTCATCGCGTATGGGTGCGGTACACCCCTCCAGGTAACTGACATAACTGTCTTCATCGGCAATGATGAGGGTACGCTCGAACTGTCCCGTATTGGCCGCATTGATACGAAAATAGGTGGAAAGCTCCATCGGGCTGCGCACCCCCTTGGGAATGTAACAGAACGAACCGTCACTGAACACGGCTGAGTTGAGCGCCGCGAAATAATTGTCGGTATAGGGTACGACACTGCCCAAATATTTTTTCACCAGGTCGGGATAGTTCCGGATCGCCTCGCTCATGGAGCAGAAGATAATTCCCAGCTCGGCAAGCGTCTCTTGAAAGGTGGTCTTCACCGAGACGCTGTCGATCACGGCATCCACAGCCACACCCGCCAGCCGCTCCTGCTCCTCCAGCGGGATCCCCAGCTTCTCAAAAGTTTTCAACAACTCGGGATCCACTTCGTCAAGACTCTTGGGCCCCTCCTTCTTCTTAGGTGTAGCAAAATAGATGATATCCTGAAAATCGATCTCCGGAACGTTCAGATGCGCCCAGCGGGGCATCTCCATCTCCTTCCACTTGCGGTAAGCCTTGAGACGGAAATCCAGCATGAAGTCCGGCTCTCCCTTTCGCTTCCAGATCTCACGGATCACACCCTCGTTCAACCCTTTCGGCAAAAGGTCCATCTCGATGTCACTGACGAATCCGTACTTGTATTCCTGTTCAGTGACTTGCTTCAGTATCTTATCCTGATCTTTTTCCATATCTTTGCGCGGATCCGGGTATTTTTGTTATTTGTATTTAATCTAAATTAGGTTGCAAATATAGGGATTTTTCCGATTCGATCATTACGGAAAGGAAGGAAAACTTGAAAGAAAAACCAAGAAAAAATGGCAGGCAATAACAAGCAAAAGGGTACGGATATCTCGAAATACGGGGAATTCGGGCTGATCGATCATTTGACCAAAGGATTTCCTTTACGCCATCGCGAGACCAAAAAGGGGGTGGGAGACGATGCAGCGGTAATCTCTCCCAGGAACCGTCAGATGGTGGTGACCACCGACCTGTTGCTTGAGGGGATTCATTTCGACCTGGCCTATACACCTTTGAAGCATCTGGGATACAAGGCCGTGGTCGTGAACCTATCGGACATCTATGCCATGAATGCCGAACCTCGACAGATCACGGTTTCGGTAGGGGTTTCGTCGCGTTTCAAGGTGGAACATCTGGAAGAGCTCTATGAGGGGATCCGGATCGCCTGTGATCATTATGCCATCGACCTGGTGGGGGGCGACACCTCCGCCTCGGCCAGCGGGATGATCATCAGCATCACGGCCCTGGGACGGGCCACCCAGCAGGAGCTGGTGTACCGCGACGGTGCACAACCCGGCGACATCATCTGTGTCAGCGGCGACCTGGGGGCCGCCTATATGGGGCTGCAGGTGCTGCGGCGGGAGAACAAGATCTTCCAGGACGATCCCTCCTTCCAGCCCGACCTCTCCAAATATCCTTACATCGTCGGCCGCCAGCTCAAACCGGAAGCCCGGCGCGACATCATCCAAAAACTGAAAGAAAAAGGAGTGCGTCCCTCCGCCATGATCGACGTCTCCGACGGGCTCTCTTCCGACCTGCTGCATCTATGCTACCAGTCCGGCACGGGCTGCCGTATCTACCAGGACAAGATCCCCATCGACACGGAAACCGCCCTCACCGCCGAGGAGATGAACCTGGAGCCGCTCATTGCCGCCCTCAACGGCGGGGAGGACTATGAACTGCTCTTCACCCTCCCCCCACGCTTGATGGACAAACTCACCGCCCTGCCGGAGATACGGCCTCTCGGCTTCATGACCCCGCCCGATGAAGGACGCATGCTCGTCACCTCCGCCGGCAGCGAGATCGAACTTACGGCACAAGGCTGGAACGCCTTTGGAACCCCCAAGCAAGAATGATCACTTCTCTGCCATTGCGCCCAGGATCTTCTTCAATGCATCCACTTCCCGCCGCAGGGCGGCCAGCTCTTTTTTCTCTTTGCCGATCTTTTCCAAACGGGCCTGCAGCTGTTCATTCTGCCGCTTCAGCCGCTCGATCTCGGCCTGCTGCTCCTGTAAAGCTTTCAACATGGGAGTGATCAGCTTGTCATAGGCTACCGTCTCAGGACGTCCCTTCCCGTCATAACTCACGAACAAAGGATTCACTTTCGCCACTTCTTCGGCGATCAGACCGTACTGCATCCTCCCCCGAGGATCGTCCTTGTAAACGAAGTTGACCGGACGCAACCGGTACAACCAGCCGGGATCCTCCATCGGGCGGATCGCCCGCTTGTACCGCCGCGACGAGGAAAGATAGCCGATCTTTCCCTGATCGTCAATGTACAGGGCCTTATTGTTGCTTCCCACTATATCATTGTACACCTGAGGCATTCGGATCTCCCCATCATTCCGGTTGACCAGTAACCATGGACCATATTCCGAATCATTCACCTCGCCGAAAATCTTCAATTGATTCGAGTTTCCATCATACTGAATCGTCATCCCGAAATCCCCGGAAGGATTCTCCCCCAGAAAGATCCGGGAAGATTGATTAAGTGCTGTAGGCGTCACCAGGATCTCTCCCATGTTTCCGGCTGAAGCCACGTGCAACAACGACTTTGGGTCCTTGGTTCCTATTCCCAAATTTCCTTGTACATAAGCATTTCCATTCTTATAAACCACAAAAGCATTGCGCCGGATGGTAGCGGGATACTGCCGGTAGCCGTTCCCCACCACGAAGAGGGGGTCCGTTTGCACCCACCGGGACGAATCGCCTTCGGCTTCATTGAGAGCCCCCACCACGAACGAACCGAACGCTTTCGCCTCCAGCTCCTTCCCTGCGGCGATGGCATATTGTCCGTATACTTTGTTCAGATAACCGATGCCGGTACCGTAGATGCCCATCACCCGGTTGGCGGTCCCCAGACACACCGAATAGGCAGTATCCGCATGGTTGGCAAAACCCAAGGCCATCGAACGGAATCCCTTGGCCACATTGGGACTGTAGATCAACATTAGGAACGGAGGAATGGTATAACTCCCCATATTGCCCAAAGAGATCGACTCCTCTCCGCTGGCGATGGCATTGTGACCGATCGCCAGACCATAACGCCGGCTGTGGGCATTGGCGCCGGCACCTATGGCAAAGTTGGCATAACCGCCGCCGGTGGTGGCTCCCTGGCCGATCGCCACCGAATAGATGCCGTCGGCAATGGTCGGAGCCGTACGCATGAGAAAACCTCCCGTATCCACTTTATACGACCCGATGGCATAACACCCGTCCCCCAAGGCCCGGGCACCATTTCCAAAAGAGAAAGAATTCAGTCCCCCGGCATAAGCCTTCGACCCCATCGCCAGGGCATTGTCCCCTTCGGTCTGGGAAGAATCTCCTATGGCCATGGAAAACCTCCCCCGAGC
>JAMOUS010000283.1 GCA_027067975.1 Bacteroidales bacterium | reverse complement strand
CACTGCCCCGCAGGATGACGGAACCACAGGAGATGCTCCTCCTGGGCGAAAAGTCCTGCGGTCAGGAAAAGAAGAAGAAAGGAAAAGAAAAAAGCTCGTCTCATTGTGATAGCCGTTTTGTGGTAAGGAACGGATAACAATTTTAACAAAAAAAGGGATACACGGCAGGTGCATCCCTTCTTTCACAGCATTTATCTTTCTTATTGGAGGCCGTCGGCGCGGTGTTTTTCGGCGATGGCGTCGGCCAGACGGTCGATGGCCCGGAAGGTCTCGCCGGTGGGAGCGCCCTTGGCGACGACGGGTTCGATGATCTCGGCTTTGATGTCTTTGAGGAGGCCGGAGATGACCGGCACGGTACGGTCGGCCCAGCCGTAGGAGCCCATGATGGAGAGGTAGCGCACCTTGGGTCGCAGGGCATTGGTGAGGAAGGCGGCATAGACGGCTGCGGGATGGGGCCCGCCCAGGACGGTGGGGCTGGCCAGCACGACGGTGGCGGCATCGACGAGGGCGATGGCCAACTTGCCGAGATCGACCACCTCGAGGTTGAACTGCATCACCTCCACACCGCGGTCGATGAGGGCGCCGACGAGGTGCTCGACCATGAGGCGGGTGCTCTCGTGCATGGAGATATAGGGCAGCACGACGAGGTTTTTCGGCGGGCCGTCGACCCACTCCTTATGGGCCTCGATGATCATGGCCGGATCACGGTAGATGGGGCCGTGGCTCGGGGCAATGAGCTCGGCGTTCAGGGCCATCACCTTCTCAAGGTTCTTGCTGATGATGCGGCGGAAGGGCATCATGATCTCAGCATAGTAGCGTTTGGCCGCCTCGTACACCTTGATCTTGTCCTTGACAAAGAGGTCGCTCGTAGCCAGGTGCGACCCGAAGAAGTCGCAGCTGAACAGGATCTTGTCCTCCTCGAGGAAGGCCACCATGGTCTCAGGCCAGTGCACCCAGGGGGTGTGGACGAAGCGCAGCGTCTTGTCGCCGAGGGAGAGGGTCTCGCCGTCCTCGACGGTGATGAAGACCTCCTCCGGCAGATGGAGCAGGTCCATCTCCATTCCCTTGCATTTGGGGCTGACCACCACCCTGGCTTCGGGAAAACGCTCCAGCACGAAAGGAATGCAACCGGAATGATCCTGTTCGGCATGCAGCGACACCACATAGTCGAGATGGTCGATCATCTCGAGCTGTTTCATGAACTCCTCCTTCATGGAAGGTTCGTCGGTGTCGATCAGGGCGGTTTTCTCGCTGCCTTTGATAAGGTAGGCATTGTAGCTGGTACCGTCGGGCAGGGGGATGAGGGCATCGAACATGCGGCGGTCCCAGTCGATGGACCCCAGACGGTAAATATTCTCTTTGATCTTGATCGGGTTCATTGTTTTCAGATTTTCCGGTTAAACATCGTAATTTAGACTGTGTAAAAATACGAAAAAAATCCCGGAAGCCCTCCTCCCCAAAAGTGGGGATTTCCAGACCTCACCCTGCCTTGTTGTCAAAGACAATTGTATCTTCCAGATAAAATGCATTCATACATATCGTTAATTTACACATCATTACAAGATCTATCTACCTATTTAAATCACTTCCGTCCAAAATACCGGAAAAAAGGTAAGAAAAAATCCCGCTCCGAAAGAGCGGGATTTTATTTTTAAGGATTTCAACCACAAAATCCTAAAAAATGTATAAGTCAAATTTAACGGTATTTACTCAGATTTCCCAACTGATCGACAAAAATCTTGTCAACTCCACTGTCAGAAAACATCAGTCAGACAAGCACAGTAAAGGTTTTCCAACATGGAATCACCTGATGTGCATGATATTTGCGCAACTCAGCAGTGCCCAATCCATCCGGGATATCACTTATGGGATCAGTTCTACTTCCGGAAATCTTCATCATTTAGGGATAAGACGTCTTCCCCGGCGATCCACACTCAGTTACGCCAATAAACATCGCTCGTGGGAAGTTTTTCGGGACATATATCTTGGAATGTTGCATCAGATGCAGCATCAGTTACCGGGGCAGAGAATCAAGTTCCGAATAAAATCTAAGATTTATCTGTTTGATTCTACCATTATTCCTTTGTCATTAGAGATATTTGACTGGGCAAAGTTCCGTCAGAGAAAGGGAGCCTTGAAATTACATACACTGTTGAATTATAGGGGAGCCATGCCAGAGTATATCCACATGACCGAGGGCAAGGCATCTGACGTAACATTTGCACGTAGTTTTTTACTTCCTCCCGAAAGTGTTGTGGTTGCCGACCGGGGATATTATGATTTTGATCTGCTGAAGCAATGGGATCTTCAACAAGTACGCTTTGTGGTAAGAGTGCGTTCTAAGATGCTCTTCCGGGTACTTAAAGAAAATCCTATAAAAGAGAAAAATATCCTCAAAGATCAAATCATCCTCACTACAGGACTCAAAGGCAGTAAATACAAGAAAAGACTCAGGCGAGTAGTGGTATACGACGAGGCCAATGACAAAGAAATTATCTTGCTCACCAATGAACGAAATTATTGGACAGCAAAAACCATTTCTCAACTATACAAGGCTCGTTGGGAGATCGAATTTTTCTTTAAAGACATAAAACAACACCTGAAAATCAACTCTTTTGTCGGAACCACTCCAAATGCTGTGCTGATACAGATTTGGACAGCAATGCTCACATTGCTCCTCTTAAAGTACCTAAAGATGAAAGCCAGGTTTAACTGGCACCTTTCAAATTTGATCTCTTTTATTCGATTTACCCTTTTTGCTTCAATCCATCTTTTTCACTGGCTCAACCAGCCCATTTTTGTAAAAATAAGAGAGGGCCCCCAGGACCAACAACTTTCTCTTTTCCCCGAATAGGGGGAGGTAAAAATCAAAAACTCGTATATTGATGTACGAAATTTATCTATGACAAAGGATTTCTCTGTCCAGAAAAAACGTTTTGGACAGCAGTGATTTAAATAGGTAGATTCGTAATTATTTTCCGAAACGGTTCTTCAGTTCCTTTTCGGTCCTGATGATAGGGATCGACATGAAAAGGGTGGTAAGAAGGATGCCGAGGATGAGATCAATGGCGGGGCCGAACGACACGAGGGTACCGGGGAGGCCTAGCAGGATGAGGAGGAGGCCGTAGAGCACCATCTGGCGTCCGGCGTACCTTTGGGCGAACTGCCAGGCCTCTGTGTCGCGCATCGATCGTGGGGTGCGGTAGCCATACCAACTGTTGATCTTGCGAGGAGGGAAGCGCAGCATGATGAGCCCGGCGAGCAGGTAGGAGACACCGCTCAAAGCCGGCAGGAGGAAAAGGGGATGAGTCCAATGAAGATCCATGATTGACAGATTAAAGGGTGATGGAAAGTCCGTCATAGGCCAGATGGACATGAGGAGGCAGTTCCTTCTCCACTTCCCGGTGAAAGCCCATCAGGTGGGAGATATGGGTGAACCATGCTTGTTCCGGTCTCACTTGTTCCACGATCTCTAAGGCCTCCTCGAGCGTGAGATGGGTAAGATGGTGTTTTTTTCGCAGGGCGTTGAGGATCAGGCAGCGTGTGCCGTGTATTTTCTCCATCGTCGAGGGGGGCAGGCTCTTCGCATCGCTGATGTAAGTGCAGTCGCCGAAGCGGAAACCCACAATGGGGAGGCGGTAATGCATCACCCGTAGCGGGAGGAAGGTCAGGCTTCCGATCTGGAAGGGTTCCCCTTCTCGGATAGTGTGGAGGTTCACCTGGGGAATGCCGGGATACTTGTATTCGGCGAAGACATAGGCAAACTCCCGCCGCAAGGCATGCTGCACACGCGATTCGGCCCAGATGTCCATGGGCTTTTTCTGGATGAAGTTGTAAGCCCGGATGTCGTCCATGCCGGCGATGTGGTCTTTGTGCTCATGGGTGAAAAGGATCGCGTCGAGGTGGAGGACGTTCTCCCGCAGCATCTGTTGCCGGAAGTCGGGACCCGAGTCGATGACCACGGTGGTGCCGCCGTTTTCTATGAGCAGGGAGGAGCGGAGCCGTTGGTCGCGGGGGTCGCCGGAATGGCATACCCGGCACGGGCAGGCGATCACGGGCACCCCCTGCGAGGTGCCGGTGCCGAGAAAAGTGATCTTTGTCCCGCCTTTTGGGTCCATGCGGACAAAGTTACGAAAGTTCGCCGAGACGCTTTTACGGGTTGTGCAGGATTGCCTTATGGTTAGTGTGGTTCACGTCCCAGGATGAAGATCGCGGGTTGCTTTCCGGGCCTGTAACCTGCCTGTTTCCATTTACGGAGGGGCTGGGTGAGGATGAACTCGTTGGGGGTGGTGAGCGAAGCGGCGATGCAGAGGAGGGTCTCGTCGTGGCAGGTACGGAGGAGATCATCCAGGAGGGCATCGTTCCGGTAAGGGGTTTCCATGAAGATCTGGCTGCTGCCGTGGCGCACTGCAGTCCGTTCCATCTCCCGTAATGCACGGATCCTGGCCTGCCGTTCCCGGGGCAGATAACCGTGAAAGGTGAAATGCTGGCCATTGAGTCCCGAGGCCATCAGCGCCAGGAAGACGGAAGAAGGTCCTGTCAGCGGCACCACCCGCACACCATGACGGTGGCACAAAGCCACCAGCTTCCCCCCGGGATCGGCCACGCCCGGAAGGCCGGCCTCCGACAGCAGGCCGGCCTCCCCTGCCTGTGTCAGCACCGAAAACAGCTCCTCAGCCTCGGAGGAGGAGGTGTGTTCGCTCAGTTCGTGAAAAACGATCTCAGAGATCTTCCCGGGATAGCCGGTGCTGCGCAGAAAACGCCGTGCCGTACGGATATTCTCCACAAAGAACAACTTCAGACTGTGCAGGCGCCCGATCACACCCGCCGGAAGATATTCATCCGCCTTTTCCGATCCCAGCGTGCTCGGGATGAGGTACAAGGTTGCTTTCATACAAGTAAAGATAACAATTCCCGTATTGGT
>JAMOUS010000282.1 GCA_027067975.1 Bacteroidales bacterium | reverse complement strand
GGATATTCCTTTTTTGTTGAAATCCCTTCCTTCGGTGGTGGTGACCTCCGACGCTGGGGCCGGTGTGGGGTATACGGCCTTTCGCATCAGGGGCACCGACCTGACCCGTATCAATGTGACGATGAATGGGATTCCCCTCAACGACAGCGAGAGCCACGGCGTCTGGTGGGTCGACCTGCCTGATCTGGCCTCTTCGGTGTCGGACATCCAGGTGCAGCGCGGGGTAGGCACTTCCACCAACGGTGCGGGGGCTTTCGGGGCCAGTGTCAACCTTCGTACATTTTCATTGGAGAAAAAACCCTATGCCGAATGGTCCGGAGCGGGCGGTTCGTTCAACACTTTCAAGAACACGCTGCGTGCCGGAACGGGTTTGATGAACGACCGCTTTACCTTCGACGTGCGCCTCTCGAAGGTCGTCTCCGACGGATATATCGACCGGGCGTGGTCGGACCTCTCCTCGCTGGCTCTCACCGGTGCCTGGTACAGCAAAAAGAAAGACATCCTGCGGCTGGTGGTGATGAAAGGCAAGGAGCAGACCTACCAGGCCTGGGACGGTGTGCCCGGATACATGCTCTCTGTCAACCGCCGTTACAACGGCATCGGAGCATACACCGATGAGGAGGGGAACGTGCACTATTATGACAACGAAACCGACAACTATTGGCAGGATCATTTGCAGTTGTTCTATTCGAAGGAGTTCAGCAGACCCCTGTGGCTCAATCTTGCGGTGCATTACACCAAAGGGAAAGGATATTATGAGCAGTACAAGGAGGATCAGGACCTCTCGGATTATCGGCTGGAGGATGTGATCCTGCCTGCCGGCGACACGATCGCCACGACCGACCTGATCCGCCGCAAGTGGCTGAACAATGATTTTTACGGGATCATCGGGAACCTTCGCTGGAAGCATCCTCTGTTGACAATCAATGTGGGAGGCGGATGGAACCATTATGACGGCGGACATTATGGTACGTTGATCTGGGCGCGTTATTTCAGCAATGGAGAGATCCGCCACCGCTGGTATGATAACACCGGCATCAAGGAAGATGGGAACCTGTATGGCAAGGTGGATGTGGCGCTGTTACCGGGGTTGCGGCTGTATGGGGATATGCAGTTGCGCGGCATCGCCTATGCCATGAGCGGTGAGGATGATGATCATCGCGATCTGACCCAGCGGCATCATTATCTCTTTTTCAATCCCAAAGGCGGAATGATGTATGATCTCAGCCGGGAACTCTCATTGTATCTGTCTTATGCGGTCGCACACCGTGAACCGGCACGTTATGATTTCAAGGAGGCGCCGGCGGATGCCCCCCCCCGGCCGGAGGTGCTGCACGACCTTGAGGCGGGTGCTTCGCTCCGCCGCGGTCGCATCGCCCTCGAGACCGTGCTATACTTTATGAACTATAAAGATCAACTGGTGATGACCGGTAAGATCAACAATGTGGGGATTCCCATAAAAACCAATGTGCCGCGCAGCTATCGTCTCGGAATTGAAATGATGGTCACCGCCCAGATCACGGGAGATCTTTCCTGGCAGGCCAATGCCACCTTCAGTCGCAACAAGATCCTCCATTTTACCGAATATGTGGATGACTGGGATACCTGGTCTCAACGTTCCTTCTATCTGGGAACCACCGATCTCTCCTTTTCCCCTTCGGTGATTGCCAACAGTACCCTGCGATACCGTTTCCTGAAAAAGGCTGAAATAACCTGGCTGGCCCGGTACGTTGGAAAACAATACATCGATAACACTTCCAGTGAAGACCGGAAACTGGATCCATACTTCGTGAACGATCTTATCGTTTCCTGGAATGTTCCCCTCAAACCTTTTCAGCGTTTTGAGATAAAAGGGATGGTGAACAACCTCTTCAATGTGAAATATGAGACCAATGCCTGGGTGTACCAGTATTATGAGAACAACGAGCACAAGGTGCTGGACGGCTATTTCCCACAGGCCGGTATCCACTTCCTTGCCGGGCTTACCGTGAGGTTCTGAAGAAAAATTAAGGAATATGTAAACAATTGATATATCGTTGATTATAGAGTGTTGGCAATTTTTTTTCAAAATTCTTTTATTCCCGGAAACATTTTTTTGCGAAAAATCGTTATATTTAACGAGGGTAACATTAAGAACACTATTCTTCGTTGAGCCAAAGTTTGGTAAGTTAAAAGTTTAGGTTTAGTTTAAGAAATGTGTTGTGTTGAGGGGGAGCCGGTGGCCCGGCTCCCTTTTTTAGTCGATCTTAGAGGGGGAGGAATCAACATGATGAAGTGAAAGAGAAAGAGAGTGAGAATTGTGAATGAGGGATGGGAGGAAAAAACCTAATATTGTTTTTCGGTTCCCGCGATGCGGTGGCTGAAGCGGCGGAATGGGAGCATTTGGTGAAGGAGAAGGCGCCGATGTTTGAGGCGTATACGAGTGCGGTTCCCGAGGAAGCCGCCAAACGAATGGGAGAGGGGACTGTGGTTTTTCTGGTGGTCTTGCCGGATGCGGATCTTGATGCATTGATAAAAGAGACCGGAGAATGGCCTGTTGATCTCCCCGTACTGGCCGTTACGCGGCGAAAAGAAGAGCCTCTTCCGTTATCTGGTGAGGGGCTCATGAGAACGGTCTCTTTGGAGCGGGCGGAGGAAGAGCTCCGTTTTTTACTTTCTCTCCTTGTGGTCGGGCAAGATGCCGAAGGGCCCGATTATTCCCTGTTGCGACGTATCTTCGAATCGGCGGTGGAATTTATTGTTGTCATCTCCGAAGATGGCCGGGTGGTTTTCTTCAACGACAAAGTGCCGGAGTTTCTGGGTATGGATCCGGAGGAGGTGCGGAAGTCATCTTTTTGGGATTTCATTGATCGTGCCGAGTGGAACAAAGTCAAGCGGATGCGGGAGCGCCGCCTGGCCGGTAAATTGGAGAACGACCTATACAAGACCCGCTTGTATAATCCCCGTACGGGTCGACCATTTTGGGCCATGGTTTCCGGACACCGCATCACGTGGGAGGGAAGGCCTGCCACGCTCAACTTTCTCATGCCGATCGAAGAGCAGATAGAGGCCGAACAACGGGTGAAGGATATGGAGGCTTTCATGCACGACCTGCTGGAACATTCACCTCTCGGCCTGGTGGTGCTCGACCGGGAGATGAAGGTGGTGCGGGTCAACCGCTCCCTCCTTGAAAAGCTGGGGCTTACGGCCGAACAGTTGAAAGGAATGCACCTGTGGGATACGGAGATCTTCCGAAATACCGGAATCACGGAAAAACTGCACTTGAAGGAAAAAGGACCGAAATATAACGGGCTGAGTGCTGAGATCACCATTCAGGGGGAGGATGGAGTGCAGCGTGACTGCCTGGTAAATCGGTACTTTTCTCCCGTGGAAGAATCGCTCATCCTGTGGTTCACAGAGGTTACAGAAAAAAATGAGATTCTGAAAGGACTGCGACGTTCCGAGAAAAAGTACCGGGATCTGCTGGAAAATATGCATGAAGGAACCATGGCGATTGATCGGGAAGGGAGGATCCTGGAGTGTAATGCGGCCATGGGAACCTTGCTGGGATATGGTAAAGAGGGGTTGGTGGGGAGAAGTTACTGGGACATCACCCCCGCCTTTTGGCAACCTCTTGAAAAGAAGATCTTAAGGGAACTGTTCGATGAAAGGGGCGAAAAGAGGTACGAGAAAGAGTTCGTGAGGGATGACGGTTCCCTAATGGTCTCGGGTGTCTATGCCGCCCTGCATGAGGATCTCTGTGACGGGGAGTCCTGTATCTGGTTTTTTATCCGGGATATCACCCAGGAGAAGAACAACGAGAAAGAGATCCTCGAAAGGGAACTGAAATACCGGACGATTTTGGAATATTCTCCGCTTCCCTTGCTAAGTGAGGATTTTTCAAAGGTGAGGGAATACCTGTGGCAGTTGGGGAACTTGGGAGTGGAAAATGTACGCCTCTATCTGCAGTCGCATCCTGATGTTGTGCGGAAAATGATCCGCTGGGTGAGACCCTTGGAAGCCAGCCAGAAGGCTCTCGAATTCTTTGAGGTGAACAGCACGGATGAGTTGGCAGAAGTGTATCGTAAACAAAAGATCTCGGATGACCTGATCCGGGTTTTCATTGAGGTGGTTGCCACGTTTCTTGAAGGACACAATGTCTATGAAGGGGAAATTATTTCCAAGACACGCAGTAACAAGGAAAAGAACGTGATCCTCCGCTGGGTGCTTGTCCCCGGTCATGAACTTTCCTGGGATATGGTGCTGGTCTCTATCACCGACTTGACCGAGCGGGTGGAATATGAGAAGCAACTGAAGGTGCTTTCCAGTGCAGTGAACAACTCCCCTGCATCAGTGGTGATCACCGATCCGGCCGGAACCATTTTGTATGTCAACCCCAAATTCACCGAGGTCACCGGTTATACTGCCGAAGAGGCGATCGGTCGGAATCCGCGCATCCTGCAGTCGGGCAATCACACGAAGTCGTTTTATAAAGAGTTGTGGAGTACCATTTCCCAGGGGAAAGAGTGGAGGGGAGAGTTCGAGAACAAGAAGAAGAACGGGGAGATCTATTGGGAACTGGCTTCCATTACGGGTATCAAGAATGAAAAAGGTGAGATCGTCTATTATGTGGCGATCAAAGAGGATATTTCCGAACGCAAGAAAACGGAACTGGAGCTGATCCAGGCAAAAGAAAAAGCCGAAGAGTCGGACCGTCTGAAGACGGCCTTCCTGGCAAACATGTCGCATGAGATCCGTACCCCGCTCAATGCCATTATCGGGTTTACGGAGATGCTTCGTTCAGAGGAACTCGACCCGGATCTGAAGAAGGAGTATTTTGATATCATCAACCAGAGCAGCCAGGCCCTTTTGAAGCTGATCGATGATATCATCGATGTGGCCAAGATCGAGGCGGGACATGTCCGGATCGTACCTCATCCCACTGATTTGACAGGTTTTCTCCGCGAGTTGCATACCATCGTCCAGAGGGATCTTTCCCTGGCGGGGAAGAATGTGGAGGTGTCCCTCGACATTCCCTGGGAGGAGGAGTTTATCGTGAATGTCGATTCATTCCGTCTTAAGCAGATGATGATGAACTTATTGAACAACTCGGTGAAGTTCACCGAGCAGGGGAAGATTGTTTTCGGGTATCGTGTGAAAAGGGAAGATATGTTGGAGTTCTTTGTGGAGGATACGGGCATCGGGATCCCTGTGGATCAGCATGAGGTGATCTTCGATCGTTTCCGGCAGGCGGATGATTCCACAACGCGGAAATATGGCGGTACCGGTCTGGGACTTTGGATCACGCGCAACCTTGTCGAACTGATGGGCGGGAGAGTTCGTCTTCGTTCGGAGCCGGGAAGGGGATCGGTCTTTTATCTGGAGATCCCACTGGATAGCAAGGTGAACATCCCGGTACAGAAGGAACCGTTGCAGCCTGCCGGGGAGCGAAAAGTGAGCGACTGGCGGGATAAGAAGATCCTGATTGCCGAGGACAACGATTCCAATTACGAATATCTCAAGGCGGTGATCAGTGTGAAGAAAGCCGTCCTCCTCCGGGCCCATGATGGGAAAGAGGCCCTGGAGATTCTGCGTGAGCGCGATGATGTCGATCTGGTGTTGATGGACATTCAGATGCCGGTGCTCAACGGTTATGAAGCCACGCGTCTGCTCAAAAAGTTCCGTCCCACGTTGCCGGTGGTGGCGCAGACCGCATATGCGATGTCCGAAGACCGGGAGAAGGTGATGCGGGCCGGGTGTGATGAATATATCAGCAAACCCATCCATCCCCGCAAGCTTTTGGATTTGCTAGGAAAATATCTCGAAGAGGAAGAAAAGTGAGGCGGAGACATGGGATGACAGCGGTTCTCGTTGCCGACAGTGGTTCGACCAAGACGGAGTGGATGCTCCTAGGGGGGGAGGGATCTCTCCGCCTTCGCACCGCCGGCTATAATCCCTATTTTGACGAAGAGGTTCTTTGGGAAAAGGATCTGCGGGCGTGGCTCACCTCCGGAGGGTGGAGGCCGCTTGTGCGGTCGGTGTATTATTACGGGGCGGGATGTGATCGGGAGGAAGTTGCCCGGAGGTTGGTCGGAGTGTTCCGGCGTATCATGCCGCAAGCGCGGGTACGGGTGGCGGATGATCTGACGGGTGCGGGGGCGGCCCTGTGGCAGCGGGAGCATGGGGGCGTGCTTATCCTTGGCACCGGCATGAATGCCGGAATCTGGGACGGGAAAAAGATGTACCGGAAGATCATCCCTATGGGATACCTTCTCGGCGACCATGCCAGTGGTGCCACCCTGGGCCTGCGCCTCGTGAAAGCCTGGCTCGACGGTGACCTCAGTCCCGCCACAGCGGAAAGATTCGAAAAAAAATATGCTCTCGACCGGGTCGTACTGAAACAAAAAGCTTATGTAGAGGGACGTCCCAACTTTTTTTTCGCAAGTCTTACCCCTTTTTATCTCGAATTCTCCGGCGAGGCGGCGTTGCAGGCGATCCTGGAGGATGAGTTCGATCGGCTTTTTCGCAGTGATCTGCTGCCGTTGTTCCGTAAGGGACGGATCCAGCACTTCCGAGCCACCGGATCGATCGCCTGGTACTTCCGTGAGATGCTGGGAAAGACAGCCGCAACCCATGGACTCTCCCTCGAAAAAGTCATACGCTATCCCATTGAAGGTTTGGCCGCTTTTCATGGTTCTTCCTCCTCCTGAAGCATAAATATTCGTATCTTGTAAAGAAAAAAGATGAAAAAAGAAGAGATCCTTTCGTTCATCCGGTCGATTGAACTGTTCCGTGGACTGGAAGAAAAGGAACTGCGGATGCTGGCCGAGGAGATGGAGGTGCGGGAATATCGGAAGGGGGAGTTCCTGTTCCACGAACAGGAGCCGAGGGAGAAATTGTTCATTATCCATTCGGGGGAGGTGGAGTTGTTGAAGGTCCTGCCGGCGGGGAAGGAGAAGACGTTGGTATTTTTTCATGCCGGCGATTTCCTGGGCGAGGGCGCCATCGCCGGGGATGTGCATTCCACGTCGGCACGGGCGGTGGAGGAGGCTCTTGTGCTGGTCCTCGACCGGGGGGTGTTTCTCCGTCATGGTCAGACGGCTGTGAAGATCTTTTCGAACATTATCCGTGTGATCTCACGGAGGATGAAATATTCCAATGCCCTGATCATGCATGCGGCGGCTCAGTATGAGTCGGGCCGCACACGCCGGGAGCACGACCTGCTGGGAGAGCGGGATGTGCCCGAGGAGAGTTATTTCGGGGTCCAGACGCTCCGGGCGATGGAAAATTTCAACATTACCGGTGTGACACTCAGTTTTTACCCCGTTCTGATCGAGTCGCTCGCCATGGTGAAAATGGCTGCGGCAAAGGCCAACCATGAACTGGGCCTTTTGGAGAAACCGGTGTACAAAGCTATCGTACAGGCTTGCGAAGAGATCATCAAGGGAAAGTATCATCAGCATTTCGTCGTGGACATGATACAGGGAGGGGCTGGAACTTCCACCAACATGAATGCCAATGAGGTGATCGCAAACAGAGCGCTGGAGATCATGGGGCATAAAAAGGGGGAGTATCGGTATTGTCATCCCAATAACCATGTCAACCTGTCGCAGTCGACCAACGATGTATATCCCACCGCTGTGAAGCTGGCGCTGATCTTCAGCAACCAGAGCCTGATCGTGATCCTGGAAGAGTTGGCCGCCGCTTTTCGGAAAAAAGCAAAGGAGTTTGCCCATGTGATCAAGATGGGGCGCACGCAGTTGCAGGATGCCGTGCCGATGACGCTGGGTCAGGAGTTTGAAGCGTATGCGGTAACGCTCACTGAGGAGATCCAGCGGTTGAATGAGAACGTCGATCTTTTCCTGGAGATCAACCTGGGGGGGACGGCCATCGGCACGGGTATCAATGCCGATCCCGATTATACCCGGTTGGTGGTGAAGCATCTGCGTGAGATCACGGGGTTGGAGGTGACGACCGCACGGAATCTGGTGGAGGCGACCCAGGATACCGGGGCGTTCATCATGTATTCTTCGGCATTGAAGCGGTTGGCGATCAAACTCTCGAAGATCTCGAACGATCTTCGTCTGTTGTCGAGTGGCCCTCGTGCCGGGCTCAATGAGATCAACCTGCCGGCGGTGCAACCCGGCTCTTCGATCATGCCGGGCAAAGTGAATCCTGTCATTCCGGAAGTGGTCAACCAGATCGCCTTCAAGGTGATCGGAAACGATCTTACGGTGAGCCTTGCCGGTGAGGCGGGACAGCTCGAACTGAATGTTTTTGAGCCGGTGATCGTACAGAGCCTTTTCGAATCGCTGGAGATGCTGAAGAACGGGATGCGGACCCTGCGGGTGAAGTGTGTCGAGGGCATCACCGCTAATGCCGAGCGGACGCGTGAAATGGTGCAGCACAGTATCGGCATCGTCACTGCCCTCAACCCTGTGTTGGGGTATGAGACCGCTTCCATGCTGGCCAAGGAGGCAGGAAAGACGGGAAAGAGTGTGTATGACCTTGTGCTGGAGAAGAAACTGCTTTCCAAAGAAGAGCTCGATGAGCTCCTTTCCCCGGAAAATATGCTAAAGCCGCATAAGCTTAAGAAGAAAAACTGAAAATCATTCTGGTTTTTCTTCGCTTTCGCTCTCTTCCCCTTCGAGGGTGGAGAGGATCTCTTCGACCTCTTCAGAGGCTTTATGAAGACGCTCTTGACAATAGCGTAGCAGATAGGCGGCTCTTTTTACCTTGCCGGAGAGTTCGTCCACGTCGGGTTCTCCCTCTTCGATCTCCTGCAGGATCTTTTCCAGTTCTTGCAAAGCTTCTCCGTAGGAAAGTTTTTTTTCTGTCATGGTATCGGATCATTTCTTTTTTCGCAATGAGAAAGAAAAACGGCTTCCCTCACCGGGACGGCTTTCCAGGGTAAGCGAGGAACCGTGGATCTCGAGGAACTCTTTGCTGATGATCAGACCGAGACCTGTTCCTTCTTCTCCCGAGGTTCCTTTGCGGGAGAAGTGATATTCGAGATTGAAAAGTTTTTCCTGTTCCTCCTGGGTCATTCCGCATCCGGTATCGCTGACCGTCACGGTAACATGGTCTCCTTGTGAGAAGGCTTCGAGGGTTACCACCCCTGTTTCGCCAGTGTATTTGATGGCATTGTGCACCAGGTTACGAAGAACCACCGAGATGAGGGTTTCGTCGGCATAGACGATCAGGTCGTCCGGATGGTTGTCCATCAGCGTGATCTTTTTCTTCTCGGCCATGTAGCGGTACATTTCCGTTACGTCACGGATCAGTTTGTGCAGTTCGAAGTATGCAGGCTGGTACGACACCCTGCCCGTCTGAATCCGTGCCCACTGCAACAGGTTTTCCAGCAGGAAATGGAGCTGCTTGGCGGCCTGGAAAATGAACTCGGCATGACGCTTGATGTCCCGTCGCTCGAAGTTGTGGATCTCTTCCGAGAGCAACTCGGCAAAACCCAATAGGGCATTGAAAGGATTGAGCAGATCGTGGGCCAGGATCATGAAAAGTTTGTTACGCACCTGGTTCTCCTTGTTCATTTGTTCCTGTTTCCTGGCCAGTTCTACATGGACCTTCTCCAGTTGGCGGTTGGTCTCGAGCAAATGACGGTGGGCGCGGTATCTTACGAAGAAAATGATCAGAAGTATCAGAAAGATCAGTCCGAAAAAGAGCAACAGGAGGCGGCTTATATTTTTGTAAAAAAGATTGCGTTTGAAGATGAGCTCGCGTATGTGGTTGTCTTGTTTGAGCAACTCAAGGGAGCGGAACTTACTTTCGGTGTTGTAGCGGATGTCCAAAAGTTCCCTTACTTCCCGCAGGTGGGCTTGCCGGATCGAGTCGTCCAGTTGCTGGCTTAGATCTTTCAGGGCGATCGCCTGCTCGTAGTGGCCGATCTGGCCGTAATATTCCGCCCAAAGATCCAGGTTCTTTTGTTGGAGCGCCTGCATATTCTCCTTTTCCAGGCAGGTCTTCACTTTCTTTAGATAACGAAAGGCTTCTTTGAGGTCGTGACGCAGCAGGGCGTTTTCTGCCAAGCGGTTCTCAGCCTTGCATGCCGCTCTGATATTCCGTCTTTTCCGGGCAAGGGAGAGCAGTTCTGTCAGGATCTCTCTCTCCCGTGAAAGATCCCCATTATTGCGATAGATATTGGACAGGACGAAGAAGCTGTTTATGAGGGCGGAGGTGTCTCTTTGCGCAGTAATCCACTGTAAGGCCCGCTGTAGGACTTGTAGGGCTTTTGAATATTGGTGCTCTTTCATGAACGCCTCTGCGATGAAGAGGTTGTTGATATGTTGGGCTTTTTCTTTTCCGGCCAATCTGAGTAAAGTGTCTGCCCGTAAGAGATGGTAGAGGGCTTTGGATGGACGGCCCATGTAATTGAAGTCTTGCCCCAGATACATATGGGCTTCCCCTTCGATCCCCGGACACGAGCACAGATCATGGTTGTCGAGGATCTGCTGGTAGTATTCCATGGCGATCGAATAGGTGTTGCCAAAGGAATATACATTGCCAATGGTCATGAGGGTCTTGTTGATCAGCCTGGGATCACCTGTCTTTTTCGCGGCTTCGAATGCGATGTAGGCATATCGAAGGCTTTCTTTCAGGTTGCTGAGGAGATATTTGTCAGCCAATCGTCCGGCGATCTCTGCTTCCACACGCACGGGTACCGCCTCGCCCAGGATATCCTTAAGGCTGTCGATTTCCTTCTGTATTTTTTGTGCCCCTACAGGCAGCGAAAACACATACAGGAGTGAACACAGCACGAAAATGAGACGGTTGCCTTTCATGCTTTTTCCTCTTTTTTTTCGGCACTTTTGGCTGCCGGTACGGTGAAACGGAACGTACTCCCTTTACCTTTTTTGCTTTCGGCCCAAATGCGTCCGCCGTTCTTTTCGACAAACTCCCGACAAAGGATCAGTCCCAGCCCCGATCCTTCTTCGTTCTCTGTGCCGCGTGTGGAAGATGCCGACTCTAGTTCAAAAAGCTTTTTCAGTTTCTTTTCGTCAATGCCGATCCCGTTGTCCTGCACCCTGATCTCTACCTCGTCTCCCTGGGGATGGGCCTCGACCTTGATGTAACCGTTGCGGCCTGTGAACTTGATGGCGTTACTGATCAGGTTCCGTAGAATGGCACTCAGCAGCTCGCGATCAGCATGGACCACCAGGTCCTTGTCAACGTGATTGAGGAGGTGGATGTTCTTGATCCGGGCATTTTCCTTGTAGAAAGAAAGGATCTCCTCGAGGATATCCCATAGGTAAAGATTCTCCGGGTTATATGCCAGCCGTCCTGTTTGCGACTGAGTCCATTTCAGCAGGTTGCTCAGCAGATTGTACGATCGCATGGCCGACTCCTTGATCATACCGGCATATTTTCGGATCTCGTCGTCATTCAGACGGTCGATATCGGTGACAAGCAATTCGGAAAGCCCCAGCAACGGCTGGAAAGGGTTGATCAGATCATGGGCAATGATCGAGAAGAACTTGTCTTTTGTCCGGACCATTGCATTGAGCTTTTTCTCCGACTCTGCCAGTTGTCGGTTGGCTTCTTCGAGATGCCGGTTCTTACGGTCCAGATTGTGACGGATCCGGTCAAGTCGCCGAATGGCGAAGATCACGTTGAGGATAAGGAGAACCACCAGCAGGAAAAAGGCCAGACTGGCCCAAATGGTCCGGCGCTCCTTGCGAAGCATCATCTCTTCGATGATCTTGTTTTTCTGCAGCGATTGTATGCGGTATTCCAAGTCCTCCGCTTCGTATTCGCTTTGGAGATTGGAGAGATTGTCTGAGGAGTTGATGACCTTGAGTGAATCCTTATATTTGATCTCTTCGAGCTTGTTCAGCCAAGCTTTTCGCATATCACCTGTCATCCGATAATATTCCGCCAGATTGCCATAATAATCACTCAGATTTTGCAGTTCTCCGTATTCCTTCACTATGGGGGTGACCATCATGAGATGGTGATAGCTTTTGTAAGGTTTGTGCATATCCAGATATACTCCGGAGAGGTTTATGAGTGTTTGGACCAGGGCGGAAGTGTCTTGCATATTGCCTGCCATATGGTAAGCCAGCAGATAATATTTTTCAGCTTCCTTTAACTTCCTCATTTTGTGATAGGCCGATCCGATATTGAGATAGCTGTCCTGGATGCTGTTGGTGATATGATGTTGTTTGGCAAAGTTCAGGTGCTTGAACGACCATTCCAAGGCTTTTTCCCAATCCTCCTTGTAAGAATACATTACGCCCATGTTGTTGAGGTTGGCACCGATGCGTTCTTCCAGTCCCAGTGCCTTTTTGATCGCGATGGAGCGCCGGTTGTATTCGATGGCTTTGTCGTAATCCATGTTATAGGCGTACAGAAGGGCCAGGTTGGTGTAGGAATAAGCGATCGCGGCGGAGTCTTTCAGTTTTTCCCGAATACGCAATGCTTGAAGGATGTAGGAGGCCGCTTTGTTGGTATTATGGAAGATAAGATGAACACTTCCGATGCGGTTGAGGGCTTCGGCTCGGAGACGTTCACTTCCGATACTGTCAGCCAGTGATTTGGCTTTCATTGCCCATTCCATGCTCCGTTCGAGGGAGGAGCGTAGATAATACTTGGAGATCTCACTGTATATGTAAACCTTTTCGGAGTCGGTGGCAGTCCGCAGTTGATCCAGCATCCCAGGGAGAGGATCCTGACAGGCTTTTCCCGGACGGGGCCACAGGAGCACCAAGGTGATCAGGAGCGGGATGTGACGGATGATCTTCATGGAACGGCGGAGGTTTATTCAAGAAACATATACGTAAAAATAAAAAAAGTGTTATGATCGGTCGGGGGGCTTCTTCACTTGGCTGATGAGTTTTCCTTTGTGCAGGTAGGTGATGAGGGTGTCGCCGGGTTGGGCGAAGGAGGCGTCGGTGAGGGGGCGGCCGTGGTGACGGGTGATGGAATATCCCCGTTTCAGGATGTTGGCGGGATCGAGGTGTCGAAGTGTTTCCCCCAGGAGGTGGAGGCGGTGGCATTGGTCGGTCATCACTCTGCGGCTTTGGTTGAGAAGAGAAAGGCGGTGGGTGAGGAGATGTTGCTGCTCGCGGGAGAGGTAATGCAGTACATCCCGGCCGATGTGCTGGGCCAGATGGCGGAGTTGCTGCTTTTTCCGGACGAGGAGGGTGCGTGTTGCACCGACCAGACGGTGCTGCATGCGGGTGTGCAGTTCCCGGTGTAGAAGAAGCGGGATACGGGCTTTGTCAAGGATGAGCCAGGCCAGGTTGCGGAGATGATGTTGGTGACGGCTGATCTGTTCGCGGGTGAGGGTGGCGACGCGCCGGGCGGCCAGAAGGAGCCGCGACTCAAAATCCATCATCCTGTCGAGAAGAAACTCGGCGACGGCAGTGGGCGTTTTGAGGGCGGCATAGGCGACAATGTCGGCGACGGTTTCATCCTTTTCGTGGCCGATACCGGTGAGCACCGGCAAAGGAAACTGGGTGATGTGTAGGGCGAGGTCGTAATCGTCAAAGCTGGCCAGGTCGACGGTAGAACCTCCGCCGCGGATGATCACGACCACGTCAAACTCCTCCTCACGGGCATAGATCGCTTCCAGCGCCGCAATGACGGTGGAAGAGGTTTCTTCCCCCTGCATGATTGCCGGGAAAAGTTCATAATGAAAATGATAGTGACCCGGATGGTTCGAGAGTTGGTCAATGAAGTCTTCATACCCTGCGGCACTGACGGAAGAGATCACCGCAATACGCTGGGGCACCAAGGGGAAAGGCAACTGACGGTTCATCTCGAGTACCCCTTCGCGCCGGAGACGTTCGACAATCTCCCTGCGTTGCAAGGCCATCTCCCCCAATGTGTAGGCCGGGTCGATGTCCCGTATGTTAAACGACATACCGTACACTTCATGGTAGGTGACCTCTACATTGAACATTACCTTCATGCCGGCAGTGAGGGGACGGCCTGTGGTGGTTTCGAAATAAGGCCGCAAGACCCGGAACACCGATGCCCAGATATTGGCCCGGGCGCGGGCGACGGTCTGCCCTTCGCCCGGTGTCTTTTCGATAAGTTCCAGGTAACAGTGCCCCCGGGGGTTCACCTTAAGCTCGCTGATCTCAGCTACCACCCAGTAGGTGTCGTCGAACCTCTCTTCCAGCGTCTGCCGGATCTGTCGCTGCAGTTCCAGCAGTGTGTAGGATCTTCTTTTCATGGTCATTTGATCTTCAGGATCTTTCCGATCAGGGTGTGAGAGGGGGTATGGAGAAGCAAGAGATAAGTGCCGGCGGCCAGTTGTTGTATGTCGATTAGGCCGGTATTGTAGCCTCCATGGAGTTCAAAAGGGATCTTCAGGACATCCCGGCCGGAGAGATCGGTGACATGTAGAACGGCTGGTCCTTTTTCCTGCAGGAGAAAAGAAAAGCGGATCTTGTCACGGACAGGGTTGGGATAGAGGAGGAGGGTGCCGGGATGTTCCTCGGTTTTTTGCATGAGGGAGAGCTCTTCGAAGGTCTTCATCACGTCGGGGATACCGTAGCCGAGACGGTTGTCGGGGTGATCGGAAAGGCCGGCTTGTTGGCGGAGGGTGGTGATCAGGGAGATGGCGGTAAGGGTGGGGAACGCCTGTCGCAGGCATGCCATCATGCCGGCGACGAGGGGGGCGGAGAAGGAGGTGCCTGAGCCGCGGGAGAGGCTTCCGCTGCTGTTTTGGATGACGACGTTGACACCCAGGGCGGCGACGTCGGGCTTGATGCGGCCGTCGGCGGCGGGACCGTAGGAGGAGAAGGAGGCGGGCAGGCCGTTGACGTCGACGGCGCCCACGGCGAGCAAACTGTCGGCGTCGGCGGGGGTGATGATGTAGTGCCAGGGCTTGTTGCCCTCGTTGCCGGCGCTGGCCACGACGATGATGCCGCGGCGGGCGGCCATCAGTGCAGCTCGTGCCACCGGCGTGGTGCGGCCGTCGAGGTCGGCGTAAGTGTGGTTGAAACGAGCCTGGTCAAAGGTGAAATAGCCCAGCGACGAGCTGAGGATGTCGGCGCCGGCACTGTCGGCCAACTCAGCCCCGGCGATCCAGTATTCCTCCTCGACAGGGTATTCGCTGTCGGCATCTTCGGTACGGATCAGCCAATAGCGGGCGTCGGGGGCACTGCCCGTGAGACCTCCCGGAATGATCCCCGCCAGGATGCTGAGGACGTACATCCCATGGGGATGGTCATCAAAAACGTTCCCGTTCCCGTCGACAATGTCGCGGGTTCCGAGAAGCCGCCCGCCGGCAAAGAGGGAATCAAAGGCAGGTAGTTGATCGGCATGGTAAAAGCCGGCATCGAGCACTGCAATGATCACATCTTTCGCGCGGTATCCCAGGGCGTGAAGCTCATCCCCGCGCATCATGCCGAGCTGGGGAAGGGAGGCTCCCGCAGTGCCGGCAACGAGGGTCTCGTGCCATTTCTCCACGGCCTGCCCGCCTCCTTTGCCATAAGGACGTACCAGACGCATCCCCTCCATGAAAGTGAAACGCAAGAGAGTGTCAAAAAGGGAAGGGTCGTCGATGTCCACGGTCACACTGTTGAACCACCGCGAGGTGCAGCGGATGTGAAACCCCGCCTTGTCCAGCGCACTGAGGTATTGGGGGGAGACGGGCAGATCGGCGTAGGTGACAGCAACCCCCTCCCTTGCACGGCGGGACAAGGCCCGCTGAGAAAGAAAATCTTCAGGATGGTCCAGCGAATAGGGAGAACCCTTTTTGTCCTTTAAGTACAACGTATAGATCCCGGTCTCCTGGGCTGAGAGTAACGGGAAGATGAAGATCATTCCCAGCAGGATGACGCCCTGACGGACCGTCCGTCTTGCGGGATCGGGGATCATTTTTTCCGGAAAATCTGTATTCCGTACTTCTCAGGATCGAGGAACCTGCCTTTGTTCCGCTCGAGGGAGTCAAGCAGAGCACTCTCTTCCCGGGTCAGCTCTTCGAGGTTGTCAGGAATACCGTCGGTATAAGAGATCGCCTTACGCAAATTGCCTTTTTTGTCGAACAGGTACCATTTCCCGTTCCGGACATCCTGGTGGTACTGACCCTGAAGCATGTTCTTTCCGTCGGGCCAGTACATGGTGAATGTTCCCTCGAGCCGGTCGTTGTGATAGGTGGCGGTCAGCTTGAGCTGGCCGTTGTCATAGTATTGTACCCACCTTCCTTCTTTTTTGCCGTTCCGGTAAAGGATCACCTCAGCGGTGTCGCCGTTCGCGTAGAACTTTATGCTTGGGCCTTCTTTGATGCCGTTGCGGTAATGTTCGATAAAGGAGAGGCTGTCGGTGTAATAGGAATAATATTTCCATTCCCCTTCTTTCTTTTTTCTGAGATATTTTCCGGTTGCTGCGATGCGTCCGGTATTGTAATAGAAAGTGACGTCTACCGTATCGTCGTGGGGGTGATAGAAGAGGAGGGCACGCAGGCTGCCGTCGTCGTAAAAGCGCTTGAACTTTCCCACGGGGCGGCCGTCGAGAAAATATCCTTGATAGAGGAGGGAGCCGTCGGGGCGGTGCTTTTCCCAGTACCCCTGTTTCCGGCCCTGGCTGTCGATACGGTTAAGTGTATCGCTTTGCGCCAGCAGTGACCGGGGAGAGGCTCCCAGCAGAAGAGCAAGGAAAAGGATCATTTTCATGAGGGTAAAAATAAAAAAAAAAAGCTGTCCGATTTCCGGACAGCTTTTTTTCGGTACGGATGAACACGTATTTTATTTGACTTCTTCAAAGTCGACGTCGGTGACTTCGTCATCCCCGCCTTTGGAGGAGTCGCTGCCGCCGGTGCTGCCGCCTGCGGAGGGACCGCCCTGCGGTTCGCCTGCTCCGGCGGTCTGGCCGGCTTTGTACATCTCTTCGCTGGCGGCCTGCCATGCGGCGTTCAGCTCGGCCGTGGCCGTGTCGATGGCAGCCAGGTCCTCGTTCTTATGGGCCTGTTTGAGATCCTCGAGGGCTTTTTCGATGCGCCCTTTCTTGTCGGCGGGCAGTTTGTCGCCGAACTCCTTGAGTTGCTTCTCGGTCTGGAAGATCAGGCTGTCGGCGGCGTTGAGCTTGTCGATACGCTCTTTGGCGCGGCGGTCGGCCTCTTCGTTGGCCTTGGCCTCTTCGCGCATCCGCTTGATCTCCTCTTCGGTAAGGCCCGAGGAGGCTTCGATGCGGATCTTTTGCTCTTTGCCGGTGCCTTTATCTTTTGCCGAGACATTAAGGATCCCGTTGGCGTCGATGTCGAAGGTCACCTCGATCTGCGGGACGCCCCGCGGTGCCGGCGGGATGCCGTCGAGGTGGAAACGGCCGATGGTCTTGTTGTCTTTGGCCAGCGGACGCTCACCCTGCAGGACGTGGATCTCCACCGACGGCTGGTTGTCGGCAGCCGTGGTGAATACCTCCGTCTTCTTGGTCGGGATGGTGGTGTTGGCTTCGATGAGCTTGGTCATCACCCCGCCCAAGGTCTCGATACCGAGCGACAGCGGCGTTACGTCAAGCAGCAGCACGTCTTTCACCTCGCCGGTGAGCACACCGCCCTGGATGGCGGCTCCGATAGCGACCACCTCGTCGGGGTTGACCCCTTTCGACGGTGTGCGGCCGAAGAACTCTTCCACTTTCTTCTGCACGATGGGGATCCTCGTCGAACCACCCACGAGCAGCACCTCGTCGATGTCGGAGGTGGAGAGGCCCGCCTGTTCAAGAGCGGTTTTGCACGGTTCCATCATCCTCGGCAGGAACGGGTCGATCAGTTTCTCAAACTGAGCCCGTGTGAGCGTCTTTACCAGATGTTTCGGGATCCCGTCTACCGGCATGATGTAGGGGAGGTTGATCTCCGTGGTGGTCGAGCTGGAAAGCTCGATCTTGGCTTTTTCGGCTGCCTCCTTCAGACGCTGCAGGGCCATCGGGTCCTTGCGAATGTCGACGTTGTTCTCTTTCTGGAACTCATCGGCCAACCAGTCGATGATGGCCTGGTCGAAGTCGTCGCCACCGAGATGGGTGTCCCCGCTCGTGGACTTCACCTCGAAGACCCCTTCACCCAGTTCGAGGATGGAGATATCGAACGTACCACCACCGAGGTCGAAGACCGCCACCTTCATGTCGCGACCTTTTTTATCAAGGCCGTAAGCCAATGCAGCGGCCGTAGGCTCGTTGATGATCCTGCGCACCTTCAGCCCGGCGATCTCACCGGCCTCTTTGGTAGCCTGACGTTGTGAGTCGTTGAAGTAGGCAGGTACGGTGATCACCGCCTCGGTCACTTCCTGGCCGAGATAATCTTCGGCCGTCTTTTTCATTTTCTGCAAAATGATGGCCGAGATCTCCTGCGGCGAATAGAGACGGTCGTCAATCTTCACGCGAGGTGTGTTGTTCTCGCCCCGTACCACCTCGTACGAGAGCCTCTTGATCTCGTCGATCACGTTATCGTAAGTTTCCCCCATCAGTCGTTTGATGGAATAAACCGTCCGCTTGGGGTTGGTGATGGCCTGACGCTTGGCAGGATCCCCTACTTTCCTTTCTCCGTTGTCGAGGAATGCCACGACCGACGGCGTCGTCCGTTTTCCCTCGCTGTTGGGGATGACTACAGGCTCGTTGCCCTCCATCACGGCGACGCACGAGTTCGTCGTACCTAAGTCGATTCCGATTATTTTGCTCATATATATACCCTCCTTTTTTTTGTGTTAGTAATTCAATTCGTTCTTTTACAGTTTTTTTGTTTCGCCCTTACTTTTCAATCATTATGCCACAATGAGATTTTCTGATAATCTGACAGAAAAGTCTCTTCATTTTTTCTTGCTCGGGAAGGTTATGGGCGAAGAAGATAGAGGGAGACAGTTGGGTTTGTAATGTACAGAAGTACAGAGAGGTGTGTCGGATCCTCGAACGCCCGGGAAGGTGATTGTTCCGTTTCTTGCTTTGTTTCCGGCAATACCTGTTCGAATGACGTGGGAGGAGAAGCTGAGGTGACGAAAGGGTGACAAAAAGGCAGTCGAATCATTTTTGAGGAAATCTTCGTAGTTTTGTAGATAACCAATGGGTGAGAAAATGTCTTTTTACAAACAGGTCAAGCGGGTCACCACGCATGTGTTGCATGAGATGAAGTTGCGCGGTGAGAAGATCGCCATGCTCACGGCGTACGATTATTCCCTGGCGAGGATCATTGATGAGGCGGAGATTGATGTCATCCTGGTGGGGGACTCGGCCTCGAACGTGATGGCCGGCTTTGAGACGACGTTGCCCATCACGCTGGACAATATGATTTACCATGCGGCCTCGGTGGTGCGGGCGGTCAAGCGTGCGTTAGTGGTGGTGGACATGCCGTTCGGCACCTACCAGGGTAATTCGAAAGAGGCGCTCTCCTCGGCCATACGCATTATGAAGGAGACCGGAGCCCATGCGGTGAAGATGGAGGGAGGGCGTGAGATCATCGAGTCGGTCGAGCGGATCCTCTCGGCCGGGATCCCGGTGATGGGGCATTTGGGACTTACGCCCCAGTCGATCCACAAGTTCGGCACCTATGTGGTGCGGGCGCGTGATGAGGCCGAGGCGCAGAAGCTGGTAGAGGATGCCTATCTCTTGGAGAAGACAGGGTGTTTTGCGATTGTCCTGGAGAAAGTGCCGGCCCAGCTGGGAGCCAAGGTTGCCAAGGAACTGAAGATCCCAGTCATCGGTATCGGCGCCGGCGCCGAGGTGGACGGTCAGGTGCTTGTGCTACACGATATGCTGGGCATCACGCAGGAGTTCTCGCCCCGTTTTCTGCGACGTTACCATAACCTTTACGAAGAGATCAGCGGTGCCGTGAAGGCATACATCCATGATGTGCGCACGCTCGACTTCCCCAATGAGAAAGAGCAATACTGATGGAACTGCCGGAGATCCTCCATGAGGACAACCACTTGCTGGCGGTGAACAAGCGGGTGGCCGACCTGGTACAGGGGGATGTCACGGGCGACCGTTCTCTCGACGATCTGCTCAAGGCTTACCTCAAGGAGAAATACCACAAGCCGGGGAACGTTTTTCTCGGGGTGATCCACCGTCTCGACCGGCCGGTGAGCGGGGTGGTGTTGTTCGCCCGCACAAGCAAAGCGCTGGCCCGGATGAACGAACAGTTCCGCGATCGCCGTACGGTGAAGAAGTATTGGGCGGTGGTGCGGGAACGGCCGCCCGCGGAGGAGGGACGGCTGGTGCATTACCTCGTCCGCAACCGCCGGTTGAACAAGTCGTTCGCCTATACCGGAGAGGTGGAAGGCTCCAAGCGTGCCGAACTGGAATATCGGGTGGTGGGACGTTCGCGTACGTACTGGTTCCTGGAGGTGACACTCTTGACGGGAAGGCATCATCAGATCCGGGCGCAGTTGGCGGCGGTGGGGTGTCCCATCCGCGGCGACCTGAAGTACGGCTATCCCCGTTCCGACTCCGGCGGAGGCATCCATCTGCATGCCAGGGAACTG
>JAMOUS010000281.1 GCA_027067975.1 Bacteroidales bacterium | reverse complement strand
CACCTGATCGGCGGGATGGGCATCCTGATCATGTTCATCGCTATCCTGCCTTTCCTGGGTGTCGGCGGCATGCAGCTCTTCCAGGTGGAGTCGGTGGGGTTGCAGACCAGCAAGCTGAAACCCCGTGTGCGGGAGACCGCCCGCATGTTGTGGGTGCTCTACATCTCCCTCGTGGGCCTGGAGACCCTCTTCCTCCTGGCGGGGGGAATGCCGCTCTTTGATGCCTTGTGCCACTCGTTCGGCACCATCGCTACGGGCGGCTTCTCCACACGCAATGCCAGCATAGGGGCTTATTCACCGTACATACAGTATGTGGTGCTGGTGTTCATGATCCTTGCAGGCATGAACTTCACCCTCCTGTTGCAGGTGTTGCGGGGGCGTTTCCATAAGCCGCTGCACAACCCGGAGCTGCGTTTCTATCTGCTGATCCTTGGCGGTGCCGGGATGATCATCACGGTCTTCCTGGTTGTGTTCCAGCATCTCCCGCTGGTCCGGGCTTTCCGCGAGGGGTTCTTTCAGGTCACCAGTATCGTCACCTGTACCGGCTTTTCGACGGCCGACTACATGCAATGGACCCACCATGCCTGGTTCTTCATCTTCCTGCTGATGTTCGTGGGGGGATCCTCCGGATCCACCGCCGGCGGCATCAAGGTGGGACGGCACCTGATGTTCCTCAACAACCTGAAGGTGCAGTACCAGCGCCTGCTGCATCCCCGGGCGGTGATCAACGTGCGCATCGGCGAAGAGAGCGTCACCCCCGAGCTAATGTCGCGGACCTTTGCCTTCTTTGTGTTGTATATCTTCACCTTTGCCATAGGCTCGCTGATCTTGGTGGTCAACGGTCTCGACACCACCTCGGCCATGGGGGCCGCCGCCACGACGATGGGCGGCATCGGACCCGGCCTGGGGAGCGTGGGGCCTGCTTCCACCTTCTCGGCCCTGCCGGCCGTCAGCAAATGGGTGCTGTCGGCCCTCATGCTCCTGGGACGACTGGAACTCTTCGCCGTGCTCATCCTCTTTACACGAACCTTCTGGAAAAACCAATAGCCCGTGATCAACAAAAGAATCATCGTCTTCATCCTCGGTTTCCTGCTCATCCTCGAGAGCGGGTTTATCTTTCTCTCGTTCCTGGTCTCGCTGCTTTATCATGAGGGCGACTCCCTCCCGTTGCTCTACAGCGCCTTGATCACCTTTGGCGCGGGAGGATTGCTGTGGCTCGTCAACCGCCATATCGACCGCAATTTCGGCAAACGCGAAGGGTATATCATCGTTAGCCTGGTATGGATCGTCTTTTCCTTCTTCGGGACTTTGCCTTACTTGTTGTCCGGGGCCATCCCCAATCTCACGGATGCTTTTTTTGAGACGATGTCGGGGTTCACCACCACCGGCTCGTCGATCCTCAACGATATCGAGTCGCTGCCGCACGGGGTACTCTTCTGGCGTAGCATCACCCAGTGGATGGGAGGGATGGGGATCATCGTCCTCTCGCTGGCGGTGTTGCCTTTTCTGGGGATCGGGGGGATGCAGCTCTTTGCTGCCGAGGTCCCGGGGCCGGTGCCCGATAAGTTCCATCCCCGGGTGAAAGAGACGGCCAAACGACTCTGGGGCATCTACATCCTCTTTACCGCCACTGAAGCGGGATTGCTCATCCTCGGCGGCATGAGCCCCTTTGATGCGGTGTGCCATGCCTTCACCACCATGGCTACGGGCGGTTATTCCACCAAACAGGCCAGTATCGCCTACTGGAACTCTCCTTTCATCCAGTATGTCATCATCTTCTTCATGTTCATTGCGGGGATGAACTTTACCCTTTCTTATTATGCGCTGCACCGCCAGTTCAGGAAAGTGTGGAAGAACGAGGAGTTCCGGTGGTATGCCGGATTTATCGCGGGGTTTTCGCTGATGGTGGTGACCTTCCTCATCGTCATCCATCACCGTGATGTGGAGGTGGCGGTGCGGGAAGGTCTCTTCCAGGTGGTGTCGATCATTACGACGACGGGCTATGTGACCACCGATTACCTCAAATGGGAGCCTTTCCTGGCGGTGATCCTGCTGGTGCTGATGTTCTTTGGCGGTTCGGCGGGTTCGACGGGAGGGTCCATGAAGATCATGCGCATTGCGCTGCTCATCAAGAACAGCCGGTATGAACTGCGCCGCCTCATTCATCCCAATGCCGTCATCCCCGTGCGTTTCAACCACCACAAGGTCTCTTCGCGTGTGATCACCAATGTGCTGGCCTTTGCCGTGATCTATATCGCCATCTTTGCCGCGGGCGTGATCGTCATCTCCGTGATGGAGCCGACGGTCGACTCGGCCGTGAGCGCTGTGGCCACCACCCTTGGCAACGTGGGGCCGGGGCTGGGCACCGTCGGCCCAATGGACAACTTCTACCACATCTCCCCCTTCGGTAAGTGGTTCCTATCATTCCTGATGATGCTGGGGAGGCTCGAGCTCTTTACCGTGCTGATCCTCTTCTCCCCCGCCTTCTGGAAAAAATGATCCCCGGCGAAGGTCAGAGCTCCAACTCGCCGATGCCCTGACGGACGATCACCGGCTCGTCGCCGGTGCAGTCGACCACCGTCGAGGCGACATTGTTGCCAAAGCCGCCGTCTATGACGACGTCGGCGATATCCTTGTATTTTTCATGGATCAGCTCCGGATCGGTGGTATAATCGATCACCTCGTCCTCATCATGGATCGAGGCCGAGAGGAGGGGTTTGCCCAGGGTACGTACCAGTTCGCGGGTGATGTTGCAGTCGGGGATACGTACGCCGATGGTGCGCTTCTTCCCCTTGAAGAGCTTGGGTACCTTGCTGTTGGCCGGCAGGATGAAAGTGAACGGCCCCGGCAGGTGGTGCTTCAGGAGCTTGAACAAAGGTTTGTCCAAAGGCGGCGTGTAGTCTGCGATCTGGTCGATGTCGGAAAAGATGAACGAAAGCTCCGGGTTCTTCGGGTCGACCCCCTTGAGCTGGGCCAGCCGCTCAAGCGCCTTCGGCTTGTCAATACTGCAGCCGATGGCATAAACCGTATCGGTGGGATAGATCACCAACCCTCCCTCTTCAAGGATCTCCGCAATGCGACGGAGATGCTTCTGACTGGGCGACTGCGGATACATCTTGATGAGCATGGCAAAGAAGGCTTAAAATGAAAAAGAGATCTGTACACTCCTGATAAAGATAAGAAATCCCGGGAAGATCCGCCAAGGGAAAAGGAGGTTTTGTCCGTTTTAAGGCGATGCGCCTACGCTGAAGCTCCGGCGGACACGGTGAAGCGATAAAGCGATAATGCGATGAAGCGGTGCGCCTTTGCCGAAGCTACGGCGGACAAGGAAGGCAAAAGGGTTCAGGCAAAAGGCAAAAGATAAAAAAGGATTCAAGCGTTGTCAACTCGGAACTCGGAACTTGGAACTTGGAACTTGGAACTAAAAAAAGGGGCAAGCTACTTATATCGCACCGCTACAACCGCCTTACCCTTGCTACCTTCCGGTCCTGGGGGAGTTCGGCGGGAGCTGGTCGTATAAGACTTACCCCCGTGCAAAAATAGAAAGATTTTCCTTACCGGGCAAATTCCATGCGGGTTTAGGGAAGTCAGTGAAGGCAATGAGGAAAAAAACGTATATTTGTCATGATCACAAAGTCGTTCGGTTATGGAAAACAAGAAAATTTCTGTATGGAAGGGGGTTTTTGCTCCGGCCTTGTTCTTTGCACTGGTGTTGATCCTTTATTCTCTTGTCCTTTATTTCCTTGACAAGATGTTCAACCCTGCTTTAGGGGCGGTGGTGTATCTTATCTATATTGTGGGGGTCGTGCTTATACTCAGGTCGTACCGCGACAATGTCAGGGAAGGGTACATTACCTATGGGCAGGCGATAGGGGCTGCTGCCGTGGCAGGGTTGTATGTGGGTATCATATCGGGTGTGTTTACCTGGTTGCTCTATACTGTGATCGATCCGGATCTGACACAGCGGCAAATGGAATTCAGTCGTCAGCTCTTGCTTGAGAAAGGGCTTCCCGAGGAACAGGTGCAGCTTGCCATAGAGCGTTCCATGACCTGGAGCAAGCCATGGCTGAAAGCCCTCATGTCCATCCCCGGCTCTGTCATCCTCACCACGCTGGTGGCGTTGGTGGCGGCGATCTTCATCAAGAACGAACCGGAAAATCCTTTTGCCGAAGTGGCTCAGGAAGAAGAATGATCTATGGCTGAAACACTGGACCTATCGATCGTTTCCCCTTTGTACAACGAGCACGAGTCGCTGCCCGAACTGACGGAATGGATCCGTCGTGTGTGTGAACAGGAAGGATATCGTTACGAGATCATCTATGTCGATGACGGCAGTGACGACGGTTCATGGGAAGTGATCGAGGAGCTGGCGCGGAAATATCCCGAGGTGAAGGGGATCCGTTTCCAGCGCAATTACGGCAAGTCGGCCGCCCTGCATACGGGATTCCGTGCCGCCGCGGGCGAGGTGGTCATCACCATGGATGCCGACCTCCAGGACAGTCCCGACGAGATCCCCGCCCTGGTGAAGATGATCCGGGAAGAAGGTTACGACATGGTGTCGGGGTGGAAGAAAAAAAGATACGATCCCATCACCAAAACGGTGCCGAGCAAGTTTTTCAATCTTACCGCCCGGATCGTCACGGGCATCAAGTTGCATGACTTCAACTGCGGGCTGAAAGCCTACCGCCGCGAGGTGGTCAAGTCGATCGAAGTGTACGGGGAGATGCACCGTTATATTCCGGTTTTGGCCAAGCAGGCCGGGTTTCGGAAGATCGGGGAGAAGGTGGTGCAGCATCGTCCCCGGAAGTACGGTGTCACGAAGTTCGGGCTCTCCCGTTTTATCAAGGGGTATCTTGATCTGATGTCGGTGACCTTCATCACGCGTTTCGGCAAGCGCCCCATGCATCTGTTCGGATCCCTGGGATCGCTGATGTTTCTGATCGGCTTTCTCTCGG
>JAMOUS010000280.1 GCA_027067975.1 Bacteroidales bacterium | reverse complement strand
TCCCGTTCATCGTCACATTGATACGGGTCAGGTCGGTGCCCCTGATGCGAAAGGCCGTATACCCCACACCGGCCCCAGCGTCGGAGGTCACCACCACCGAAGGAAGGGATTTCAACAAAAAAGGAATATCCTGCCCCAGATTCCTTTGTTCCAGTTCTTGCCGCGTGACATTCGTAAAGGTAACAGGGATCTCGCTTCCGGCACGTACCCCGGAGACCACCACCTCATCGGCCAGGATCGGCGACGCCTCCAGGATCACCTCGATCTCCGTATCCTTGCTCAGTTCCACGATCTTTTCAAACGTTTCATATCCGATAAAACTCACCCGTAACCGGTAAGTACCGGAAGGCAGATGAGAAAAATAGAATCCCCCTTCCTCATCACTCACCGTACCCAGATACGTACCTGCCAATACCACATTGGCACCGGCCAGTGGCTTACCGGAATCATCTTTGATCCGGCCCGAAAGCGAAAACTGGGGAAAAACCACCCCCGCCCAAAAAAGGGCAACAAAAGACACAATGATCCTTTTCATCTTACAAACTTTTTTATGTACGACAAAAAGGGGGATCGGTCAAACTCCCTGCGCCGGCATTACCCGGATCAGGTTCAAAGGGTTTGATCTCAGCCTGTTCAGTAAGGCACCCCCGTAATTATCGGGACGAAGTTAAGGATTTTTTCCGGAAGCCACCAAAAAAAAGAGGGGCATTTGCCCCTCTTTTTTCCATGTTGTGTTGTCACCCAGCCTCTGATGAGGCCTCAACCTTCTTTTTTCACCTCTTCTTCTTTGTCAACTTTCAAGACCTCTTTGATGGCCTTGTAAAAGGTCTCCTTCGGAATAGCACCCACTGCCATCTGCGGCGGTTCATCCTTCGGACAGAAAAGCAACGAAGGAATGCTACGGATCCCGAACACAGCGGCCAGCTCCTGCTGGGCTTCCGTATCCACTTTGTAAAAGTCCACCTTGCCTTTGTACTCCTCTGCCAGCTCTTCAATGATCGGCGCCACGATCTTACACGGCTGACACCAGTCAGCATAAAAATCGATAATGCAGGGCTTGTCCCCTGCAAACTGCCAGTCCTGATGCTTCGTGTAATCAAAGACCTTCTGCTTGAATGTCTCTACGGTCAAATGTTCTGCCATTTTTCTTCTACTTTACAATTATTTTTATTTGGACACAATCAAAATACCTTTTTCTGAATTGAGTGCAAAGATAACGCTTTTCTGAATAGAATCGTAAAGAAACTTTTATTTTTGTCTCAATTTTGTCATTTGTTTGATCTGAATGCATCATGAAGAATCACGCGGGCGGGTTGGAAGAGAAATTAAGGGATTGTCTGGATCATCCTCTGTTCCGGGTGGTATCGGAGGTAAGTGGAGAGATGGATGTTCCGGCTTTCGTGGTGGGTGGATATGTCCGGGATTGTTTGCTGGGGCGTGATCATCCCGATCTTGACATTGACATTGTGGTGGTGGGTCGCGGGATTGAGGTGGCACGTGCGGTTGCCCGGCGTCTGAGACCCCGCCCACGGGTGAACGTCTTCCGGAACTTCGGCACGGCCAACTTCCGGTATGAGAACATTGAGGTTGACTTTGTGGGGGCCCGTCGTGAATCGTACCGTCGCGATTCACGCAAGCCCATTGTCGAAGACGGCACGCTCGAAGACGACCAGCGCCGGCGCGATTTCACCATCAACGCCATGGCGCTTGCGCTCCACCCCAAGGAATGGGGCACCTTCCTGGATCCTTTCCATGGTCTCGATGACCTCCGCAAGCATTTGATCCGCACCCCCCTTGATCCCCGCATCACTTTCTCCGACGACCCCCTTCGCATGTTGCGGGCCATTCGCTTCGCCACCCAGCTCGACTTCCGTATCGAGCCCACCGTTTTCGAAGCCATCCGCCTCAACCGCAAACGGATCCACATCGTCAGCATGGAGCGCATCATCACCGAGCTCAACAAGATCCTGATGAGCCCGCGACCTTCCGTCGGCTTCCTGCTGCTCGACAGGTCCGGACTGCTCGAGGAGATCCTCCCCGAGATCCACGCCCTCAAGGGGGTCGATCAACGCCAGGGGAAAGCTCATAAAGATGTATTCCTCCACACCATCCAGGTGGTCGACAACGTTGCCCGCAAAAGCGACAACCTCTGGCTGCGCTGGGCCGCCCTCCTGCATGACGTGGCCAAACCCGCCACCAAAAAGTTCGTCGAGGGGCAGGGGTGGACCTTCCACGGTCACGACTTCATCGGCTCGAAGATGGTACCCCGCATCTTCCGTCGTCTCAAACTGCCCCTCAACGACAAGATGAAGTACGTCCAGAAGCTGGTTGCCCTCCACCTGCGCCCCATCGCCCTCACCACCAACGAGGTGACCGACTCGGCCGTGCGGCGCCTCCTCTTCGAAGCGGGTGACGACATCGACGATCTCATGCTCCTCTGTGAGGCCGACATCACCTCCAAGAACGAACGGAAAGTACGACAACATCTGGAGAACTTCCGCAAGGTAAGGGAAAAGCTTAAAGAGATCGAAGAAAAGGATGCCATCCGCAATTTCCAGCCGCCTGTTACGGGCGAGGACATCATGGAAACCTTCGGGATACCGCCGTCCCGGACCATCGGCATCCTCAAGGAGGCGATCAAGGAGGCGATCCTGGAGGGGACCATCCGCAACGATCGTCGGGAAGCCTACCGTTACATGCTGGAAAAAGCCCGTGAGATGGGCCTTGAGGTTCGGAAAAACCTCATGGCTGCCGAAGAAGGAGCATCACCGGAAGATGATCGCTGAAGCCGCCAACGTACCGCGGGCCGGTGTAAGTGCGCCAGGGGCGCTCCGGATGGCCGGGATCGAACAGAAAAGGCATCCGTAACACATGGGCTTCCACCACCCGCCGCCGTAACTCCTCCCCCACCAGGAAATGGTCGAACATCCACCACCGGCCGTCGTAAAAGAGCGATCCCCTTCCTTTCTTTTCCTCCTCTTCCAGCAGGTCACTGAGACGATAAGGAGGCCGGGTGAGCAGATCCACAGAAAGGTCTTTCCTCTCGTCGTTGAGGTCGCCCATGACGATCACCTGGCGCCGCACGGCCGCCGGAGGCAGGGTGTCGAGGACGGCAGCGATGACGGCCGCTGCGGCACGGCGGCGTCCAGCCGTGGCGGCCGCCCCACCGTAGCGTGAAGGCCAGTGGCAGACGAACAGTTGCAAGGTATCCCCCTGGGCCATACGTATCCGCGCAAAGAGGATGTCGCGCGTGGCGAAGGAGGTATCGTGCGGCAGCACCACCCGCAAAGGCCGCGAGAAGAGCACCCGCACCCGCGCGGGGTCGTACAACAACGCAACGTCGATGCCGCGGGGATCGGGCGACTCGTAATGCACAGCCCGGTATCCCAACACACTGAACGGGGTCTCCTCCAGCAGATAATGCAACACATAACCGTTCTCCACCTCTGCCAGGCCGACGAGCTCAGGCGCCGTCATGCCGGCCGTCTCCCCTGCCGCCAGGATCACCTTGTACACCGCCACGGCCTTACGGCGGAAACGGGAAAAGGTCCAGTGCTTCTCCCCCGCCGGCGTAAAAGACTCATCCCGCGTGAGCGAATCGTCATAAGGGTCGAAGAAGTTTTCCGTATTGTAAAACAGGATCCCGTAAGGCTCCTGCGCCCGGATGCCGGCAGCATGAAGCCCCATAAGGAGACAGAAGAACCAGAACACTCTCCGTCTCATGTACCGATCCAATGTCTTACCGGCCGGCAGTATCGGCCGGCTGGTACTCGTAAGCCCCCAGGTCGGGACGGCCGTCGGCCATGCGGTCGTATCCCGCCAGATCTTCCGGCACCTCCTGAGCATAGACCGCCGCCCCGCGGTCGCGGGCCACAGAGGAGGAATCCAATCGGTAGTCGTAATTCCACACATCCGCAAATCCCGGAGGACCCACGGTCCAGACATTGTGGAAACGCGCGGTATCACCGGTATTTGTGGCCCGAAGCAACACATGGTCGAAAAGGAATGCCAGGGTATCGCCCTCCTCCAGCGGAGCGGCCGCAAATTCATCCTCCAGATCGCCCCAGAGGATGCTATTGAGGAACTCGGCCCGCACCAGTTCGCCGGTGAAAAGCACCGAATCGTTCAGAATGTAATGATCGCTCACCACCACCGAGGGGGTGCGACGATTCGACCAACGCCAAAAATTGGCGACCGTACAATGCACAAAACGGTAATCACCGCCGGTGGTCAGTGTGAGCGCATAATAGCCGCAATCGGCCACCACACAGTTGGCCGCCATGACGGAAGCCCCCACACTCGAGATCCCCGCCCAGTTCATGTGCTCGATCACCGTATTGGTGATCCGTAGATCGGGAGGAGGATCCTCAGCGTAAAAGTTGCCCAGATGCACGCCATAGGTGCCGTTGCGGATCTCGGCATGGTCGATACGGTTTCCCTGGCTCCCATTGAGAATATAGATCCCGCTCCACTGCCCGGGAATGTCAAAATACATCGGCTCGAGGCGGTCACCACTAAAGAGAACCGGCTCGTCCCGGGTTCCTTCGACAATCAGCGTACCGGCGACATAGATCGTCGAACCGAAATGGCTGTACACTTTCACACCGGGCCGGATGGTGAGAACGGCACCGGTATCCACCATCATGGAATGAACGATCAGGTAAGGTTTGTCGGCCTGCCAGGTCTCGGTCCCGATGATCCGGCCGTCATAAAGATGCACATCCTGTCCCCAGGCGACGAGATCGACATCTTCGACCCTGTCGCCCGTAATGAAGAGGATGGAGTCGTGTACCATCAGCGGCATGTTGGCTCCGAGCGGATCGATGGTCACCTCCACGAATAGGTAGAGACTGTCATGCGGGAGGATCTCGACGTCCTTCACCGCCGGTCCGGACTCGCCGTCGACATTGATGCGGAAAGGTCCGCCAACTTTCCCCAGCCGTACCTCGTCGATACGTACGGTACGGTCGTGCGGATTGTATACACGAAACAACCTCGTAGCGGACCCCACCGTGGTGAAGACCGTGTCGAAATAGAGCGTATCCACCGAAAAACGTAATTTCACCTCACCCGGCGGCATGTATTGCTCCTGACGGCAGGCCACTGCCAGGAACATAACAACCGCCACGGCCACGCCCAACACC